>CAVOCV010000196.1:0-2543 GCA_963694325.1 Candidatus Thalassarchaeaceae archaeon | reverse complement strand
TGGAGACATCCTGTGGCGTCGTTCTCGTCAACTTCGGCAGCGTTCTCCTGTTGCAATATCCACAGGGCCACTGGGGGTTTCCCAAGGGGCATTACGAAGCCGCTGATGGGACCTACCAACGAACGGCATTACGCGAATTGGAAGAGGAGACCGGCATCTCGGCGGTTCGCATGGTCGATGATTGGCAGATGCGAACCTATTACGAATTCCATCACAAAGGTCGCCGCATCGAAAAAGAGGTCTTCTGGTTCATCGGCGAGACGGATGCTTACGACATCACACTGAGCCATGAGCATCGCAATTTCATGTGGCTTGAATGGGAGGATGCCGAAGCCCAATTGAGTTTTGAACAGAGTCGAGAAGTCCTGCGCGGTGCAAGGGAAAAACTCCAGTCGCTCGGCCGTGAACTCTAGGCCTAGTCGCGCTTCCCCAGTGGCACCCAGAGGACCTCATCCTCACCGAGCACGGCCGTGATCCATCGACCCAGAACGAAGAACCAGTCCGAGAGTCGATTCAGATAGGCGATGACGACGTCGCGTACCGCCGCCTCCCCGTCCGTCTCTCGCAGTCCCACGGCGAGTCTCTCCGCCCGTCGGGTGACGGTGCGCGCAAGGTGCATCGTGGCGATCAAAGGAGAGCCCGCGGGCAAGATGAACGATTCTAGCGGGGCCAGATCCCGGGTCCATCCATCCATTTCGGTGCACAATCGATCCGCTTGACCCATGTCGATCACCGACATTGCCTCGGGCACCTCGCCCGGTGGGAATGAGCACTCGCCACCGACGTCGAACAATTCCTGCTGAATCAGGCTGAGTCGAGGTGTCGCCGCAACCTTCGCCCGCCGCACGGTGGCGCGCGGACCCCCATCCTCGTGATTCACCTCGAGCCGGTCCAATTCAGCCCGCACCATGCCGATGATTGCATTCAACTCATCGATCGTGCCATACAGCTCGATGCGTGGGTGAGCCTTGGAGACCCGAGCGCCGCTGGCGAGAGAGGTTTCCCCACCATCGCCGCCGCCGGTGTGGACCTTGGTGATGCGGACCATGTTGAGCACGGAGCGGCCCGCCATCAAGGGCCTTTCGCCGGCTCAAACAGTCTCAGGGGAGGCGACATCATCCAAGCGGATGCGCAACTTGTGGACCACCAGCCCACTGAGCAGCGTCCAGATGAGCAATTCGATCCCGATGAAGGCCCAGTACCAGCCACCGAGACTCGACAGCAGTGCATTTGCATTGTACGGTTGACCGTTGAATCCGATGTAGACGGCCTGAGAGAGGAGGTTGGCCGAAAACCAGACGACGACAGCAGCCCACCCGAGCCGCATACCGAACACCCGAATCTTTTCGCCTTTCATCGCAATCATCTGTACTTCATTCGTACTCGGGAATACTTCAACCCAGAGCCGAGTAGCCCCATGGGGCCCCATGATTTGGGGGTTTCACTCCGATTCTCGAATCGGGGCACGCAGCCCCCTGAGGCAGGAATCCACGCGCGAAATCCAAGCGGGGTCCACCGCTTCTTCCCCTCCGAGTCGGGAGAGCAGATCGGCATGCTTCGCCGCGGCCCTGACCTCACCGCGCCGTTCATGGATTCGCACCAGGGCGGCGTGGCTCATCGCATCGAGCCAGGATTCGTCAACATTCCAGGATTTTTCGAACATCGCGATCGCGCCCCGTTCGCCATCGATCAGACCCCGTTCCAATTGACGGAGTGCCGCTTGGGACCAAGTGATACCTTGCACGCCGATGATCAAACCCTTCCACAGCAAGAAGACCGTGAGCAGGACGACGAGCGTGGCGAGACCAAATCCGAACAATTGTTCACTGCGATTGAATTCAGCCCAGGACGAGGCGAGCAAAGAGACGGTGCCCACGGCGAGCCAAAGACTGGCGAACGGGGCGACGATATCATCCGTGCGTCGAACCGATGCATGATGCACGCCGACAACCGTACCCAGCCCACCAAATCCCACGGCGAGCATGGGTGGCAAACTCGGGTTCATCTCTCGGGGCGAGGTGACCGAGATCGCCAATAGCCCCGCAAACGCGAGCATCCACCACGCCCAGCGCGCACCAATCTCGGGAAAGGGCTGCGCGCGGCTCATCCACAGCAGAACCGCCGCGGACCCACCGAGGAAGGCGACCCATTCCCACATCGCTCAGAGCGCGCCGCCGACGCTTCTTCAATCCATTCCACCGGGCTCGCCATCATCACCACGCCAGCCCGGGCGCCAGAATTCCTCATCATCCAACCAGGCCAACCAAGCCTCTGCATCAGAATTCAACAAGCGATATGCACGTCGCTCCAAACCCTCCAACAAGTCCGCAGTCATCTCGGAAGACCTCGAGGCATCCTTCCATTCAACCTGGAATTGCGCGATCAATCGCTGCCCTTCGGCGTGATTGTCAAAATGTCGTTCGCAAGTGGATCTCAGTTCTTCCAACCAGAACCGCGTGCCCTTCACGTGGGGGTCCTCAATCAGCGGGCGGGGCTTTCGCTTGAACGGCCACCAACCCATGAGATTCGCTGAGGCAGGCGAC
>CAVOCV010000195.1:0-2573 GCA_963694325.1 Candidatus Thalassarchaeaceae archaeon | reverse complement strand
AGCCGTAGTGCCCCGTTTCCATCGATCAGAGTACCACAGTCAACATTTTCAGCATCGACTTGAGTCCACGTACCCGCGGGGAGCCTGAATCCACCGCTCGAAACTCCGGTCGCCTCGAGCCACAGAACCATCGGCGCGAACTGTCCTCCACCGCTGCCAGTGGTATTCCAAATCGAGACCGATTCAGCCGATTCATCCGCCTCACAAAGGGTGTTGATCTCACTAATTTCAAATTCAATTTCAAGCACTTCACCCGGGGTGGAATAGGTCGATTCCAATCGAATGTCGGGTTGTTGGGAGGCTTCACATCCGCGACTGTCCGGCAGGCATCCCTCGACCAGGCGCGTCCCATTGAGCAACGGTCCGATGAGAACCCGAGGGCCCGTGCGACTCTCTTGACCATCTTCGGCGGTCATGAATGCCGAATTCGACCGATCCGCCGGCTGCCAGCGTGGCGGGTCGTGAATGATGTGCACCTCAGCATCGATGTGAATATCGCCGGCATCCCAATCGAGAATCAGCCATTCCTGATGGATGAATCCGTCCGCCGTGACCTCTTGGAGGTGGGTCAGCGAAAGGTCGGCTTCGATGCGTCCCAAACGCCCACCCTCATCGATCAATTCCGTCAGAATCACCTCGCCGGAGAGCCGAATACCCGTCGGCGCGATGCTGCAATTTGAGCAGTCGGTGACGACGACAGACATCACTGCGAGGTCCACCGTCGCGATCGCGCCCGGCTCATATCCCTCAAAACCGAGTGAATCCATGGCATCTTGGGTCGACAATTCGATCGTTCCCTCGATGTGGCGTAACTCTGGCATCGGCGTCTTTTCCGGGGTTTCTACATCCAGAGAGAGTGCGGCCAGCACGACCAGTGCCAAGATGAGCCATTCGAGGCGTGGAGTGGGTTCTTCCTCCACCTATTTTCACCTCAATAATGCTCGAAGATGATCTCCGGGTTGACGTGCGTGACGCGGTGGCCGTGGTCGCGAACCTCACCCACAGCGGCCGTGCCATCCAGTCTAGATCCAAGCCAGTTTTCGACCGCTGAAGCGTGTGATTTTTCGACCACGATGACCATGCCCATGCCGAGGTTGAACGTCCTCGCCATCTCACGATCCGTGATGTCACCCAGCCGCTGGACCCACCCGAATTCGGGGAGTTGGGGCAAGGGGCTGGAGATGTGCCAGCCGAGTGATTCGTGCAGCCGGAGGAGGTTGGAAAGGCCGCCGCCCGTGACGTGGCAGATGGCGTGCAGTGCATCGGCTGGGCAGGGCCCTGTCCCGTCACGGCAGGCGTCGATGAGGTCGGTGACGGGATCAACGTAAATGCGGGTGGGAGTGAGGAGAACCTCGCCGAGTAATCGCGATTCATCGAAGGGTGCGGGGTCGGTATAGGCCAAACCGCTGAGCTCGACGACCTTTCGGACCAGAGAGAAGCCGTTGGAGTGGATGCCACTGGCGGGCAGGCCGATCATGACATCGCCCGCACAGAGATTCGCGCCGGTGATCGCCGCGCCCTTCGGCAGCCAGCCGAGGGCCGTGCCCGAGAGGTCGAGTTCGGTGACGATGCCGGGCAGGCTGGCCGTCTCTCCACCCGCCAAGGTGACCCGAGCGAGGGTACAGGCCTCTGCAAGGCTCGCTCCGATGGCGGCGTGTTGGTCGGGATTGGGCTTGGGAACGGCGATGTAATCGACGAAGGCGATCGGCTCCGCACCGACGCATAGCAGGTCGTTGACGTTCATCGCCATGCAATCGATGCCGACGCCGGAATAATCCCCCATGATCGAGGCGATCTGCAATTTGCTGCCGACGCCATCCGTGGCGAGCGCCAATAGATTGTCACCGAATTCGACCAGTCCACCAAATCCCCCGGGGAGGTCGACCGGTGCACCTGGACTGCCCGCCGGTCGAGTCGAACGCGCGAGTGCGCCGACCAGAGAAGCGACCGAAGCGCCCTCGAGGTCGATGTCGACGCCGCTGCTGGCGTAGTCCAGGCCCTCGGCACCGTCGCTCATCGGTCTTCGCGAACCCAAGGCCCCCCTTCAGGATGCCGTCGATGGCCGACTCGTTCTACGAACGAGGGAGCAGGAGTGTTCATACGACATCCAGTCCCCTCCGCGAGGCACGGAAGTGACCTGATGAGCTCTCAACGTTCCCTCTTCGTCTTGCTGATGACCACACTCATGTTCGGTGCGATCCTCTCCGGTTGCATCGGTGGAGATGATTCTGACCCCATCGATCCAAGCCCCAAAGTCGACACGACCCCGGGCGAGGACACCGATGGCGACGGCATCTACGACGTCATCGACCAGTGTCCGGGCACACCGGAGGGCACCGATGTGGATTGGGCCGGCTGTCCGATGGCCAGTGATACCGACGGCGATGGTGTCATCGACGATGAGGACGATTGTCCGAACAGCGAGGCCGATGCCGAGGTCGATGAAAGCGGTTGTCAGATTCAATATGACAGCGATGGCGATGGTGTATACAATGGCGATGATGCCTGTCCGGGCACCCTCGCCGGTATCGAGGTCGATGCAGAAGGTTGCGAAATCATCCACGATGAGGATG
>CAVOCV010000194.1:0-2590 GCA_963694325.1 Candidatus Thalassarchaeaceae archaeon | reverse complement strand
GGAGCCATTACTTCCTTGCGCATGTTGGGCAATAATTGGTTTTGTTATTCATTGTTGCGTCAGATATTATGTTAGGATAATCCACAATGGTCCAGACTCACAAGGGTCCGGACGCACAATGGTCTGCCCCCTCTGAGCGCACCCGAGGCCTCAGGCGTCGAATTCTTCGTCATCATCCCAGTGCTCGGAATCATCGCGTCCCTTGAGTTTCATCGCGACGAATAGCACACCCACGATGCCGAGGAGGACGAGCAGTCCAATGCCACCCAAACTCGCGAGGTTGAACATGCTGCCCTCGGGCGCGTCATCGACGTGGATCGTGTGCGTGAAGCTGTTGTTCTCATTGCGCTCCTCGATTTGCTGTTCTGTATCGACGTGGACGATGAGGTCGAGTTCCCCCTTCCAGTCGGGGTTCCAATCCAGGCGGATGAAGGTGGACGTCTGCCCCTCGAGGAACTGGATTTGGCCGGAGGCGACTTGGTCTTCGTTGGCTTCAAGGGTGACCCAGAATGGGGTGGCGGTGTGATTGCCGAGGTTCTGCAGGGTGATCTCGATGGTGGTGTCATGGCCGAAGACGGGATCGTTGGTGAAGGCAATCTCGGTGGCGACAAGGTCGGCTCGCGTCTCGACGACGTCGAGTCTGAGCGCCCACGTCGGGGCGGATCCGGTGCCGCTCAGACCATTGCCGGCCCGGTCTGATACCTGCATCCAGCAGTCGACCGCATCGACGCCGATCAGGGGTGGGAATGTGAGATTGACGCGATATCTGGAGACCTCGGCTGCGATCAACAGGTTTGAGTCAGCACTCACAGACTCACCGACGGCCTCGAATCCGTCGTGAGCCTGACAGGTCATCGGTATGGCATCACCCGACAGACCCGATCCAATCTCCTGGATGTCGAATTGCAGCATCACAGCCGTGGAATTCGCGGCGATGAAAGCGGGACTCGAGCCGATGAGGGCCGGTGCGAAATCATCGAGCTGCAGCCGCTGAGACCCGATCGAATCCGCCATGCCCTCTCCCTCGACAACTGAAAGAGTTGCCCTATAGAGGCCCCCACCAAGGACATCCATCGTGCCGGAGAACCCGCCTTCCGAATCCGTCGTGACGCTCAGAGGCAGGTCGAGGGGGACCTCCAATTGAACCTCGATCGAGTCAGGCGGTGGGGCGAGGTCTGCAGCCACATAACGGATTCTGCCCGTGATCGTCAAGCGCGAACCGAGGGTGACGAAATCATCCTCCAGCAAGGGTACATCATCCAAGGAGATGGTGAAGTCCACCAGCTCGACATCCGCATTGAATGTCCAGAACAAGGGGGGATTGAAGGTCTGCTGTCCAGACGAATCCGTCACCCGCAAGGTCAGGAATTGGGTGCCGCTGCCATCGAAGATCGGATCGAGGCTGAAGGTGATGTTGAGAACGACTGAATCGCCGATTTCAGTCAATGTGAAGTCCATGAGGACAAGATTCGGATCATCCGAGGCCATCGAACCGTTGGTCCATGTCATCTGGGTGGCACCGAGTTCGACGACGATTCGATCGATGTCCTCCAAACCGTTCTGCTCATTCAGAATGATCTCCAACCAGACCGGATGGGCCGGCACGAGAATGCCGTCCGCATGCAAGCCGATGCGCGTCGAATTCAGCGTCGCTGGCGAAGGCACGAGTGAGGTGTAGTGGTGTAGGTCATCGACAAGTCCCGGTCCGGTGCTGAGCGGATTGCCGGCGATGTCGAAGCCGGTGATGTAGAATGAGACCTGTTGGCCATGCGTATTGGTGGTATCGTCGAAGGTGGCGTGGAAGTAGTCAGTCTGGCCTTGCCGAACCAGAGGTGTGGCTGCATATTCATCCGCTTCGGGCATGCCATCGAGGTCATCGTGACGCGATTCGACCCACCATCGGAGTTGCAGGCTGCCCTCATCCAATTCGATGCTGTCGATGATGGTCACATTCACGGTCTGGGTCGAAGAGGGCAACAGGCGAGCCTCGAGTGGCGAATTCAACAGCATGCCGGGCAGGGTCCCATCGATTCGGAAGTTCAGAGAGGCCGCACCATCCAAGGATGCGTTGAGTCGCGCTGTCAAGGTGAATCCGTCGTAGTGGTTGTCCGGAGGTGCGCTGGTGAGAATCGAGAAGTCTCCATTATCGTCACTGCTCGAATTGCCGCTGACATTCTCCAATTCGACGATGACATCGCCGGGCAGGGGTGTGCTTGTGAGGTTGAGGAAGTGAACCGTGCCCTCGACCCGCAGATTATCGCCTCCAGCGACCCATTCACCGGCAAAGACCTGGGGGCCACCATCGCTGCCACCGCTCTCATCCCAGACTTGGAAGGCATCGATTTCCATGCGCCTCTCATGATCGGTTTCTGCGGTCGAAAAACGGATGGAATACAGTGAGTCCAAGGTCGTTGCCTGCGCTTTCCATGTGACGTCGGCCTCCTCGATCCAATTCCAACTGGGCATCACAGTCCAGTCCATGCGGCCGGTATCGGCGTTGAGGCTCTGCCAGGACCCGCTCATGTTGGTCACGAACCCGTTCGCATCGGTCACCCAACTGCTGCCGTTGACCAGTGAATGGACGAAGACC
>CAVOCV010000193.1:0-2617 GCA_963694325.1 Candidatus Thalassarchaeaceae archaeon | reverse complement strand
TATTTTCATGCCTATGCGGTTGCCACATGATGATGCCTATTGAGAATTCGTAATATGCGAACCACGGCAAGGAGGCCGGACGCTTGTGGGTCTAAACCCGGGAGTTGAACCCGGGTGGCATGGTTGGGAACCATGCATCATGGCCACTCGTTCACGTGCGTGTTCAGAAGCGGCGCTTCCGGTATTGGCGGGTGCAATCGATGCCAGGGAATTGGTCTTCGGATTCACGGTAGACCGTCTTCAGGTTCTTGACGAAATTCTCCTCGGAGACGATCATCACGAGATCATCGACCCCGGGGTGCTCCTCGGCGTCGAGCCAGCCGAGCAGAATTTGCATGCTCATGCGGGCACCCTCACGGTGGGGATAGGCGAAGATGCCCATCGAGACCGGAGGCATGACCATCGTCTCGATGCCGCCGATGGCGCGCACCTGTTCGAACATCGCTTCGTAGGCCTTGACGATGAGTTCGCGGCGACCCTCGTCTTGACTCGGACGACGGCAGTCGGGCCCGACCACGTGAATCACCTTCTCACAGGGGAGATTGAACGAATCAGTGGTCACGGCGTTGCCGACCGGGCAAGGTTGGAGGTTCTGAGCGCGTTGCACTTTGCCAATCTCGGCACAGGCCGCACGGAGCTCTTCACCGGCCGCTTTGTGGATCTTCGCGTCGAGGCCTTCACGGCCTGCGAGACGGTTCGAAGCACCGGTCACCATGACCTGTGCTTCGTACTTCGTGATGTCTCCAGCGATGACCCGGAGCTTGGCGTGACGGCACTCTCTGGCGATGATGACTTCTGACATACTTTGGGTGAGAGGGGTCGGAGGGATTTATGGTATTCGTCGGACACCTCCGGTTGAATCTACCCGGCACCTACGGTGCCGCCTCACAAACGCCCGACATGGTGAAAAGTCGAGTGGGGGGGTGGCGGTGCGTGCGCTCTCGTCTGGCCGTGGGCTTGGTTCTGCTCTTCTTGATGCAGTCGTGGTCGGCGCTGCCATTGGTCGATGAGCGCGCGGCGTTCGGTGATGCTTGGACGGAGGAACCCTTCCGCGATGTCGCCGTCGCCGAACCCTTCTCTCACATGTCGTTGTCCGACTATGGTGATGTCGCGGTCGTCATCAACAATCAGAGTGCGGACAGTGTGACCATCGGCATGGCCTTCGCTGTGGCCCGCAACATCCCAGCAGAACGCATTCTGTTGCTGACCAATGAGAGCACGCCGACCGGGGAGACGATCACCTCGGCCCAGTTCACCACCTACTTCGCCGATCCGATTTCGACGATGATCTCAGAACGGAATTTGACCGATTTGAACGTGCTCGTGACGACGAAGGGTGTGCCGCTGCGGGTCAATGGCGCGACCAATGCGCGGGCCGCCTTCGATGCAGAACTGGCTCTGATCGACGGCCCATTCGCCGCCTCGATCTTCGCAGATTGGTATGCTGCATCGAATTACGGCTCGGCCGCGGGCCAGGAGATGAAGGCGTTCAGCCGGGCCGAGCAGGGCTACTATCTCGTCACCCGGCTGACCGGTTATGATGTCGAGACCGCCCTCGGGCTGATCGACAAGGCTACAGCGTCGTTTGGACAACATGGACTGACCGTCATCGACCTTGCAACCAATCGCAACAATTCGGGTTACAAGTGGTGGAATGACCTCCTCTACGCGACGAATGCATCGATTTCCGCCATGGGTTTGCCCGTGCACTTCAACCAAAATTCAACCTTCGTGACCGACATGCAGAATGTGTCGATGTACACTTCTTGGGGTTCCAATGATGGGGCTTGGGATGCGAATTTCTTGCCCAATGTAGGATTTGACACGGCCGATGCCGCATGGTCGAGTGGCGCGCGGTACTGGGACGGCACCGCACCTGCCCTGTCACCGGGCGAGCAATGGTGGTGGGCCCGGCAAACCGAGGTGACCCGCAATGGAAACGGCGCGATGGAGGGCGTGCTCGACGCCGCGCCGTGCAGCGCTTCTGATGCGGCGACAACGCTTGGATTGCAGGCGGAATATTTCGACAATGCCGGCATCACCTACAATTTGAGTCTGATGCCGGACCTCAGCGGTCGCATCGCCGATGTCGTTCGACATGAGCCGAACATCGATTGGGCCGTGACGGGCAATGCCTGGGCGGGCCTTGACGACCGCTTCAAGGACTACTGGAGTGTTCGTCACACCGGTTTTATCGACATTCCGACCTCGGAAAACTGGACCTTCTATCTCAACAGTGATGACGGCACGAAGCTGTGGATCGATGGGGTCGAGATCGTCAACCATGAAGGCGTCCACGGCATGTCTGAGACAAGCGACACCGTCTGGTTGGAAGCGGGGGAGCACAGCGTACGCACCGAGTTCTACGAGCATGGCGGGGCCGCTGGATTCCACCTCTCATGGGCATCCGCCAATCAGACCAAACAGGTGATTCCGACCACGGCCTTCACCCGCGGCAGCAGCACGCCGGTGCGCGATGCCGACCTCATCCACCATTGGGGATTCGACGAGAGCAGCGGCGATGTCGCGGCGGATTCCGTCGGCGATGCCGACCTCAACTTCACCGGTACGAACGGTTCACAGTGGCGCAATTGCATCACTGGGAACTGCGCTTTCT
>CAVOCV010000192.1:0-2663 GCA_963694325.1 Candidatus Thalassarchaeaceae archaeon | reverse complement strand
TGGTCTCCTTCTCCTTCTCTGCCACACCCAGAACCTCCATCCATTTCGTTTGGAGCCAAGGCTCCTGCACACCGACACTTCGTCCAACCTCATTCTACGCATATAGGTTGCTGCATGGCGAGCGGGTGCCTGAATCCTGTTGGGGAGGAGTTTCAACTTCGACCTTTCCGTATCATGGAAGAAATCCTTCCCAGAACAGGGCTCTGACGGGCTGTCTCGTCCGGTTCACATCTCGCGCGCTCGCGCAAGGGCAGCGAGGAGCAATCCGAGCGGAGCCAGAGCGCCGGGCAGGGTGAGGAAGTTGTCAGAGGTAACCTCCTGCTGATTCTGCGGGCCATCATCATCACCGACGCTGGCCTCGTCATTGTCTTGATCACTGCCGACGGGACGGGCTTCAACCTGGACATCGATGCTGTCCTCATTGCTGACATCACCGTCGCCACCCTCGGCCACACCGTCACTCCGCACGGTCAATTCGATTTCGCAGATGCGACTCGGATGGGTGGAGGATGCATCGTAAACCACGACGGATGCTAGAGCCACGCCTGCCGCGGTAGAGACGCCGACCACCTGGTCCAGGGTTGTGGTATCCGAGGTCATCACAGGGCAGTCATCGACGATGTCGAGGCTACGAATAGAATCCGCCGTGTTGCCGTTGTTGAGAAGGGTGATGCCGACATTGAACTCTGTGCCGGCGCTGATCGGATGTTCGATCTCTTCGAGGTTGACCATCCAACGGTGCAGAGGGGGCACGATGAGTTCGGCCTCGTCACTCTGACTCGAGGGCAACAATACGGGTGCACCGGCAAATGTATCGATGGTCGCCTGCACGTCCAGGGTGAAGGTGGTCAGCGCCGCAATGTTCCACACATCGACATCTGTCAATCGAATGGTGAACGTCTCGTTGCGCCCGCTGGCAACATCGACATTTTCCTCCCCATCGAGGGTGCCAGACACCGAGGTATCATACTCCATGCTGAGTGAGATGTCACCGACGAGGTTGTCGTTGCGAACCCAGAATCGGACCTCGGTTCGATCCTCATCGAGGGTGAAGGGTGTATCCTCCATGCCCTCAGCATAGACGATCCCCATCTCCCATCCAAGCACGCCGGGCGGGTCGACCTGTGCCGTGCCCGGCGCTGGCATCCACGCCAGCAACGCGAAGGCACAGATGGCGAAGGCCAGACGGGACATCGGGTCGACCTGCACACCCATCGGCAAAGAATCCGCCGCTTACAGGCCTTCGAGCTCTGAAAGGGCTCTCCGGGTGAGAACACGCAACATTTTGCGTCGATAAGAAGGTGGGAAGTAGGTGTTGTTGACCGGTTTGACAGCCTTGCGCACACCCTCGGCCAAGGCCCGGATGCTGGCCTTTCCATCCCAGTCCGCGATGGCTTCCATCGCCAGTTCGGTATGGTCGCCGGGAATGCTCTCACATCCCGTGGTCGCGAGGCGCAATCCTGTGAGGGACCCGCCCTCGATCCGCCAAGCTGCAGCGACGCCGGCCTCGGGGAAATCCCAGGTCTCTCGAAGGCGCAATTTCTGATAGGCCCCATTCCATTGTGATGCGGTCTCGGGCAGGGTGACGTGAGTCACCAATTCGCCGGCCTTCAGGACGTTGCGCGTCACACCATCGAGTTGGAAGAACTCGGCAAATGGCATCGATCTCGCACCGCTGGCGCCGGCCAGATGAATCGTCGCATCGAGCGCGATGAAGGCGGCGGCAAGGTCAGCCTGGTAGGTGGCGACACAGAGGGTGTTCTGATTGGGAATCACACGGCAATCCGCCCCGGTCCCACAATCGCATTTGAGACACCACTCGATCGAACGTCGCCAATCCTCGGTCTGGTTGAACCAGAAGCAGCGTGTATCGAGGCAGATGTTGCCGCCGACGGTGGCGCTGCGCCGAATCATGATGCTCGCGATGGTCGCCGCGGTCTCGCGCAAGAGCGGGTGGGCGACCTCGCTCTCGACCAGATCGTGGATGCGAACCATGGCCCCGATGACCGTGGGGGAGAGGGTGTTGAGTTCCTGCACCTTCGCCAGCGAAATCACATCCGGGCTGGGGTTCAGGTGCCACTTGTAATTCGGCAGCAAATCCGTCCCACCGGAGACCCAGTCAAAGTCGGTCAATTCACCGGCCAATGCCAACGCCTTGGCGAGGTTGTCCGGGGTGTGGAGGGTGAAGGGTGGCATGCGCATCAGGCATCACCTCGGTGACGTCGCTCGACATGGGACCACGCGCGGGCCGCCCGCTTCGTCTCATCGACCAGATCTTCGGGTGAAGGCGTGATGGATTCCCGCCAACCCTCGATCTGCTCTGAGGGTGGAATGTCGGGGTCGAAGCCGAACAATACCCCGTTGACGTAGGATGAACGATCCTTCTGGATGTCGCGCTGATGGTCGCGCAGTGCATGGGCCTCGGCGCGCTCGGCCAAGGTCGTCTGCAATGCGGATGCGGAGTAGGTCGGATTTGCCAAATCGAGCGGGTCGTCCACACCCTGGGCCTTGCAGGCCTGCTCGATGCGCTTGTACAGGCGGTCGGGCGTCACCGGCATCTCGTCGATGCGAATGCCGATGGCATCGTGAATCGCATTGCAGACCGCGGGCAGGATGGGCAGGAGCGGGCCCTCGCCTGCCTCCTTGGCCCCAAAAGGCCCCTC
>CAVOCV010000191.1:0-2673 GCA_963694325.1 Candidatus Thalassarchaeaceae archaeon | reverse complement strand
GGCATCATCGGTGCGGCAATTCTGCTGATCATCGCGGTGGTCGTCGTTCTGCTCGTTCTCAACAAGTCGACCGCTGAAGAGGAGGATGACTTCATCGAAGAGGATGACTTCTTGCCGGCCGGTGAAGCGGTCGCACCGATTCGCAGTCGTGGCCCGCCCGCGACCCGTGCCGGTGACCGTCGAGGTCCACCCGGTTCGGCCAGCGGACCCCCCGCTGCGGCGGCGAAGACACCGATGCAAATCGCACAGGAAAAGTTCCCCCACTGGGACGAGGCAACCATCCAGGGTTACTTCGACCAGGGATGGTCTGTCGAACAACTCGAAGAGTGGGTCGCCAGCCAATGAGCCCACCGAGGTGAGGACGATGTCCGAAGGGGAGGCCCTGCCGTGGTCACCGATCGACTGGTCGGATGAGGACGGTGGAACGATTCGCCTGTGGCCCCACCTGCCCACCGTCGTCTCAACCGATGCACTGCGGCGCACGGTGGGGGACTGGCAAGGCCTCGCCTTCCTGCTGCCACCTGACGAGCCGGAGGATTGGGCCGAACAGGTCGTTGAGGAAAGGGACAATCCAGGTGTCAATCGGGATACTTTGGCCTATCAGGGCGGTGCCTATGGCCGCATGATGGAGGGTCTGATCAGCATCGATTCGGTTCAGACCGGCCGTTTTCCAGACCCCGAGCCACGGCGTATTCACCGGGCGGCCATCAGTGCTGAACGTCCGACATTCTTCGTCGAACCCGACGATGAGGAATGGCATGACTGGGTCGAGGACTGCGCCGATGAGATGGCACAGTTCCGCACCTTGATCCGCCAGGTCTTCGCCGGCCGTGCCTGGAAGCGAGCGATGAAGGCGGCAATGCTGCGGATCGAACCGCCCGCCGCCGAGCGCAGTGATGCGAAGGCACAGGGTCTTGCCGAGGCCAGCGCATATTGCGCGGCTTGGTGGGCCCTGTCCGAACGGCTGATCACCACCGAACTCGCCGCCTTACGGGACCAGAGATACGCCGCCCGACTCCGCGGTGCCCTCGCCACCCTGCGTGAGGGACAGGTTGATGGCGGCGCTGCACCCGTGCTGCTCGTGCCCGTGATGCAGGCGTGGATGCCGACCCTCCATACCGCACTTGAGAACGGGGTCGAGAGTGAATCCCTGCAGGAGGATGAGACATGACCAACGCCCTCGTCGATAATCAGATTTTTCGGTTCACCTCGCCGGTCGGCCTCGACCCGCAACGCATCATCGATGAGATTGGCGGCAAACGCAGCGGCGCCTATGTCATCCTCTCTCTGGTCGCACCTCGCGCCACCCTCCTGATCGACGATCGAGGTCGCATCATCGTCCACGGTTGCAAGAAGCAGGAGATCGCCCATCTCGCAGCCAAAGAAATTCACCTCCGCCTCGGCGAGCCGGAGGCGGGGATGACCTTCGAGGTCGGCCCTGTCGTCGCCTCATTCGACCTCGAAACGACGGTCTCAATCGAAGGCGTGCCCGACCTCTTCCCGGAGGCGACCATCGATGCGGACCTCGACTGTCTGCGCATCGACGACGGCCGCCACGAGGTCCAACTTCTCCTCTTCCGGAATGGACGGGGCATCGCCACCGAGGCTCGACACCCCAAACTCGTCACCATGGCGGCCAATCGATGGAAGCAGCGCCTGTCGGATGAGAATCTTCTGGGATGATCCCATGTCCATCGAGAATGGACGCTGGACGGGACCCATCTGGGATACCCACATGCATCTCGATACGAATGGCCGAGGTGTCGATGCAGCCCAGGATTTCGCCAACGCCGGCGGCACCCATCTCTGCCTGGTTCACAAGCCCGGCATGCCAGGGGACATCGCCGCGGTCCGCACCGATTACGAAGCGACCCTGAAGATGGCTGAATCGGTTCGCTCGCAGGTGGGATTGGATGTGCGAGTCATCCTCGGTCCACACCCCGTGATCTGGGAGAAGCAGGTCCACACGTTGGGCATGGAAGATGCTACGGATCTTCATCTGGACTCCTGTCGACTCGCGCTGGACCTGATCGCAGAGGGCAAAGCCGTCGCACTCGGTGAGGTCGGTCGACCGCACTACCCCGTCGCGGACGAAATTTGGGATGCGGCCAATCTCCAACTCAGGGAAGTCATGCACATGGCGGCCCAGGCCAACGTGCCGATCCAACTGCACGTCGAGGACAATGGCGCCGAAACGAATGCCGAACTTGCCGCCATCTGTTCGGCAGCAGGCCTCGAGAAACACACGGCGGTCCACCACTATGCACAGGCGGATGTCAGCGCTGCATTCACCCATGGATTGTCGGCCTCAGTGAGCATGGGAAAGAACAGCCTCGAAACCATCCTCGAGACCTTCCAGCAGAGCTCGGCGACCTGGACGATGGAGACCGATTTTCTCGACGATCCCCGCCGACCGGGTGCCGTTCTCGGACCGAAGACCGTTCCCAAACGCACACAGGCCCTGGTCGAAGCGCTCGAAGTGGAGCAGGCCGTCGACTTACTCCATTTGGTGCACCGGGTTTGGCCCGGCACACTTTATGGCGAATTTGACCCGTAGGGTCACCTTCGAGGGGTCAGCCTCAAGACCCCTCTGCTGCGGGGGGACCACAGCCCATAGGGCTGGATGTGGTTTCATGCTGCAACTTGAAGGAAAGACTGCACTGGTATTTGGTG
>CAVOCV010000190.1:0-2776 GCA_963694325.1 Candidatus Thalassarchaeaceae archaeon | reverse complement strand
GCTGGCCAAGGCTTCGACCGCCTCGGGCGAGAGGTGGGTGAGCATGGCGCGACGGGTCTCGGGGTCGAGCTTGTAGAAGCCGCTCAGGCGGCTGTCATCGACGGGCATCACACGGGGCTTCAGCGGCCCAATCTCATGAACCAATCGGGTTGGGATTCCTCTGGCGACGCGTTAGCGACGCGTTAGTAACGCATCACACCCGTTAACAACCCGTTAACAAAGCGTTAATTGGTAATAATTCGGACATAGAAAAAGAACTAATCCGGGATGAAAGCCAATTCGGTGCTTCGTTCAACGCTTCCAAACGCCATTCTCGCTGTGTTAGAATCGCGTAAACGTGTTAAACCCCGTTGCGGTTCGCTGCCGCAGATGACGATTTCTGATCAGAGGGCATTACACCTCCCTCACATGCGGGCCAACCCCTTCTCGGCCCGACCGATCGAAGTCGATGGTGCCGCCATGTTGGTCGGCCGCAAGACCGTGATGCAGGACCTGAGCCTGCACCTGCGATTCCGCAACCCCCGCCTGATGGTATTGCAGGGGGAGCGGGGTTCGGGGCGTACGTCGGTTCTCCACGCCTGTGCAAACCTCTCACCCGAGGTATTGACGAATACGATGTTCCCCGAACAGGACCCTGTCGCCACCCTGCTGAGCGAACTCTACATCCGCATCGCTGGATATGAGGTGCCCGCCACAACGGGCATGCTCGTCGAGCAGATGGTCGCTAGCCTAGAGGGCCGTAGTGGAGACCTGCCGTTGATCACCTTCGATTTCCCAGGGGTGGGTGGTGAGGAATTGGCCCAAGTCTTCGAGAGATTGACGCCGTGCCTCTGCCGATTGAAGGCGATCGTCGTCGTCGCTTTGACGCCCGCACAGCTGGCCGCATGGTCGGAGGATCTGATATCCTCCTACGATGTGACCGTCCCATTGCCCGATCTGAATGCCAAAGAGGTGCGTGCGCTCATCGATGCGCGCATGCGTACGGTCAGCCACGAGGGCTGGGCGGCCAGCGACGCCCTGATCGATGAGGCCTTGGCAGCAACCGGCGGCCGTCCTGCTGGACTGATTCGCCACTTTCGTGATCTGATCGATGCCCAGAGGGGTGCATCCACCCCCTTGACCCGCCGCCTCGAAACGATGGAATCGATGGACCTCGGGCCGCACGATGCAAAGCAGCGCATGGCGCCGGAACCGGTTGAACTCGAAGATGAGATTGAAGAAGAGGTCGAGGTAGAGATTGAGGAACAGGTCGAGGAAGAGGTCGAAGAAGAGATCGAGACCGAGCCTGACATCGACTTTCATTGGGATATTCCGGACCTTGAGCCCGAACCCGAACCCGATTCCGAACCCGAATTCCCCGATGAACCGGAAGAGATCGTCGAATCATCACCCGCCCTGCCCGAACTCGAGGTCGAAAAGACCGAGGAACCGGACATGGACCAGGCCTTCGGCGGTGCAATCCTCCAGATGGAACCGGGCACAGAGCCACCACCGCCCCGCGAACCACCCGCGGCCCGAGGCGGTCCATTCGCAGGCCTGAAGCGCCGCCAGGAGGAGACCAACCGAGAGATTGGCATCGATGATGCGCTGCGCACGCCTTCGTCGGTCGGTCCGATGGAGGCCAAACCCGACACCACCCTGCAATTGCCCCTGGAGGAGCCCTCGATGGATTCTGAGGAGACCACACTATGGGTCAACGAGGAATTGCCCAGGCCGGTGATGAATCCGATCGCGGCCAAGGAGATCGGTGCGAACCTCCGCCGCGAGACCCCACCTGCACCGACATTGACCACTCCACCGCTCGATATGGGTCGAATCACAGCACTCAACGAGGGCGAAATCGCGATTGTCGAGGCGGCCATCGCCAGAGAGATTTCGCCTTCTGATGCCGCTCTGCAAGCCTTCCTCGCAGTCGGTCGGCCCCGACTTTCTCAGATTTACAATGGCCTGCACAAGGCCGGCATCCTCGCCGTTCGCAAGCAGGGCCGCAGTCGGTTGTTCCGTATCTCGGACGCAGCCAAAGCCCACCTTTCAGGTGGACACATGGAGGGCTGAAGATGAGTGAAGAGCAGTGGGAGACGGCCTGGAGCCACCAGGTCGAAGGCCGGGTCGGCGCGGTCGCCTGTCTGGGCGATGACTCTCTGATCGCCGCGGGCAATGTCGTGCGCCGGCTGAATGCCGATGGCGACTTCCTGTGGCGGCGCGAATTCGCATTCGACGTCTATAGGCTGGAACACGACGGAACGAACCTCGCAGTTCTCGCGGGCTCAGGATTCTTCCTTCTCGACCTTACGACCGGTGAACTCATCGGTGAGGGCCGGTCGGTGGCTGGCGGATTCCGAGACGTCGTTGCACGTCCCGGCGGGGGCTGGTTGCTGTCCGACCGAGGCGACCACATCCACCTGTTCAATCGTCGCGGCCGAGGCATTCGCCGGCTGAGACCGGGCCCATTGCAGAAGATGGTGGGTTGGTTGGATCGCGAGATTCTCCTCGCCCAGGATGAAGATGGCTGCCTCCGGGCCTTGCGCTTGGGCGGAGATGATGCCCAGCGGCGCATCGAGACCACGCGCTGGTCTTGGGTCTCCAGCCTTTCGAGCGGTCGGCTGCTCATTCAGAAGGTCGATGGCACCCTGTATGAGGGCGTGCCGAATCCATTCGGATGGGATCGGATCGACCGTATTCCCGGTGATGCACTGGTCCCAATGTCCGCGGCCTGGACCGGTGAAGGCTGGTTTGCGCTCGATGTCTCGGGCGACCTGATCCGTCTGCCGGTCGA
>CAVOCV010000189.1:0-2785 GCA_963694325.1 Candidatus Thalassarchaeaceae archaeon | reverse complement strand
TGGAATCGACGACACTCGCCGCTGGCGACGATCTTCAGTTCGAGGTCGTGATCACCGCACCGGACGGTGGCGACACTCAACCGGCCGAGTTCAACATCACCGTGACCGCGACGGTCACCTCCGTGCAAGGCATCGATTGGACCGGCTTCGGCGAATTGTTCGCGCCGAGTGATGAGAGCAATATTCTGATCGCGGTCCAACCCTACTCTGCCATCGAAATCGACATCTCACCGAATTATCTCAAGTTGGAAGCCGGTGGCATGCCGGGCAGCGTCAACGTCCTCGTCCGCAACATGGGCAATGCGGCCGACAATTATTCACTGACCCTCAATGAACTGAGCCTCACGAACAAGGGATTCAATGTCTCGATTACCCCGGATGCGAGCGCCGCCCCCATGGGTGCAGTCGCCTCCTTTACCATCACGTTGATTCCCCCCGGTGACCTGGACACGGAGGTCATTCAGGTGGATATCACCATCTCTTCCAACATGCGACAGATGTCCAGTACGGAGGTCTTCAACATCAATGCCACATCGGCGCCAGCAGGCCTGCTCGACCTGTCGGCAATGAACATCCCTTCATGGGCGTACATCGCAGCGGCTGTGCTCGCCGGGCTGGTCGTTCTCGCAGTCGTCATCTCGATCGGCAAGAAATTGGGCAAGGGCGCAAGCCGCTATCTCGATGAAGATGAATTCGAAGTTGAAGATGATCTGGGGGCGAGCGTCGATGAGGATGATGACCTCGATGACCTCGATGACCTCGATCTCGACGACTTTGATCTGTGAACGCTAAACGGCGTGGCCCTACGGGCCCCCGACCCGCGAACGCTTATGTAGGGCTGGTGGGGACCCACCATTGGTGGAACAAGTGAAGTCTGTCTTCCGAATGACCCTACTGATTGCAATCTACGTGTTGAGCACGTGGGCCGGTACCGTTGACAACGCGGAAGCGCAGGTCAATCCGGACATCAACATCCTCTGCTCGCCGTCGGCGATTCCGATCGACGTCGGGCCTGGCGAGACCCGCATCGGCACGACCTACTGCGACGCGACCAACCCGACCCTGTACGTCGAGAAGGTCAACATTCAGGTCACGAGCGCCGGCCTCACCTACTCCGCTCCCGGTTCCATCACCGTGGGTGCGGGTGACACGACAACCTTCGAAATCGTCGTCCGCGGCGAGGACATGATGACCGAGGGCAGTCGACAAGTGACCGTCTCGGCGCGCGTGGATCAAGCCAATGGCGCACCCTGCCCGACCTGCACCAGTCAAACGGTCAACCTGATGGTGGTCGTCAAGCAGTTCTCGATGCTGCGTGTCCAGGCAGAGGAGCCCTTCAAGCAACTCCGCCCGAAGGTCGACTACGTCTTCGAATTCAAGATCTACAACGACGGCAACAACCGAGATCAGTTCATCATCGACGTCGCCAACCGCGACGAACTCAGCGATGCAGGATTCCAGATATCACTGCCCGAGACCAACACTTGGATCGAATCCAAGGCACCTCCTCAGAAGATGCGCGTCATGATGCGCACCCCCAAGAAGCAGGGATGGTCGGACCACTACTACCAGCTCGACTTCCGCGCAACCTCCCAGCACTCTGTCCAAACCGGCGGTGTGCTGATGCAGCAGACCCAGATGGTCACCCTCTACATCCGCGGTGTTTACCTGCCGGGCTTCGAACTGCTGCCCTCCATGATGATGCTCGGCCTGGCCGCAGCGGTCATCGGTGCGCGCAATCGTGAGTTTGAAGTCGACGATGAAGGCATGCCCGTGCCATTCGATCCGATTTTCTGACGGCGTGAGAACACCCTGCCTACAATGGCAGTCTCACCACCCGGGTGAGCCAACGGTTTGATAACCCCGAGAGCGAGGCTCACCTCGTAGAGGTGAGTAGCTATGTCTGGAGGATTGCTCGAAAAAGCACAAGCCAAAACTGATGATACAACCGTTGCTACTGTGGTGGATGCCACAGTCGATTCAGCCACGCCAAAGAAGGCGGGCGGAGGGTTTCACGCTTACGTGAGAGGGAGTGACAATGTTCGGAACGCGGCGGGCGGACTCCTTCTCCTCGGAGCGGTCCTCATCTTTCTGTTCAGCAGAATCGACTTCGACTTCTTCGGGTGGGTTGTGCTCGGAATTCTTCTATTATCTGCATACCTCGCCACACTTCATCTCAAGATCAATGTCAACGATGGCGCCGCATTGAGCGGTAAACAATGGGGCGCAATTCTCGTCGTCTGGATTCTCCTCTCTGTCCCGCCTTGGGTTGCGGGGTGGGAGGATGAGGTGAGTTCCATTTTGCTCACCGAAGGCACGGTCGATGAAGACACGAACGAGGTCAACCTCATGCTCCGACAGTCCGCTGGGGGTCTATTCGCCAGCGATTGGGAAGGCGGCGATGTCTCAGTCAGCGTTTCTCAAGATGGCGAGGAAACATGGAGCGGTTCGGTCAACGTTCAGATGGATCAGGAGGACATGGTGGGCGCATACGGAACGCTCACGCTGAAAATCAGCGATTTCTTTGCCAATAATTCGATTCGGTTGAATGGATTCACCAATGCAGGGACAGTGAATATGACAGAGCACCCATACACCGTGACCGTTGAGGTCGAGGGTCAATCTGCCAGCGCGCTCCTCCCCACGCTCGACTTGACTCGAAATCTGAGGGTGGATGGGGATGTGGATGAAGAGGCGCACGGACAGGTCGGAGATTCAGGATGCGAATCTAGCTATACCTCATGCGTCGAATATGTTGAGATTCGAGGTTGGGTCGGGCTCGGCA
>CAVOCV010000188.1:0-2804 GCA_963694325.1 Candidatus Thalassarchaeaceae archaeon | reverse complement strand
GTGCCGTCCAGTTGACTTGCCACAGGGTCTGATCATTGCCTTGTCCTGTATCTTCGGCGTCGTTGCCATTGTGGGTGATGCTTCCATCCGCATTGGTTTGGGTGCTGTCATCGACCGGCTCGAAGGTACCTGTGCTCGCCCACAGGTGGAATCCACCGAGGGCCTTGCCCTCGCCGGTGCCCGAGGGGCCGCCGGCGAAAGAGATGTTCAGCGTGTAGGTTGTACCGCCCTCGAGTTCTTCGGGCAGTCCTTCGAGGCTCGGCACGACCTCATTGCTCGGTGCGCTGCCGTGGCAGGTACAGCCACTCTGTTCAACACCCGAGATGCCGTAGGGATAGGAGGTCGCCGTCGGTGCGACGGCCACGGCGATCAAGAGGACAGCGAGAAGCGCGAAGGTTCGTGAATTCTTCAGCACACGCGACATCACAATCACCTCATTCGTGGACTTCGATCACGGCCGTCATGTAGCCGTGTTCATCGCCACAGTATTCCGTGCACATCAGCAGATGAGATCCAATCTCCTCATGGCTGGGCGTGTAGAAGAGCGTGGTGATCAGGCCGGGTTGAACGTCTTCTTTGAGGCCCCAGTCGTTGAAGAATGGGGCGTGGGTGACGTCATCGGATGTCATGTTGAAGTGGTAGGATTCGCCCGCCTTGAGGTGCACGAGCGGTCGGGTCTTGCCCTCAATATCGATGCTCGTCACCTCACAGATATCCGCATCGAGATCGCCGCAGTCGAAGTCCCAGGCCCACTGGGAACCGGTCAGGTGAATCTCGTGTGCATCGGGGTCTGCGGTCCACATCTCATCGATCGGACCCCAGGCGATGAAGGTCAGGTAGACGATGAGGATGAACGGGATGATGGTCCAGGTCAACTCCAAGGTCAGATTGTCATTCTCCACCGGGAAGACACCCGGGGTGAGGTTGTCGATGTTGTTGTCGGAACCATCCTTGGACCGGTATCGAAGGGAGTGATGACCCATCCACGCGAAGGTGATGACACCGACGACGATGGACCACAGGAAATACTCGTCGAACAGAGCATGGAAAATTTCGCCGCCCGCCTCCATATGATTGTCCTCGCGACGGGCGGCGTGAGGGCGCTATATGAGCGTTGTCTGCCCCCCCCCGTAGGGGGGGTTGGCCGAATCACCCGTTCGGACCGAACTGGAGCGATGCCCTCAAGGTCTGTCATCGCGGCCGAGATGACGATGGGAGAATTGCCCGAAGGGCTGTTCAGAGTCGACGGCGATGATGTTGTTCTCGCCGTCGCTGTCCAACCCGCGGCCAAGCGCATCGGCATCGAGGGCATCGATGTGTGGCGCGGCCGCCTACAGATCGCCGTCAAAGCCGCACCCCAGAAAGGGGCGGCCAACGAAGCGGTTTGCGAACTGCTGGCCGAGGCCTTTGAAATCCCGTTGATGTGCATCGCCATCGTCGCCGGAAAGCGCTCCCGTCACAAGTCGGTTCGACTGCAGGGCGTGGCCGCAGATTCGGTCCAGGCCAGATTGGAGGGATTTTCGGGTGCACAGTGACCGAGATGCGCGATACACCTCGGCGGGTCGAGCGTTGGCTGAGGCGCGGCAGCGCAATCGTCCGACCGCCGAAGGCGGGTGTGGTTGCCCCATCCTCATCGAGGGTCGAAAGGACCGGATCGCGCTGACTGCGATGGGATTCACCGGTCCCATCGAACAGGTCAATCGCGGCTGGGATCAATCCCGTCTCGTCGCCCATCTCTTCGAGACCTATGGCATCCTCAACCGCGTCGATCAGGGCGCCTCGATGATCCTCCTGATGGATTGGGATCGCACGGGAGGACGACTGCAACGAAATATTGGCGAGCGATTGAAGGCCTTCGGCATGCGTATCGATGGCGAGATCCGGATGGAGCTAGCACGGGCGATGAAACCCGAGGGACGAACCATCGAGGGCCTGAAGCCGCACGCGGGCAGTCTTCGCCCGTACATCGATGCGCACGACCCGGATGGGATGACCGAAGAGGAGTGATCACTCCAACCGAATCGAGATGCGAAGATCGAGCGATCCGGTCAACGATTCACGGAGGCGCTCCAATTCGATGAGCCGGGCTGCGAGTTCGTCATGCAGCCTGGTGATCAGGCCGTTCTTCATGCGCACCCAACGCGGGTCGGCCTGTCTGCCCTCGCTGCGCGCCGTCCAGTTCGCTTCGGCCAGTTGAGCCATCTCTCGAGAGATGCGCCGGTGCCAGGACTGTTCGGCATTTTCTCGCAATTCATCGATCAGAGGCAGGAGTCGTCGGCGCTCTCCATCGAGCAGGGCGGCCTCAATGGGCTCGAGTAAATCTGTGATGTCCTCCACAGCAGACGGCTCCCCAATCCGCAGGGTCTCCAGAGCCTCGTGACCATCCAGGTCCAGTGGCAATCCTTCTGCGGTCAGATAGAGCCAACGACGCACGGTCGTCTTCGTGAGGCTGGCGACCGTCCAATCGATGCAGACGCAGTGAACTGCCTCGGGGGGCAGTGAATCGGGTCGGGGTGCGCGCAGGTGGAGCACCGCCTCCACGGGCTCACACAGGTTTCGAATCAACGGATGGTGTGGACTGAGGTAGATGTGCTCGGATGATTCGCGGGCGATCTCTCGGTCGAAGACGATATGGAACCAATGCGGTCCAGACCGTTGTGCGGCCCGGGTGATGATATCCGTCCATCCGACGGTGTCCTGGTCGATGCACATCGGGTCCTCGGCTCGTCGGGCGAGGTGATCGACGATTTCATCGGCCAGCCGGAGCATCCACACACCCGCCTCCGCGGTCTCGTGCAGTTGAG
>CAVOCV010000187.1:0-2805 GCA_963694325.1 Candidatus Thalassarchaeaceae archaeon | reverse complement strand
CTGCGCACGGACAATGCGCGCACCCTCGGTCGACACTTCCTACCGCACCCAGATGTCTACGGCGTTCGCTTCCCCGATGAGGGCGAACTCATCATCGAGACCAACAACCTCTCCGGGGTTCACCAGGACCTCCCGGCAATCATCGTACGCTCGGGCGCATTGGTTACGGCGATTGAAAATCCCGACGACAATCTCGAATCCCTGCTGGGATATCTGATGGAGGGTCGCGCATGATTCAACCCGCACCCGGTCCGCCCAAGCGGAATCTCGCCGAGACCGTCTGGACGCGGCTCGACCGCAAAGCGACCGCGATCGCCGAATTCACCATGCGTCAATACCGCAAGCGCCGATCGACTTGGGTGGTCGGCATCGTCGGCATCCTCCTCATCACACTGGTGATGCTATTCTACATCGAAGCGATGGCGGAGGGCATTCCCTCACAAGATCAGGACGATGATTCCTACGACTCGGACGGGGATGGCTTCCCCGATGGTCAGGAGTTCCTTCACGGTACGCGTGAGTGGGACGCCCAAGATTTCCCCGGGGGTGGGGTCACACCCGACGATCCATCGGACTGGGTGGATGAGGATGGCATCGATTATGATGGCACGATGAATCCCAATCAGGGCCATGACGACGATGGCGACTGCTGGGCCCTGGATCCATTCGACCGCGATCGAAACGGCGACGGCATCCCTTGCAATGTGCTGTATGTCTGGGAGAACGGGACGCTGATTGATATCATCAAGGACAGAAATGTCGACGAAGATCCCGACGATGGAGAATTCCTCAACGAGGCCGTGCACCGGTCTTTCCTGCTCGGATTTGGGAAGTTCGGCTACCTCTTCGTGCTGGGCATCTTCATCCCGCTCTTCCTCGCGACCGGCCTGATTCGTGACGAGCACGAGGCCGGCACACTGCACTATCTGGTCGGAAAGCCGATTGCGCGGGCTGAGGTGCTGATGTACCGCCTGCTCGGATTCATCGGCTTGGCCTGGCCGTATTTCCTCATGCTGATTTTCTTCAGTGCCTTGGTCACCGGCTTCTTCGGACCTGGTGACTCGATCTATCGTTTCAGTGACCTGGGCATCTGGTTCGGCGTATTCATCGCTTCAGCGTTGACTGTATTGGCTTATGCTGCGATATTTGCGACGTTCGGGATCGTGACGCCAAAGTATGGTGTATTACTCGCCTTATTATTCGCATTCTGGGAGTTTGTGATGATGTTCCTCTCGATGTTCGCCGCGACCAGAGACATGGGCCTTGCGACGTTATCCGTATCCTTCTGGGGCTCTGAAATCATCAATTCGACCGCCTGGTTGGTGTGGTCTGATCATGCTGATATGACCCAGCAGGCGGAGATGCTCGGATGGGTAGGGGACGTCGCTCTATGGCAAGTCTGGCTGTCGCCTTTCCCAACCACGTATCCCATCGTCAACCTGTTCATCTCGATCATCGTGCTGCTTCTCTTGACCGGTTTGTTCGTGCTGGTCGGTCAGCGGGCCTTCAAGAAGCGTGAGATTGAGTGAGGTTGGGCCATGACCACACCGCCTGAGACGTTTGGAGGTGACCTCTCCTCGCTGTGGCGACTGGACGTGATGCCCCCGCTTCGACGTCTGTCATGGTGGTGGTGGTGGTGGCTTGTCGTGCTGCCCGATGCCAAGGATCCCAAGCGCAGCCGTCAACTGATGGTCCTGTGGTCGACCAAGGATGCACCTCAGGTGCGGGTCAACGATCACATGTGGCATCCTGAGGGGCGTTTTCACATTGATGACGACGGGGGACATACCCTGCCCGGCATGGTCTGTGCATGGTGGTATGATGGCGAGGACATGCACGAGCCCTACCTCATCCGCGAAGCGCGCATCGCAGCCATCGACGGCGGCCATCCGATGTGGCCGGGCAGCGGAGAATTCGAGGGCGCGGGCGCGGTCGTGCCAATCACCGAGGATGATCTGTCGATGGGGCTCGCCGATGATGGCAGCCACTTCTGGCTGCGCTGTGCTGGCGATGCCGAGGCTGTGGCCAAGGGTGCCCCGGCCCAATTCGATCTGCGGTTTACACCATGGACAAAATCCGCCTCTTCAGCGGCCTACACGAACAATGTCTTCGGCAATTCGATGGGCTATGACATCATCCGACTGCACGCCTGTAAGGCGGAGGGAACCATCGATGACGCGCCCGTGCAAGGGAGTGCTTACTTTCAGAAGGTCACCGTGCAAGCCCCTTCGATTCCGTGGTTCTGGGGCTTCTTGCACTTCAGCGACGGGACGTATCTGGACTGGTTCATTCCACACGCCTCCTTCTCGATGACGGCCCGAGATTCGCGGGCCTGGAAGTTGCGTGATGTTGCGCGCGCGCCCCTGCGCACCGCGGGACTGATGCATGACGAAGGGCGCGGGCGCAGCGAAAATTTCGAACGGTGCGAAGTCGAATTACTCGACCCGCAGCCCGACGATCCCTGCGATGGTGAGGGCACGCCGCTGCCGCGATTCCAGATCCGCATTTGGAACGGCCGCACGCAGGTCGGCCTTCGCATCCGCGCCGCCAGCCGGGCCCACTGGACCTTCGACCAACCGACACGCGCAGGGCTGGTCAGCCACCTCACCTACAACGAATATCCACTGGAGGTTGAGTCCCTTTCCATTCTCGATGAGCGTGGCATTCGCACCCTCGATGACTTCGACTGGGTACATGGCAACGCGGAGCATGCGTGGGGCTTGTTGCACTGATTCATTACAGCCCTTCAATTCAATACCATGAAATACGGCGCAGTCTGAACCCAATTCGTCCGTGGGAACGCGG
>CAVOCV010000186.1:0-2839 GCA_963694325.1 Candidatus Thalassarchaeaceae archaeon | reverse complement strand
GCGATCGAGAGCAAGCACCAGAAGATGAGACCGAACCATGACGTCACATTGGCGGACTCCGTCTTGAATCCCGAGGCGAGTTCGTAGGGTGAGGTGTAGCCTTCAGTATCATCCAGACCGGGCACCGTCTCCTCATAGGGCGGCAGCACGGGGATGTCCATCCAGGCATTTCCACTGCCGAGATAGAGCGTGTAGCCATCTGTGGGTTGATGCGGTTTCTGGAATTGGATGCGCAGGCCGAAGGTCTCGTCGGCGGGAATCTCCTCATCATTGAGGAAGAATTCGAAGACGTAGAAATCGTCGGCGTCGGGTTCATTGATGACCTGTTGAGCGAGGTCACGATTGCCGAGGCGGAGAATGATTGTCATCTCCTTTGTGCACTGGTCCTGCTCGATATTGCAGATGATGCTCAATTTCACCGCACCTGTGATCGGCACCTCGGTATCGATGGGCATGGCTTCGGGCGGCGGGTGGGTGCCGTCGAAGGTGAAGGTCCTCGGCCCGCCGCCGTTGTTCTCCTCGGTGGGCGCGTTGACCTCGCCGAGGCTGTCATCGGAGGTGGTGTCGGTATTGGCGGAATGCGTCCACATCGGCCAGTTGCTCTGCGGGCCACCGTCGTTGTTGGAGCCGTACAGAAACATTCGGCTCTGATCGTAGGTGAGATTTTTTTGTTCATCCGTCTGCATGACGCCGGGCTCAATGGTCTGTGCGGAGACCGGCATTGAGATGAACATCAGCGAGAACAGCAGGGAGCCGAGGACGACCATCGTCCCTGCCCATCGCTGGCGCTGCATGGGTCGATGGGAGAGGTGCGACCGTTATAGGATTGAAGGCGGAGGGTGTGCTGCGGAGCAGCACAGTCGCGCACGCGTGAGAGAGGGCCAATCGCATGACGCAAACGGTGGTGATCGGGGCGGGATGGCACCCGCGATTGTTCCGGCTCGAAGCGGTCGAACTCATCGCCGACGCCGACTTCATCCACCCCCACGCATTGGTCTGCACGGATGCGACCGCGCTCGTCGAATCATCGAGTTTGATCACAGAGGTGCTCTCCCCGAGCGGCTTGACCTCGATCGAGGCGGTCATCGAGGAGGCGAGTGCAGGGTTCCTCGCCCTCGAGATCCCCGGCACTGTGGCTGTGGTCGCAGGCCGCACGGGTAACAAGGTCGAAGGCTGGTCCAGCCGCACGGTTGCCGGAGAGATTGGCGGCCGTTTGGTTCAAGCCGGACGCGCCATCGACCTGTCGAATCCCGATGTCATTCTCCGCGTCCATCTGCTGGCCATCTCCAGCCACCCTGTCCATCCCGATTCGATGCGGACCGACCCTGTCGTCGTCTGGGGCATCACAACCCATGAAGGCGATGATTGGGCGACGCGCACGGCCCCGATGCGCCCCTTCTTCAAACCGGTCAGCCTCGATCCCAAACTGGCCCGAGCCATGGTCAACCTCGCCTGTCCGAATGGCGGGCGTTTGCTCGACCCCTTTTGCGGCACGGGTGGTATCATCGTCGAGGGAGTGCTGCGCGGATTGGATTGCGCCGGCAGTGATCTCGCTTGGCCGATGGTCACGGGCACGCGTGAAAATGCGGCCTGGGCCCAAGGGCGAGGTGGCACGGGCGTCTTTGAGATTCTGAATGCCTCAGCCCTCGAATTACAGGGGACCTGGACGGGCCCGTTCGATGGATTCGTCTTCGACCCGCCCTACGGGCGAAATGCCTGGAAATCCGGCGATGGCTTCGAGTTGCTCCAAGGCGCATTGAGCGAATGTGCAGCCTTGGCCCATGAGGCCTCGAATATTGTCACGCTGATTCCTTGGAACCCTCAGAATCTCGATTCAATCGAGGATGGTATCGCGTTTGGCAAGACGTGGGAGGAGATCAGCGAATCCTTCACCGCAGCGGGTTGGTCCATCGAATCGACGGCTCCCATCCGGGTGCATCGAAGCCTTGCAAGGCTCCTCATCCACGCAAAGAAAGAATGAGCGGTGCAGGATTCGAACCCGCGTCGACGGGTCCGAAGCCCATCAGGATATCCAGACTACCCTAACCGCCCATTTGCAATCGGGACGCACCCCCTCCTTCAAATCGACGGATGCCTCGCAAGGGTCATGGAGGGATGGCCGTCGACCCCGTGCATCGAAAAAAAGTGCAGCGTTTGTTGCCACGATACGGCCATGCCGTTGTCGCCCTCAGACGTATTGCGTCTCGCCGCGCGCAGTGGTCAACATCCCAATGCGTTCAGCCGTGAATCGGATGGCATCCGTATTCTCATCAACACGGAAGCCGGCGCCTGCACCTTCCTCTCACCAGACGGCCTCTGTACGGTCTATGCGGACAGACCGATCGGTTGTCGAACCTATCCACTGATTTTGGATGCTGAAGATGAGGCTTTTTTGGATGAATTGTGTCCACATCGAGCCGATTTCCCTGAGGTTCCTCCAGGGTTGATGCTGATGCTGGCCCGGTTGGATGCTGAACTTCAGGGCCAGGCCTGATGAGGTAGTTCGAGATTCGGTTTGGACCAGATGCTCACCGCATCGCCGTCCCAGTCGCGTCTCTCGACCATCGCCAGACCCGCATCGTTCAGTCGATTTCCATCCAGCCCGCTGTGGGGACCTGGACCGAGGTTGACATCGGCGCGAATGAGGATGGCGCGGTCGACGAGCTTCTCATCGAGAAATTGTCCCCACACGATGGGCCCTCCCTCGATGAGCAATTCTTGAATGCCCTTGTCACCGAGGTGATCGAGCAGAGCGGTAAGGTTGGCACCACCATCACCTGCGGGCAGCGTGAGGCCTTCAGAATCCTGCTGAATGTGGACCAGTAGTGTCTCGCCTCCA
>CAVOCV010000185.1:0-2866 GCA_963694325.1 Candidatus Thalassarchaeaceae archaeon | reverse complement strand
TTGCTCACCATGGTCATCCTCGCCGCCATCAGCCTCGCCGGCGCCCTCACCATGCTGATGCTCTCACGTCGCAAATCCAAAGCCGGCAACGTCCTCATCGACGATGCCGGCGAATCCACCCTGTGGGAAGAAGATGAATTGGAAGATGCATCCTCAGAATCCCTCGGCGGACAGGTCATCCTCGACGGCACCAGTGTCGGACCCAACGCTTCCAGCGATGCACGCGAGGTCGGCACAGGACGTGACGATGGCGTCTTCGGCGCCCCGCAGTTGGACGGATACGGCTTCGAGAATTGGTCGCCTCAAGAGGTGCAATCCAGTCTCGATGCAGGCTGGACCATCGAGCAACTCCGTGAAAAGTACGAAAAAGAGTTTTCCTGATCGGATAAGTGGGGTGTTTTACTTCCCTCCTTCATATGCTGCCGGGCGAATCAAATCCTGAGAACAATGAGCTGGATCATCGGAGTGGAGGTCATCCTGTGGATGATCAACTTCCCCGAACAGTTGAGCCTGTGGATGGTTGCACCCTGAGAAGGTTTCATGGGGACTGAGTTCTCGTCCCGCTCCGATGGCCCGAGATTCAATCCCGACCCTCGACCTGCGCGAGTACACCGAAGGAGACCCTGCGACCCGCGGTGGATTCGTTCAAAAAATGGGTGAAGCCCTCGAAGACATCGGCTTCTTCGCACTGACTGGACACGGCATTCCACTCGACGATATCAACCGCGCCTACACGGTCAGCGAGGACTTCTTCAACCAAGACGAATCGACCAAGATGACCTCGAATCAGGACGGGAATCAGCGCGGCTTCGTCCCCTTTGGTGTCGAACATGCCAAGGACAACCCTGCGCCCGACCTCAAGGAATTCTGGCAGACAGGTCGGGTCCTCCCAGCCGACCATCCACTCGTCGATGAATATCCCAAAAACATCTGGCCGGATGCAAACTTCGAGTCCTCCATCGATGGGCTCTACATCCAACTGGAAGCCCTCTCACAAGACCTCTTGGAAATCTGCTCCCTCTATCTCGGAAAGGAGGGTGATTACCTGCCCAACATGGCCCAACACGGCAATACCATCCTCAGAATCCTGCACTACCCCGCCCTCGGACCCGACACCCCCGATGGCGCCGTGCGCAGCGCCCAGCATGAGGACATCAATTTCATCACACTACTGATCGGCGCCAGCGCCGACGGTCTGGAAGTGATGGACCACGACGGTGAATGGATCAAGGTCGAGGGCAACCACGATCACATCATTGTCGATTCAGGAGACATGTTGGCGAACCTCACGAACGGCCTGTTCAAGGCCGTCACCCACCGCGTCGTCAATCCCAAGGACAACACCAGCGATCGCTACTCGATGCCATTGTTCACCCACCCGCGCGACGAGGTGGACCTGACCCCACGCCCAGAATTCATCACGAGAACCGGAGGCTCCGCACTCTATCCTTCGATCACTGCCGGCGCATTCCTACGACAGCGTCTCATCGAAATCGGACTGATCGACGATGACTGAGATCCAGGACTTCGTCAACTCGGTTGTTGACGAATCACTTTCTGATGAGGCGGTCCAAGCCTGGATGCAGAATGTATTCGACAACGGCCTCTCCGTCGATGAAACGGTTGAATTGACCCATGCCATGCTCCATTCGGGTACGGTTCTCGAATGGCCTTCAGACTTCGCCCATCTGGTCGTTGACAAGCATTCCACCGGTGGCATCGGGGACAAAGTCAGTCTGATTTTGGCACCCGCCCTCGCCGCCTGTGGACTCAAGTGTCCGATGATTGCAGGCAGGGGTCTTGCTCACACGGGCGGGACCCTCGACAAACTCGAATCGCTCCCAGGCTACGATGTTCAAGTCTCTCCATCCAATGCTCTGCATCAAGTGACTGAGATCGGTTGCATGATCGCCGGACAGACCGAGGACTTCGCGCCTGCCGACAAGCGAATGTATGCCATTCGAGATGTATCGGGTTTGATTGCATCCGTCCCGTTGATCACTGGTTCGATTCTCTCCAAGAAAGCCGCAGAAGGACTCGCAGCGCTCGTCATGGACATCAAGGTCGGCAAGGCCACCTTCATGACTTCAATCGACCGGGCTGAGGAACTCGCTTCCTCAATCGTATCGACGGGTGAAGGTCTCGGCATCACGACCATGGTCACCCTGACCGAGATGGACACGCCCCTCGGCTTCGCCGCGGGGAATGCACTCGAAGTGCTGGAATCGGTCGAGACGCTTCGTGGAGCGGGACCGGCCGACCTTGAGGAATTGGTCTGCATCCAGGGCGGTATCCTGCTACAAGCGACCGGACTCGCAGAGACTGTCGATGAAGGGGCCTTCATGATTCATGATACCCTCATCGATGGCAGTGCCGCCTCCAAGTTCGTTGAGATGTGCATCGCACAGGGTGTCGATGCATCCGTTTTCGCCTCCGAAGAGAGTCTACTCTCCGCTCTCGGACTCTTGGATACTGAATTGAACACAACCGAATTCACCGTGCCCCAACCGGGGTGGATCGCGGCCATCGATGCAATGGATCTCGGTCAAGTCGTCCTCGAACTCGGCGGTGGCCGAACCGAACTCGGTGCCGACATCGACCGTGGTGTCGGCTTCGTTCTCGAAGGCCATATCGGCAGCCTGATGGTCGTCGATGAGCCTTGGATCACCGTCTACCACAGAGAACCCCTGAGCGACGCCCACCGCGCCCTCATCGAAGGCGCAATCACGCTCTCAAACGAACCGACCGATGCCGAAAGCCGTGTCCTCTGACTCAGAGGGTACCCTCTGGTTATAGCGGGTAACCGCTCACCTGTTCGTCATTGAAGCAATAACGGATCGTTTGGAATTCAGATTTGAGAGCGGCG
>CAVOCV010000184.1:0-2947 GCA_963694325.1 Candidatus Thalassarchaeaceae archaeon | reverse complement strand
TCGTCGCTTGGGGTGAAGCGGGTGCGACCGATGACCAAGCGCTCATCATCTTCAGTTGGGATGGCAACCACGACCGCAACCAAATGCGGCTCGATTGGTTCCTCGAGCACATCGAAGTCGACCCGACCTGGGGCCTGTTGTGCGAGGGTGATTCACACCTCGAGGCCCTGCTTTATGCGGTCGTGATGATGGATTGGATTTCCTGTGCAGTCGCCTTGTTGCGTGGCAAGGATCCGACTGCGATTGGACCGATCATCGGCCTCAAGGAACACCTGTCTCAGTAGAGCGGGCCAAGCACCAGACGCGGGTCCGGGAAATCGGCCAGCGCGCGCTCCCGGTCATCCGGATGAACGACGCCGGGCAAATCATGGGTATGGGGCTCGACCAAAGAGAGTTGGAAATGCAGGTGGGGCGGCCAACCCCCGTTCTCACTCTCATCACCGAACCAGGCGATCGTTTCCCCGGACTTCACCTTCCGTCCCGCTGTGCAATACTCGGTCGATGCCGCATCGAGATGTCCGTAAAGAATCCACAAATCTTCGCCACCGACCTCGTGGTGAACGATGACTGTGTGGCCATAATCTCCATCGGCGGCATTGTAACCCGAAAAGGCGACCACGCCATCGGCCACGGATGTGATCGCCGTGCCGACCGGACCCCCGATGTCGAGGCCGATGTGCACACGCCGTCCAGAGGAGAATAACTCCGTATCATAGCCGTCCCTGTCCTCGTCATACTTGCCGACCGAGAACTCACTCATGCGCACATTTTCGATCTTGCCGGTCAGGTCGATGACATCGTAAATGTCGGGCAGGGCGACGGCCGGATGCCAATCGATGGAGCTGAAGTCGATGGTGCCCATGCCACCTCCACTCAACCACCGCTTCAACAGGTCTTCGCTACGGACCTCTTCAAGTGGAGAACCAATGACGCCTCCATAGGAGGCGAATCTTTGGAGACCGGATTGATTGGGATTCTCTTCGCCACCGCGCTCCTGCTCGGGCTCGGCCTGATTCCGGGGCTCGCGCTGATCCGCATCCTCGACCCCGGTGCGGACCGACTGCGCCAAATCATGCTCCTGCCCGCGGCCAGCCTGTTGATTCTGTTTGGTCTGGCCGGCTGGTTGGTGATCATCCGCGGCGTCCATTCAGTGGGCCATCTCGTCCTCATCATCCTGCTGGTCAATGGACTGGCAGCCACCGTCGGTTGGCAACGTGAGAGCGTCCGGGTTCGCCGATTGTCGGCATGGGAACGCCTCGAGGAGATCGCCGAGGCCGCCGAGGCCGAGGCAGGTACGGTCGTGCTCGAAGAGGATGTCGCGGCCGAGAAGAAACACGCCGCTTTGATCGCGACGGGCCGACCGGCATGGCTGCCCTATGCATTGGCCATCTCAGCCCTCATTTGCCTGACACCTCTGCTGATCCTCGAGCGTCCGATGGGGGTGGATTGGCTCGGCTTCGCCACCCTTTCGCATCGCTTGGCCGAGACCGGGGCACTGACCTTGCCCGCGCCGAATGTCGGTCGCTGGACCTATCCGCCGGCCTTCCCCGCGCTGAGTGCTTTTCTCGAACAGGCGACCGGCTTGCCACCGGCCGATGCCGTCCACCTGCTCGGCCAACTCAGCCTGCTCGCCGTACTCTGGGGTGTGGCGGGCGCCGCCGACCGATGGGGCGCCTCGGGAACGACGTTGATCGCCCTCTGCCTTGCCCCCGCCCTGTTCGCCAAGGCCTTCGATTCGGGCTATCCCACCGTCGCCAGCCAACTCGGATTGGTCCTCGGTCTGCTGGTGCTCGTCAAACCCCCACGGGAGCGGCGCAAACGGATGGATCTGCTGTTCGCCTTCGGGGTCGCTTTTGTGGGGGTCATCCATCCGACAGGATCCCTGTACCTCGGCACGCTGCTGCTCGCTTGGATGGGGGCGCATCGATTCAGCCATCAGCGCGAGAGCGCCCACGCTGGGCGCCTTGCCATCGTCTCAGCGGTGGTCGTCGGTGGGTCGGCCTTCATCGTCATGGGGATGTTTGCCCCGCGCATGCTCGACACCCCGGTGTGGGCCGAATACGGGTGGCAAGGAGGGCTGTCACTTCTGGCGTTCAACGGACCGATTCTTCTGGGACTCGCCGGCTGGGCATTGTGGCGGTTCAACGCTTCCTTTGAGGTGTGGCTGCTCGGACTCTGGCTCGGATTGCAATGGGCCCTGACCGGGGTCCACCTGCTCGATGGCATGGTCGGCATTTCGGTGCTGAGCTTGGCATCCTACATGCTCTACTCAATGGCTCTGCACGCCTTCCATGTGCCGCTCGCCGTGCTCGCGGGCATCGTGTTGGCCAAAGTGCCGCGACTGACCCCCCGATTGCGGGAGAGGGGATTGGATCAGGCAGATGAGATTGAAGCGGAAGGAGGGGGATTGGAACGTGTGGAACTGGAGGTGCCCGGGGCATTCGAACGGCGTCCTCTGCAGGCGATGATGAGTATCGCCGTGCTCTTCATCCTGCTCTCTCACATCGTTTTGCTCGAATTGGCCCAGCATCCGGAACTCGAGGTCCAGACCGCCGGGGATCGGGCTTTGCGAGAAGCCATCTCAACCCTGCCCGAAGATGCGGTTGTCTATGCGGAGACCGCGCACTGGGGCATTCTCTACGATGTTGACCCGACACTCGGCCAAACCAACTTCCCGAGCCTCGGCCTGCTGACGGTAGAGGAACGCGTCCAATGGAAGGCCGAACGAGCGATTCTACGCGATGATGTCACGACGATTGTCGCCCTCGGTATCACCCATGCCGTGTCGAGCCCACGCGGCCAGATCGGGCATGTGTTGGCCGAAAGCCTGCATTGGGCCGTGCTCGCGGATGAGGATGGCAGCCGACTGTGGCGATTCGATGCCACACCAACCCCCGCTTCCATGGCGACCAGTCAACACCTCTTCCCCACCGAGGCGGATTGTGCT
>CAVOCV010000183.1:0-2950 GCA_963694325.1 Candidatus Thalassarchaeaceae archaeon | reverse complement strand
GGTGTAATCCGTCTCGTCCTTTGAGATGCGGGCCTTCGGACTTTCGGGAATCGAGGTGTCCTCGTGGTGTGCATGCGTGGTGCGGCTGCGCATTGAATCAAAGCGGGCATCGCGAGCCGCTACTTTTGCGCCGCGACTCGTCATGTTGCGACCCCAGACCTTGCGCGCCCGCGTCACCCTGATTGCGCCGAGCATCAGGCCGACGCTGATCATGACGACCACACCTGCGCGCCCGCGGTCGAATTCCCATGGGGTGTTGTCGGAGAGTGCGGTGGCGACATCGTCGATGATCGCTGCAAGCCAGGAGACATCGGGGGCCGGTGTGCCCTCGCTATGGCTGTTCAGGCCGACCCATGTGTCTCCAGTCACTTCGACGGGCAGATCGACCCGATCGTGAGCCGATTCATTTGCCCGCCCGAAGATGCGCAATTGGGCCATCGCGACGCCTTCGGACAATCCTTCCATCGTCACCCTCAGCGTCAGGACCTCATTGGTGGCGATGTCGTAGTAATTGGCTTGGAATCGGTTGGCCAGATGGGTGTCGTCCTCGACATCGATCAAGACATTCAGATCGACCGGTCCCTCGTTGGCCACCGTGCAGGTGAATGTGACGGGTTCACCGAGGTCGAGGGTGGCGACCGGCGGGTCGCAACCCGAGGAGAAGACCGGGTCTTGGATGTCGGGATTGTTCGGGTAGGCATCGGCCCCATCCCAGACGCTGAACTCGGCGGTCGGGTCTTCGTACCCATCGCCATCACTGTCCTCAGCGGCGACGCTTGGCAGGAATAGGAGAAGCAGGGTGACGAGGATCACCCGTCGCATCGGCTCACGCCTCCGACTTGAGTTTATCATCGATGAAAGCGCGCATATAGGCTGGCAGTTCCCCGTTCACGAAGACGACATCCTCTACTTCAGGGAGCTTCATCAAGGCGTAATAGATCTGCATCGCCGTCATCGGCGTGCTAGAACAACCGGTGCAGCCACCCTCCAGTCCAATCATGATGATACCATCGGTCGTGTCGATCACATTGACCACGCCATCGTGGGCGTCGAGAATGGCTTGGACCGGGCCGACGTTTTCGAGGATGAGTTGTCGATCTACCTCTCCCATGGGTGTATCGGAAGGAAGCAGGGCTTTCAACCCGTGCCCCCTTCGGGAGCCCATGACCCGCGTCGTATTGCTCGATCTTCTCGTCGAACGACCGGCGTTCGGCCAGGGTGGAAATGCGGAGATCATGGCCCCATTCACGCCTGCGGAATGCCTCTTGGTCACACCTCAATTGACCGACCGGAAGGCCTACCGAGAGACATGGGAGGCCGACGGAATCACCTACAAGCGAATCGAATCTCCAGCAGAGATCAGCGAACTCGCTCCCGACGCCGTGGTCTGCAGTGGTTCGCGCGCAAATGTCAGTGATTGGCAGCCGTGGATGGATGAGGCCTCGAAGCTTCTCACCGACGCGGTCGAGGCGGGCATTCCCGTGCTCGGCATCTGCTTCGGCCATCAATTGCTGTGCAAGGCGCTCGGCGGCGAGGTATCGCGAACCCCGGAACGGACCGATTCGGTCACCCCCCTCTTCTCGGTCGGCATGGACACATTGCTCTCGCCGATCAAGCATGGATTGTTCACCCATCAGGACCACGTCACCAAGCTGCCACCTGGCGCCCGCAAGGTCATCTCGACCAAGCATTGCATCAATGCGGGCATGCGGATGGCGGGACGACAAGTGTGGGGAGTACAATTCCATCCCGAGGCCAGCAGAGCTGTCATCGAGCAGGCGTTGGCGGACGGCGACATGAACGAATCTGAGTACGCCGCGTTCGACCAAGACCATGATGGAGGCGACCTCTTGGCCTCCTTCGCCGCACTCTGCATGCCCTGAGAATGCCCTTCAGAGACCATCTTGCCCTCCCTGAGGATTATATGGGGGTCGTAGGTCGCCGGGGCAACCCAATTGGTGAGATACATGGAAATGGACAGTCAGATGGTCGGACAGTTGGGCGTTGGTGCAGGTCTATTTGGCCTGCTCATCGCCTTCATGCTGTTCCGCAAGGTGAATTCAATCGAAATCGAGAATGCCAAGGTGGCCAAGATCACCGGACAGATTCAGGAGGGCGCAATGGCCTTCCTGTTCGCGGAGTATCGCATGCTGTCCATGTTCGTCGTCGTGGTCGCTGTTTTGCTCGCAGCCGGTGGAAGCATCGGCCTCGGCACAGAGACCGCTGTCGCCTTCATCATCGGTGCGGCTTGCTCGGTTCTGGCAGGCTTCTCCGGCATGAAGTCGGCGACCAGCGCCAACGGACGCACCGCGCAGGCGGCGGCGGACGGTGGCCAGGCCGCGGCCTTGGAGACCTCCTTCAACGGCGGTGCCGTCATGGGACTCGCCGTCGGTGGCCTCGGCCTCGCTGGCATCTCGCTGATGTACCTCTTGTACGGACAGGATCTCAACACCGTGGGCACCATCGCCGGCTTCGGCATGGGCGCCTCCTCCATCGCGCTCTTCGCGCGCGTGGGCGGTGGCATCTACACCAAGGCGGCTGACGTCGGTGCCGACCTGGTCGGCAAGGTCGAGGCGGGCATCCCTGAGGATGACCCCCGTAACCCCGGTGTGATCGCTGACAACGTCGGCGACAACGTCGGCGACGTCGCGGGCATGGGCGCGGACATCTTCGAGTCCTTCGTCGGCAGCATCATCGCCGCGATGGTCATCGCTGCGGCTGCGAACGACCCCAATGCTGAGATTTTCCTTGGCTCATCCTATGTGCTGATGCCGATCCTCTTCGGCGCCATCGGCTACCTGGCGAGCATCCTCGGCATCTTCTCGATGAGCCTATTCAAGGGCGGCGACCCTGCGGCTGCGCTTCGCAACACGACCTTCGTCGGTGCAATCCTCTTCCTCATCGGTGTCTACTTCGCCATGACCAAGCTGACCATCGATGGTGCATTTCT
>CAVOCV010000182.1:0-2979 GCA_963694325.1 Candidatus Thalassarchaeaceae archaeon | reverse complement strand
TGTGTCCTCAGGGTTGTGGCGGTCCGTACACTGGCAGGGTGAGTTCGACGGCGAACAGGGGGTCGACATCACTGGAGTCGTGGTAGGCGATGACCGCGCCACCGTCGGGCAGGATGCCCATGCTGGCGAAGTCGAAGCGAATGTCCGCGCCCGCGCCACTGGTGCTGTCGAGGTCGCCGAGTCCGATGTGAGTCAGCTGATCGGAGTGGATATTCTGGCTGTATTCGCGGGCGTGGTAAACGACGTCGCGGTCGAGCCCATCGGTGTGCTGGTAGCGCACGGCCAAGACGAAGAGATCGTTCTCTCCTTGGCTATGCCATTCCCATTCCTCGATATTGTCCGCGTCTGGGAAGGAGTAGTTGTGCTGGGTGAAGTTCTCGCCGCCATCCCAAGAGAGCATGTGGGTGATGTTGGTGCCGACCTTCTCGAGGCAGTGCAGGGCGCTGCTCGCATCCATCGCGCAATAGGAGGTCGGCAAGGAGTTGCCTTCGAGCGTCACACCCTTCCACCATCTGAGTCCTGTATCGACATAGGCATCGTCACCGTTGAGGAAGTAGTTGGGGAAATACAGGCCACCGGAAGGCACGGGGAAGGCACGCATCTCCTTGTGCGGCTTGGTGAAGTCCCACTCGACGCCAAGATCGCCGCCGGTCAAATCGACCTCCATCTCGTCGAGGGTCGCGTCGCGGTCGGGGAAGTCGAAGTATTCGTAGTTGAGACCGTCTGTGCTGATCTGACCGCCGATGTTGCTGACCTGATGCCAGAAGTTCGAGATGACGAGGCTGGCCCAAGGTCCACTGCCGTAGAGTCCACCGGAGATCGGTCCGACGACCTCGACCTGCCAACTGCGGTCATAGAAGGGCTCGGGCGTACGATTGTAGCACCATTGCCACTCCTCGTCTGCACTGTCGTAGAAGAAGGCGTAGAATTGGTCGGCGCCGCTGTTGGACGGATAGGGGAACCAGCCCATGCTGATGATGTCGCCATTGGTCGCCTGTACGATGCTGCCCTCGCCCAGTCCCTCTTGGCCCGGTACGGTCGGCTTCCACTCGCGGCAGCCCACCTGACCGAGGATGCTCGGCAGATATTCCTCCCAGGTATGGCCGCGGTCCGGGCTCCAGGTCGGGTATTCGCCGCCGAAGTTGAGGATGAGTCCTTCCTTGGTGGTCGCAAGATAATGCTCACAGCAGTTGCCGCCCTCCTCGTTGCCGAAGACCGCCCAATCATACTCTGTCGTGTAATTGATGCCGAGGTCGGTCGTGTTGAACTTGCGTGGATCGTCGTGTGGTACGAAATCGATTTGGACGAATTGGTCGAAGATTGGGTCGCGTAGAACCTCGGGTGTCGCGTCGTCATCCCCGCCGATCCAGTTCATCGCCGTGACGATGCTCGCCAGCAACAACAGGATGCCGAGACAAATTGACATCGCCTTGGCGTCGAAGCGGGACTCGGACATCGACCTGCCGTGTGCGCGCGCATATTTCTCCCCTTCGCGCGCGAGGCCGACCAATTGTGGACGGCAAATCACAGGGATTTCATCGAGATCGGCTTGCACCCCTCGCAAATCGTGCGGGTGTCTTGAACAGGGTGGTGCTTATGTCCCGCTCACGTTGAGCGACCGCTCGATGCGCCCCCGACTCCCCCTCCTGCTGTGCGCCCTGCTGCTGCTGAGCACGATGCCCCTTCCGATGCCGGTCAGCGCATCCGACGAGGCAACGGTTTGGCCCCCGACACACGTCGTCATCACCGAGGTGCTCGTCAGTTCTTCCGGCGAGGACTACAACGGCACGGATTGGAATGGAGACGGCTACTTCGGTTCCAATTCGGATCAATACATCGAGTTGTGGAATCCGACCGATGCCGCGGTCGACATCTCGAATTGGCGACTCGACGACACCCTCGGCTCCGGCAGCGCACCCTGCGCGATCGGTTGGAACACCACCCTCGAAGCCGGCGCGCGCATGGCCTTCTTCCGCGACAACACGCGAATTGAGTTGGATTATTGGGATGCCGACTCCGTCAACCTGCAGAATAGCTGGGGCGATCACGTCCACTCGATGTCCTATGAAGCCGAAGATTCGTGGTGGGATGTACCCTATGCGCTGGTGGATAATGGCAGTTTCATCAAGGATTTCGATGGGCCTTCACCCGGTGTGGCTGCGCCCGGTGATTGGACCGGTCCCGGCCCGGGTGGGAATTGCTACTCGATGTCTGAAACCCGTCACGATGGAGAATACATCCTGACCGGCCGCATCGTCACGATGACCAGTGAATCTGCCGTCTTCGAAACCGGCGGCGTCCTCATTCGCGACGGCCTCATCGCCGCCGTCTGGTCCGGTGATACCATTCCGGCCGCCCATCAAGACATTCAGGTCGTCGACACGGGTGGCACGATCTATCCCGGCCTGCTCGATGCCCACAATCACATTCACTACAACACCGTCCCCCTGTGGGACATCGGCAGCAATGTCTACGACAACCGCTACCAGTGGAAAAATCACCCCGATTACAAGGGCGAGGTGACATGGGCCAAGACACTCCTCTCATCGGGTTCGTATTGGAACATGGAGATTGAAGCGCTCAAACATGCCGAGATGAAGTCCATCGTCGGCGGCACGACCGCCGTCCAAGGCAATCCCACAACCGATGATTCAGCCTATACATGGGTCCTTGCGCGCAACATGGAACACAACAATTTCGGCCGCGACCAGATGCACACCAAGGTCACCGAATTGGAATCCGATTATGTCGGCAACCACATCAAAACCGGCAGCGCGGCGCGCACCCTCGATGCATGGTTCCTGCATCTCTCAGAAGGCACGGACTCGAGCAGCCTCAATGAATTCCAAATCTTGGTCGACAACGATCTGCTCGTGCCCGAGTTGAATCTGGTGCACGGTGTGCCGCTCGGCGCCAATGAATACCAACAGATGGGCGCGGTCGGTGCCAGCTTGATCTGGTCACCGACCTCCAATCTTC
>CAVOCV010000181.1:0-3053 GCA_963694325.1 Candidatus Thalassarchaeaceae archaeon | reverse complement strand
GCATTCTCTTCGATGCACAGGGTTTGGTCTGGGTCGACATCGGTGACCCGGGCATGGTTCACCTCGCCCCACCGATCGGTTGCTGCTTGCCGCTTCGACTGTGGGTCCACACCCATCCCGTCGACGCATATTGGTCGGCCACCGATCAACGCACGCTGGCCACTGTGGCCGGTATTCTCGATCGAGCGCTGGTGCTCGGGGACGATCACCTGGTCTGGGCTCGCCATCGCGCTGAACCCTCGACGGGCAGCGATGATGTGCGCATCTCAGAAGAGGGACCACTGTCCCAGTGGACGGCGGAGTCCGCCGTTCTCTACGCTTGACCGGCTCAACTGCAGCCGGTGGTCGTGCCACAGGCAAGGCAGAGCAGACAGGTACCATTGCGCTTCATTTGACTGCTCGCACAGTTCGAACAGATGTCGCCGGTGAATCCACTTTCCTTGGCATACTTTCGCATCTCGGCCCCGGGGTCAACATCGAGCGTGAGTTGAACATCACGGCGCTCGCCTTGATTGCGGGCCACGCCATCCTCAGTGATGTCCGGCCGACTGATCGAGGTTGTATCGAGATCATCTTCCGAGACGTGAGCGAGATCATTTCGACCCAGATAATCGATGGCCAGTTCGCGGAAGATGTAGTCGACGATGCTGGTCGCGACCTTGACCCGCTTCGAGCCACCCTGAACCATGCCGCTGGGTTCGAACTTCTGGAAGGTGAAGGACTTGACGAATGCATCCAAGGGAACACCGTACTGCAGACCGATGGACACTGCGATGGCGAATTGGTTCAGTAGACTGCGCCATGCCGCACCTTCCTTCGAGGTCGTGATCATGACCTCTCCGAGCCGTCCATCGTCATACTTTGACGATGTCAGGTAGATGGTGTGGCCACCGACGCTGGCCTTGATCGTGCGCGAATCGCGCACGGCGGGCAGTGGGCGACGGGTGGCGATGTAATTCTGGACGAAGGCCTCGGCCAACGGGGCGGCTTGAGCGGGCGGCAGTGGCAGGGCCTCTCGGACCTGCGCGACCGCCTTTCGACGGTTCAGAACGACCTCTTCCTCCTCTTCTTCACCCGAATCATCGACGAATGCCATGTCGACCAGGCTGTTGTTGAGTGGCTGGGACAGCTTGCTGCCGTCGCGATACACCGCACAGGCCTTGTTCATCGTCTCGTGAGACATGTCATAGGCGGCGCGAACATCTTCGATGCTCGCATCCGCGGGCATGTTGATCGTCTTCGAGATGGCACCGGAGATGAATGGCTGTGCTGCGGCCATCATCATGACGTGGGCTTTCCACTCAATCGATCGAGTACCGTGCTTTCCTCCGGGGGTGGCGCAGTCGAATACGGGCAGGTGTTCAGCCTTGAGATGTGGTGCACTCTCGATGGAGAGGTGACCGAATACGTGCAGCTGTGCGCCCTCGATCTCTGCGGCACTGAATCCCAGATGACCGAGCGTGTCGAACAAGACATTGTCAGAATCTTCCTCTCCAATCTTCAGAACATCGGTGCAGAACGTGTCGCCGAGAATCGGCGGAGAGAACAGCGAACGGATGTCGAAGACCGACCCGATCGCACTCTCGACCTTGGCGAACTCCGTCTCTGAGAATCCGAGTTGCTTGAGGGTCTCGAGGCTGACGGATTCACAGCGCTCGAGGCTGCCGGTTCCCATCACATGGTCGACGATCGCCTGAGCTTCTCCATCGGAGTATCCGAGGCGCTTCAGGGCGCTTGGCACGCCGCGATTGATGATGCGCATCGAACCGCCGCCGGCGAGTGTCTTGTACTGGACCAGACTGAATTGGGGTTCGACTCCAGTCGTGTCACATGCCATCACCAGACCGATGGTACCGGTCGGGGCGATGACGGTGGTCTGGGCATTTCGGTAGCCGTGTTCTTCACCCATCGCCAAGGCGTGGTCCCAAGTCACTCGCGCCGCTTCGAGCAGGTCCTTCGGGCACTTCTTCGAATCGATGCCCATCGGCAAGATCGAGATACCCTCGTATTCCTCGGCCGGCACATTGTAGGCTGCGCGGCGGTGATTGCGGATGACGCGCAGCATGGAGTCAGCATTCGCCTCATACTCAGGGAAGGGACCCAAGAAGCTCGCAAGGTCAGCACTGGTCGCATAGGATTCTCCGGTCATGATCGCCGTGATGGCTCCACAGATCGCAAAGCCACGCGGGTCGTTGTAGGGGATGCCCATGTGCATCAGCATCGAGCCGATGTTGCAGTAACCCAGGCCAAGCGTGCGGTAGTCGTAGGACTTGCGCGAAATGGATTGACTCGGGAACTGCGCCATCAGGACGCTGATCTCGAGCGTGGTCGTCCACAGCCGGCACGAGTGACGGAAGCCTTCGACATCGAAGGTCTGGGTCGCCATGTCGTAGTAGTGGAGCAGGTTGATGCTGGCAAGATTGCATGCCGTGTCATCGAGAAACATGTATTCACTGCACGGATTTGATCCATTGATTCGCCCACCCTCGGGGCAGGTGTGCCACTCGTTGATCGTCGTGTCGAATTGCACGCCCGGGTCGGCACAGGCCCACGCGGTGTAGGCGATATTGTTCCACAACTGGTTCGCATCCAGGGTGCGGCAGGCCTCGGGCTCGCGCCCCTCTTCAGCCGCCTTTGCCTTCTCCGTGCGGTGGTGGAGATTCCACTCGCCGCCATCGGCCACAGCCGACATGAAGGACTCGGGAACACGCACGGAATTGTTGGAATTCTGGCCGGAGACCGTGCCGTAGGCATCACCCTGCCAATCGGCATCCATCGGCTGGAACTCAACGCTCTTCCAACCTTGCTTGGCGAGGTCGAGCATGCGTTGGACGTGGGATTCGGGCACACTGGCTCGAATGGCTCGAACCATGGCGGTGTGAAGGGCGGGATTCTCATCGGCATCGAGCTTTGCCTCGTCACCGTCCCAGCAGGCTTCGAGCACGGCGTTGCAATGCTTCTGCAGCGCTGCGGTGCCGGCGATCAATGCGCTGACTTTCTCTTCCTCGCTCTGCTTCCAACCGATGAATTCCTCGATGTCGGGGTGGTCCAGG
>CAVOCV010000180.1:0-3072 GCA_963694325.1 Candidatus Thalassarchaeaceae archaeon | reverse complement strand
TTCCAATTGGTTCGGGGGCAGTCTACCCGCCCGATTGGACCACGAGGTCGATGCGCCCGAGGCCTGGTCTGGATGGCGACGGCAGCGATTGTCGCCAGGGCTCACTGGATTCCTCTTCCCTGCGGCCTGGTCCGCTCTGTTGCTCGCCGCGGGTCTCATCCCCTTGTTGCTCCATTCCCTGAATGTCGGCATCGGCGCGCCGATTCGGCTCGGCCTCGGCTTGACCTTGGGCGCATTCGTGATGCTCTGGCTGACGGCGGCGGCCCGGGCCGTCGCCCAGGTCGAGGGCTCCCCCGTCAAGATGCTCGTGTGGAATCTGGTGCGGACCGAGACCATTCTGCTCGGTGTGCTGATCTACATCGTCGACCTGAATCCCATCGGCCTGATCGCAACGTTCGGCCTGCTCATCGCTGTGCCACTGTGGTTCTCCCAAATGGTGCGAATCGCGACGGTGCTCGCCTGGCCGCCCGGTCGCTGGTTGCTACCCGTGGCCCATGTCGATGTGGGACTGGCAGAGATTGCGGAGGGGTGGGAGACCGAATCAAATCGCTGGGCCCGTCGGCCGTTGGCCCGGCGTTCGATCCCGGCTGGATTCATGGGCAACACCTCGCTGGAGATGGTGCTATTCGGCCTCCGAGAGGGAAATCTGGACTACATCGCCATCCATCTGGTCCACCCATCTGGCGCATTGCTCGATCCATTTGTTGGTCCGTCAATCGGTGACGAGGTGCCGTTCCCCTCACTCGGCCCGCGCTTTGCAGACGTGCCCTCGCCGGTCGCCATCCGCGAACACTTCGGCGCACCGCCGGTCTCGCCGGTAGTTGCGAAATGGCCGTCAGCGATGATTCCCGCATGGGAATCGGAAGAGGAGTGAATCACTCCCATTCAATCGTTCCAGGCGGCTTGTGGGTGATGTCGTAGACCACCCGGTTGACGTGTCCCTTGAGTGAATTTGTGATGCGGGTGCTGATCTTCTCGAGCACCTCGTAAGGAATGTCGGAGGCGCGGGCCGACATGCCATCCATGCTGCGAACCGCGCGCACGACGATGGTTTCTCCGTAGACTCTCGCATCGCCGTGGACACCGACGCTGTTGACGTTGAGCAGGGCGCCGAAATATTGCCAAGGCAATTCCATCAGACCTGCTTCTGCTGCAGCTTCGAATTCCTCTTCGACGATTGCACAGGCCTCTCTGCAGGCCTCGGTTCGCTCGCGGGTCAGTTCGCCGAGTACGCGAACGGCGAGGCCCGGCCCGGGGAAGGGTTGGCGTTGGCTGCTCGGGATGCCGAGTGCTTCGGCCATTTTGCGCACCTCATCCTTGTAGCAATCACGGAGTGGTTCGACGATGGTCAGATCGACATCGTCCGGCAGTCCACCGACGTTGTGATGGCTCTTGATGACATCTCGCTCGCCGCCGCCGGATTCAATCCAATCCGGTGCGATCGTGCCCTGAACGAGGTACTTGGCGCCGACGATCTTCTGCTGTTCTTCGAAGACACGGATGAATTGCTCGCCGATGACCTTGCGCTTGGCCTCGGGTTCGGTAACGCCTTCGAGGTGCTTGAAGAATCGTTCCGAGGCGTCGACGACGGTCAGATTCAAGTCGAGTTCAAGGAGGATTCGTTTGACGTCTTCAGTCTCGTCCTTTCGCATGAATCCCGTGTCGACATAGACGCAGTGCAATTTGTCGCCGACCGCTTTGTTCGCCATGACGGCGGCGACCGAGGAGTCGATGCCACCGCTGCAGGCGATGATGGCGATGTCGTCGATGCTCTTCTCAAGGATGGCGATGCCCTCGTCGATGAGGATCTGGGGGTCCATCTCAGGCACGCTCCGACTGGGTCAGCTCGTCGTCGGCGATGACCTTGTTCGTCATCTCTTCGCGGAAGCTGATGAAGTCGCTCGCGAGCGCTTCATTCGACCCGGCGAGGATCTGGACTGCGAGCACTGCCGCATTGTCGCCGCGGTCGACGCCGACGGTCGCCACCGGCATGCCCGGTGGCATCTGAACGATGGAGAGGAGGGAGTCGAGCGGCACCTTGCCGCCCACGGGGACGCCGATGACCGGCTTGCAGGTCATCGCTGCGATGACGCCGGGAAGGGCTGCGGCAACCCCGGCCATGCCGATGAATACCTTGCAATCCGACTCGAGTGCAGCATCGACAATGCCCTCGAGATATTTGGGTGCCCGATGGGCGCTGGCAACGCGGAGTTCGTAGTCCACGCCGAAGTCATCGAGGACCCTTGTCGCCTTCTCAGCGATGGGCAGGTCGGAGCGGGAGCCGAGGATGATGCAGACGTCCATCAGGGTGGGCCACCTGCCGTCGGTTCAAATGCCTCTCGGTGTTCAGCGGCGCGTTCAAAGGGAGAGAATCCGCCCGAACTTCGACGCAGCACCTCACCAGTCCCATCCCGGTCAATCGCCCAGGTCGACAGGCCCGGCCACAACCGTCCGCCCCCACAATGCACGATCAGCGGCCGGGGACCGAGCATCCTACGGTGCAGCGAGATGGCGAAGGGAAGAAGGGTCACAGGGAGGTCGATCAACCACAGAATCCCACCATCTTCTCGGGCACTGTGAAGCACGCTTCGCACGCGGTGAGCCAATCGCCGCTGAATCCTGTCGCATCGCTGGTGCAACCGCGCGGGCAAGGCCTCGCCTTCCATCCAGTGATCCAAGAGTTCGATCGCCCGCCGGGGCGCCCCGACACAGGCCGCTTCGGCGAAGGCCCGCACGCTCAGAGGTGCGCGTCGTCCAGCCCTCAACTCCCCCAGGCAGGCAATGAATCGCAACAGCCGCAGCCGCACGCCGATCTCCAGATCTGCGATCATGGCCACCGTCGGCCACACCCCCCAGAGCGTTCGCGTGGGTTGCCAGAGAATGGCGGGCTGTCGCCCGGTACGATACCGCATCAACCAGAGGCGGAGCATGCCGCCCGGGTCCATCTCAAGGGTCTGCAAGGCGCGGGGTCTGCACGTCGGGAGTTCCTGAACTCATGGGTAGGGAACCCAGCCACCGCTCTCATTGTCGAAGCGCATGGTCGAACCGTCGGGGTACTGACACCAGTTGTTG
>CAVOCV010000179.1:0-3088 GCA_963694325.1 Candidatus Thalassarchaeaceae archaeon | reverse complement strand
AACAGGATGACTTCGGCCCGACCGAATGGGTCAAGGAACCGTGGGTCCGAGCCGGCTTCCAAGAGTCCTCAGACACCTGTATCCTCGAGAATGGAGAGAACGGCACGCTGATTGTTGCGATGGTGCCTGTACCCGACGACTTCAGCGGCAAGTTGCACTACAAGGCGATGCTCGGTACTCGCAGCGGCACCTTCCCCTTCGCCTATCCCGCACCCAAGGGCGCCTATGAGGAGATCACGGTCGCCTATCGCGCCCCCTATGGCAACCCGGTGTTGGCCATCCTGCTCTTCATCATCGTCGCCGGCACCGTCTGGGGTAGCCTCGGGATTGCCATCAAGAAGATGAACGAATCAGAAGCCGCGAAAGAGCCGTCCATCGTTGGAGCGCTCGATTGATCCGAGGTGAGCATCATGCAAGGACAGAGTGACGAGTTCAGTTCCCGTTGGGGTCTCATTTTCGCGACGATCGGTGCCGCCATCGGCACGGGCAACATCTGGAGATTCCCCCGCATGGTCGGCGCCAATGGCGGCGGCACCTTCCTGATTCCCTGGCTATTCTTCTTGTTCGCTTGGTCGATCCCGCTGGTCATCGCCGAATTCGCATTGGGCAAGCGCAGTCGAACGGGAACGGTGGGAACCTTCCGCATCTTCGGCGGTCGCAAACTCGCTTGGATGGGCCTGTGGACGGCGTGGATCTCCACGGCGATCGGCTTCTACTACGCGGTGGTTGCGGGTTGGTGCATGAATTACTTCCAACTCGGATTCCGCGGTCAACTGAGTGGTGGCATCGACTCGGTCGAGGTATGGAATAATTTCTTGCAGACCACCGAGTTGGTCATTTTCTTCCAGGCATTGGTCATCATCATCACTCTCGGTGCGATTTGGGGAGGCGCCAAAATGATCGAGAAGGCGAACACGTTCATGATGCTCGCACTGTTCGCCCTGCTCTTCCTCGCGCTCGGTCTTTCCCTGTGGATGGACATGTCAGATGGCAGCCTCGACGGAGCGCTGTTCATGTTCAGTGTGGATTTCGATATCCTCGTCCAACCCGAGACCTGGATCAATGGATTGTCCCAATCCGCGTGGTCCTGTTCGGCCGGCATGGGCATGGCCATCACCTACGCGGTCTACATGAAGAAGGACGAGGATACCACCCTCAACGCCTTCACGATGGGCCTTGCGAACAATAGCATCTCCATCATCGCCGGTCTGACTGTGCTCAGTGCGATCTTCGCCGTGCAGGACGACCCACTCACCACCGTCACCGCCGGTTCGAGCGCGATCACATTCCTCGCTCTACCCGAGGTCTTCGCCCAGGCACCCGGTGGCAGCCTGACGCAGTGGGTGATGATGTGGGCCTTCTTCCTCGCTCTCACGTTCGCTGCTCTCACGAGCATGATTTCGACGGTCGAGCTCTGTGTGCGAAACTTCGTCGACCACGGATTCGAACGCAATGCCGCTGTCGCCATCACCGGCACGGCGATTCTCTTCTTCGGATTGCCCTCGACCTTCCTGTGGATCCACATGGATGCGGATGGGGTGGCCTTCCCCGAATTCCTCGAGGTGCAGGACCACATCTGGGGCTATGGTCTGATGTTCAGTGGGCTATTCATCGCCTTCACCATCTGGAAGTTCGGCTGGAAGATCTGGCGCGAGAAGGTCGAATTGGGAGAGGCCGAAGGCGGCATCATGGGTTACATTCGCCACGGCGTGCCCGCTTTCCGAGACGAGTTCATCAACACCGGGGACAATGATGTGTGGATCGGCCGCTGGTGGGATTTCATCATGTTCATCGCCTTCCCCGTGCTGTTCACCGTGCTCATCGTCTCCTACTTTGGAGATATGATCGCCAATACGCCCGATGTCTGGAACCCGAGCAACCCACACGGCCTGACGATTATCCTGCTCTTCTGGGGCGTCGTCGGCACCCTCTTCATCGCATTCAACCATCTGCTGGCCTCTCGACCGTTGTTCCGCAACGTGCCCGAGGGCGCGGGTGCGAGTGCCGACATCTCGATGCTGCCCGGCGGGGATGATCCGCTCATCGGCGTCGTCGGAGACGTCTTCGAAGGCTGGGAGCACCTCTCTAAGTCCGAAGATGTGATGGACGCGGAACTCTCCAATGCTTGATGTGGAAGCCGAGGAACGCGGCCGAGAGGCGGCCTGCTGGTGCCTGCATTGGGCCGAGGTCGCAGTGCTCGATGACAATGCGCATGCCCTCGGTACCGATCTTTCAGACCTGATGGAGGGCGCGGGCCAGGGCCTCGCAGCCCAAGGTCTGCGCATGCTGTCTGCGCTCGAACGCAGTCGGGGTCCAGTGTGGATTCTCTGTGGCCCGGGCAACAATGGTGGAGATGGCTTTGCCGCGGCCCTCGGCTTGGCCGAAGATGGGGTCGATGTTCGAGTGATTACGTCCGATCTGATTCAGCGTGGTGCCACGGCCCAATCCTTTCGAGATGCCTGCCGAGAGGCTGAGATTCGTGAGTCGATTTGGCCGGATACCTCGGCGACGCGCGGTTCGGGAATTCCCGCTCTGGTCATCGATTGTCTGCTCGGCGCTGGCGCCGACGGCCCCCTGCGAGGGGATGTCGCCCATGTGCGCGATTGGCTGGCGGAGAGTCGCGGCAAGGCATCGCCCGTGCTCGCCTGCGACATGCCGACCGGCTTGGGCGGCCCGGATGTGATTCCCGCCGCGGCCACCGTCACCTATCATGCTGAGAAATGGTCTCTACGCGATGCCGAGGGCATGGTCATGCCAGATGTCGGCGAAATCCACGTCGCCAATCTGCCGTGGACCGCTCGGGTGGAGGATTGTGGCCCCGGAGAGGCACGGCGTCATCCACCCATCGACCCAGATGCGCGCAAAGGTGACCGGGGCCGTCTGCTCATCATCGGCGGCGGTCCCTATCACGGTGCGCCGATTCTAGCCGGTTTGGCGGCGGAGCGCAGCGGCTGTGACCTCATCCATCTCGCCATGCCAACCGCAGCGGTCGAGAGGGCCGAGTGGCCGGTCTCATTGATTCCCGATGCCATTCCCGACACATCCCATCTGACCTCTGAATCGGTTGAGAAAATTCTCGACCGGGCCC
>CAVOCV010000178.1:0-3117 GCA_963694325.1 Candidatus Thalassarchaeaceae archaeon | reverse complement strand
CATTGAAGGCAGTGAGGTCAGCATCGAGATCTCGCATCGTCACGGTCACGATCGTGCTGTCCAACGTCCCGCCCGAAGCGGTCAAGTCGAACGGACTCTGGCCAGAGATGAGCTTCTCCCATTCATCCGAGGGTGCATGTAATGTGCCATCGGAGGCCAGCAACTGGACCGGGGCCACGGCGAATTCAACCTCTTCATCACTCGTCCCCTCATTGGCGATCGTCACATCCCACGAGACCTCCGAACCGGTCGAGGGGTCGAGGGTCAATCGACGAGCAGCGCTGATATCGGCCGGGTCGGTCGGCAATGTCCCGTCCTGCTCGTGCGCGGTGATGCGGACACCGATCGCCGTCACGTTGAGATCGAGGATCTGAACGTTATTGTTCGTGCCATCGACCTCGTCATTCATCTCGGTGACATTGTTGGTCACATCGATGGAGAGCCGAATCGAGTGAACACCAGTGGTCGTGAAGCGCTTCTGGAATGAGAATGAATCCGAGGCACCGCCGGCGAGCCCATCCCGAGTACCCTCCCACAAGACGACGCTGTCGGTCAGATCCTCGACCTTGACCTCGTAGGCGCCGGTCATCGCGGGGGCCTGGTTCACCCATGACGCGCGAAGGAGGACGTAGTCATTCTCAAGCGGCGTCGTCTGACTGGCCCACATCGAGCCGCCGAAGACTGCGAGATCGCTCATCGGATTCGCGTTGCCCACCGCGGAGATGACCAACGCATATCCCTGCGAAGAGCCGCCGGCATGACTCACTGTGACCCTCCAATCACCCACTGGACCTGAGGAGAGGCGAACCCTCTCGACATTGTTCAGCGAATCCTTCGACCCACCCGTCGTCGAAAAGCCAGAGGCGAAATCATTGCCCTTGTAGACCGTGCCATCCGGCGCGGTCACGACGAGATCCAAATCATTGACCAAGCGAGAGGCAGACTGCGTGGCGGAGGAGGAACCCTCCTGATCATTCCACACCAAGGTGACATCCAACCCATAGGAACCATCGAGGGCGTAATTGTAGGCATAGGACAAGCCCGGGGCGAGTGTTTGAGAAGTGTCGTGGAAAATATTCTTGGCGATGATGCCATTCATCGGATACAGACTTTCCTCGAGGTCGAGTTGGCCCCAACCCTCGTCCATATTGGGGATGTTTGCCGTCCCGAGATCCTTGGCGCCGTTGATCAATACCGCCTTGATGAGGGCGCTGTCTGGCGAGGTGATCAAGAGTTCTTGGCGCAGGAATTGACGTGCGAGTAGGGCTGCGCCGCCGACCACGGGAGTGGCGGTGGATGTGCCATCTGCGGACATGTAGAGCGGTGTGGACGTGCCGGAGTGGCGCGCGCTGGAACAGGACCATCCGGCCGGGTTCTGGGCTTCGTAAGCCCGGGCCGAACAGATTTGCACGCCGGGCGCGACGATGTCCGGCTTGATGCGACCGTCCGCGGTCGGACCGATACTGGAGAAGGAGGCGACCGAACCGGCCGCGCCCGTACCCGGACGGCCCGTGGTCGAGGCGCCGACGGTCAGGACATTCTTCGCCGTCGCCGGTGGCGCGATCGACTGCGAGCCTTGGCTCCCCTCGTTGCCAGCGGCGAAGAGCACGAGGAAATCGTCGTAATCGTTGAGGAAGGAATCCGCGGAGCGGGAATCGGCAGTGTACTGGCCCCACGAGGACTGCGCCCCCCAGGAATTGGACTGTACACGCGCATTGTTCTGCCACGAGTGACGGAACATGTCGTAGAGCGAGCCCCATCGCGCCAATGTGCCAGACTGGTCGTGCTCCAACTGATAGAAGTGGAAGGTCGCGGCCGGCGCCACACCTTGGGTTGAGCCATCTCCCGACCCATCTCCGACCATGGTCGCGGCCACGTGTGTGCCGTGACCCGAGTTCATGTCAGCGCCGGAATTGTCCGGACCGAAGTTGTGGTACAATCCACGCACCCGGCCGGTGAAATCACCATGGTCTTGGTCCAGACCGGAATCGGACAGCGCACCGACTTCACCGGTGCCATTCAAGCCGCCATTGTGGTTGTTGAGAACCGCATCGACCTGGGTCAGAGAACGGGCGTAATTGTTGAAGAAGCCGATTGTATCGTGGGCCTCAGTGAATAGCAATCGGTGATCACGGGCCAACCAAGGCAACCAGGCCGCATCCAATCCAATCACCTGACACAGATAGGCATCGCAGCGGACGAACTCAGCCCCTGCGGCCAACAGATCGGACTCCAACTCAGCGATGTCGGCATCCGGCGCCGGCGTCAGATCGAAATCGGCGTAGCCGGCCACATCGTGCAACAGTACCGAGAGTCGCCAAGCGGGATGCTGCGCACCGACCCAACGAACTCGGTCATCCTCGGCCAGCGATAGCATCGCCACCGAACGCGCCGTCGTCCCCGACGGCAGGCGGAGCACCCAAGCATCCTCTGGTAGCGTATCGACGATCGAAGCGGAGACACTCTCCGCCAGCGCTTGTGCCACGTCCCCATCATTCGAATGCAACTGAATAATCAGGAATCCCGTCGCGAACGGATCATCATCGGCGGCCAGATGGAACGGGATGTCGGACGATTCGGTCAACGGATCAAAGGCTCCGGTTTGCACCCAGAGCTGACCCGAGCCGCTCTCGATGGCGACAGCTGGGCCCGGTGAACCGATCGCTGGAGACCACATTTCAGCGGCCTCAGCCGCGGTCCAAGATGGTGAATCCAAGACTTCTTCCGATGCCGTGGGTGTCATCGAAGACCATGGCATCGCCAGCATCAAGCCGACCAAGAACAAGGGCAGCCACGCTCGACGCATACCACTTGGCGGGCCCTCTCTCCCTTTTGATGGTTGACGCCCGTAGGGCGTTGCATCATTCGGTCGATTCGACGTAGGGTTCGGTCCGCATCTTGCCGTGATAAACATCCCAGTAGACGGTCACATCTTCACCGTTTTCGTGGGGCAAGCCCATATCATTGATGGATACGGAAATCTCCCAAGTACCGGCCCCCCAGCCATGGTCGTTGTAGTGGGCCCACAATGAGTTGAGTTCATCCGCACTCAAATTCTCAACATTTGAGCCTCTCGACATGCCCTCCATGGTTCGGTCGATGTAGAGGAAGAGTGTG
>CAVOCV010000177.1:0-3138 GCA_963694325.1 Candidatus Thalassarchaeaceae archaeon | reverse complement strand
TCTCGGCCGTGCCCATCACGATCTGGTCGACCGTCTCGACCAGGGTCTGGTTTCGGACTTCCAATTGGGCAGTGTTATCGAGCACGACCTCGGAGGTGGAGCCTTCACTCGGTGGCGGCGAAGACGATCAAAGCACCCACAACGGGTCGCGGAATCAGCACGCAAAGAGCGCGACAAGTTTGCAACATCCATCCTTCACATCACGGACCAAGAACAGGCGCATCTGGTCCCAAAAAACAGCCCACTGCCCGTCAGTGTGACCGTCCATGACCTGTTTCATCTCGACCCCTATTTCATCCAAACCGCCTCGGGCAGGGTAACGGTTGGCAAGCGAAATCCCGGCATCATGCGAAGCCAAGACCTCTCACACATCCGGCAGGGACTCAAACGCGCCGATCTGCTCATCTGCATATCTCAAGCGACCGCCGACAAAGCGCGCGAACTCTGGCCTGACAAGGCGATTACAGTCGTGCCACACGGCATCGACCATGCCGGGTATGATCCCGTGCAATACCCCTTGCCCAAACCCGAAGGCATGGACCTCAACCGTCTCAATCTACTCTGCGTAGGCAGCGAAGAACCACGCAAGCGCATCGATTTCCTCATCGAGGCCATCAACAGTCTCCCCTCTCATGTCAAGAAGACAGTCACCCTTCACAAGGTGGGTGCGGAATCCAATCCAGAATCCCGAAAGCGATTGGAATCGGCCGTTGACGGCTTCGAATTGCACTGGGTCGGCCGGCTCTCCGACGTTGACCTATGCGCCATGTACCAGCACTGCGACGCGCTCCTCTTCCCGAGCATCGCTGAGGGCTTCGGCCTGCCTCCATTGGAAGCGATGGCCTCCGGTTGCCCGGTTCTCGTCGCCGATTTGCCTGCGCACAACGAGGTCACTCCCGCCGAATGGCTCCTGCCCCACGATGAAATCGATGCCTGGGTCGATGCCATCTGCAATCTTGAGAAGACATCAGAACCGAATGAAATCGCACTGAATCGCGCCCGTGAATTCAGCATCGAGCGATGGTCTGAGAATATCTCAGAGGCCTGGCAGATGCTGCATCAAGAGTCTACGGTACCCGAGTCGTGATCATCCGACTGTGGATTCGATTGACGCGAACATCCGAAACAATTTCCAGACCTTTGTCAACGATCATTCGATGAATCTCGACATTACGCCCGAGTCCCAATCGATATCGAAACGGCTCCCAAGCGCGGGCCAACAGCCCCAATCTCTGTCGATGGTGGTTGACGATTACCAATCGACCACCGGGCCGAGTGACTCGAATCATCTCGTCGATCACCCGGCCGGGATCACCGACGACAGCGATGGCATGGGCGATGACCGAATGGTCGAATGAATTATCCTCGAACTCAAGATGATGTGCATCCATCTCCCTCAGATGGACCGTGGCGAGCACCTTGTCGGAATCGATGATTTTTCGCGCCTTTGCTAGCATCTCCTTCGACGCATCGATCGCTGTCACAGAAATCCCTTCGGCATAGAGGTGCAGAGACGCGCCGGTGCCGACGCCGACCTCGAGCACCGAGTCACCAGAATTGGCATCGATGACCTCGACCATTTTCTCATGGCCATCGGCGAATGAAGGTGCGAATACTCGGTTGTACATCGGTGCATAGAACCGATACATGCGGTTGTGATTCGCCTTGCGAGACCGCTTCGTTGCCCCCGCCATCAATCTTGATTGTTCGACGCCACGTTTGGTTCCTTCCCTCGAAATCCTTGCCGAGCCAACCGACGTTTCTAACTCAGGCTGATTGGCACCTATTTAGCAGCCATGATTCATATTTCTAAATGTGTTGAGGGACACTGAAAGCATTCAATTAAAAGCAAAATTTGATTCGCCGGCCCCATACAATGTCTACTGTTAGTTGGGAAGTAGAGATACCTCATTCGCCACCGGCGGTATTTGACTGGCTATTTAGGGGCAATCGAACAGGTTGTCGAAATAGCGACCCTTGCCATGGCATTGTGGCTGTTGACAACGGGGTTTTCCGGCCGCTGCCCTACATACACCGTCTTAGGAATCAGCACATGTCCCAATGAGGATGAAGAGGAGTGATAGGCATGCTTCGTGTTGATGAACTCACCAAGGGCTTCGGTTCTGGCTCAAATCGTCTTGAAGTCCTCAAGGGCATCAATATGGAGATTGAACCCGGTGAACTCGTGGCACTCATGGGCCCCTCAGGTTGCGGCAAGTCGACCCTGCTCAACATCATCGGTGGACTCCTGCCTGCGGAATCCGGCAACGTTCGGATCAATGAACGGGAATACGGCCTGAAAAATCCGTCATCGGTCGTCGATGTAAGGCGCAATTTAGTTGGATGGATTTTCCAAGATTTTCATTTGTTAGATCACCTGTCCGCCCTCGACAACGTGGCGATGGCGTTGGAAATTTCAGGCGTCGCTTCCGCTGAAGCGGAATCTCGCGCTCGTGCCGCGTTGGACCGCGTGGGTCTGACAGATCGAATGGATCACATCCCAGACCAATTGTCTGGCGGTCAACAGCAACGCGTCGCCATCGCGCGCGCCATTGCGGGGAGGCGTCCACTCCTGTTGGCGGACGAACCGACCGGCAATTTGGACATCGCCTCTGGCAGGGATGTCTTGCGACTCTTCCAGGCTCTGTGCCATGACCCTGAGAATCCGATTTCCATCTTGATGGTGACCCACGACCCCGACTTGGCCAGTCAAGCCGACAGGATGTTGCTCTTGCGCGATGGAACGGTGGCCGCAAGCGACATTCGTTCGGCTTGGGGCTTGGATGGAGGTGAGGAGGAATGAGAGATTTCGGCATTCCTCAATGGGTGCGCCGCGCGCGTGATTTACCCGATAATTTACGCTTGGCCGCCATCGGTGCATGGCGCGGACGTGAGCGCGGCATGGCCGTTTTCGTCGGGGTATTCCTCGCGAGTTTGGTCATCACAACCGTCCTTGCCTATGGGGTTGGACTCTCCCAGATCTTCTTCCAAGAATCCCTTGAATCAGAGGTTTTCGATGCCAAAATTGAGTTCCGCAAAGCACCGAGTGAAGGATTCGAAGCATGGACCAATGACACGGATGTGCTCATCGAAGCTTGTGGCGAATTGACCGCTCGTCCTGAATTTGCAGATTGTAGC
>CAVOCV010000176.1:0-3179 GCA_963694325.1 Candidatus Thalassarchaeaceae archaeon | reverse complement strand
CCGCGCTTGCCATCGACGCGGACGGCGAGCCATCCTTCGTTGGATGTCCAATCGAGGGGTGGCTCGACCCAGGCTTCCTCAGTCTGGTTCTGAGGGATCATCTCCTCTGTGGCGGGGATCATCTCCTGTTCGAGATAGATGACGTGTCCATCTTCGACCATCAGGCGCGGGTGGAGGGCGACGACCGTGTATTCGTGCATCTTGACGGGGATGAACTGGCCGACGGCAACGGTTCCGCCACCGGCGATGAGTCGGTCGATGGCGCGGTCGACGGTGTGTTTGGAGAAATTCGAGGTCGTGCGATCGGTGCGCAGGTTGTGGATGTGGATCTTGCCGGCGCCGGCGTCGTGGATGCGATAGCGCGACTTGCCGGTAGTGGAATGGTAGATGCTGTTCTGTTCGTGGTAGACCACAGCCTTGGCTTCGAGCACGGTCCAGAATTCAGCCTTGTCGATCTGCATGGGGTTGACATCGAGGGTCAGGCGATCGAGTTCGGTCAGGTACATGGCGCGCTCGTCCGAGAGCTTGTCTTGCTGATTGCCGATGCTCGCGAGATGCTGCTTCAGATGCATCATTCTCTCCTGGCGCTCATCGATGTCACCATCCTTGGCGTGGTCGCGAATCGCAGCCTTGATTAAGGGGCTGCGTTGACCGCTGGGAATGCGCTTCCACAACTTGAGAGTTTCGTCGTCCAGGTAGAGGTTCACCTTTTGGCCCATATAACCCCAATAAACTGGGGGCCTATATGAACCCGCCGAATGGGCCTCATTCGGTCTGAACGATGGACGGCTCTGCAGTTCGGGCTTGAATCTCATTCGTGATGTCTGAGATGAACTGTGAGAGCGGGACCGCGGCGGCTTGGTCTCCGGCGCGGTTGCGGATGGAAACGGTGTTGCTGGCGGCTTCCTCATCGCCGATGATCAGCATGTAGGCGGGCTGCATTGAGCGGTGGGTACGGATCTTCTTGCCGATCGTGTTGTCTGAGTCGTCGACCTCGACACGGACGCCGGCGTTGCGGAGTTGTTGGGCAACCTCAGCGGCGTGTGCCTTGTGCTTCTCGGAGATGGTGATGATGTGGGCTTGGGTGGGGGACAGCCACGTGGGGAATTTGCCGGCGAAGTGCTCGATGAGAACGCCGACGAAGCGCTCCATGCTGCCGAAGGGTGCGCGGTGAATCATCACGGGGCGGTGCTTCTCGCCATCCGCGCCGGTGTATTCGAGTTCGAATCTCTCGGGCAGGTTGTAGTCGACCTGGACGGTGCCCAGCTGCCATTCTCTGCCGAGGACGTCACTGACGACGAAGTCGATCTTGGGTCCGTAGAAGGCGGCTTCGCCCTCCTCCTCGATGAAGTCAACGCCGAGAGATGAGGCGGCATCGATGCAGGCCTTCTCCGCCTTGTCCCATTGAGCGGACTGACCGACATACTTGCTGGAGTCGGGGTCGCGCAGGCCGACGCGAACGCGATAGTCATCCATGCCGAGGTTGCCGAAGATGACCTGCACCAATTCGATGCAGCCGAGCACCTCTTCGGCGATTTGGTCCTCGGTGACGAACAGGTGGGCATCATCCTGAGTGAATCCTCTGACGCGTGTCATGCCGGAGATTTCACCGGATTGTTCCCAGCGATAGACGGTGCCGAACTCCGCGAGTCGAAGCGGCAGGTCGCGATAGGAGCGCGGCTGTGAAGAGAAGATGCGGATGTGGTGCGGGCAATTCATCGGCTTGAGCAGATAACCATCGATCTCGCCGGCCTCCATGAGATTGGCCAGCTCACCGCATGTGCAGCCTTCCTCAGCGAGTTTGGCCATCAGGTCGCGCTCGACCAACGGGGGGTATTGGCTCTCCTGGTAGTAGGGATAATGCCCGCTCGTGCGATAGAGATCGAGTTTGCCGATGTGCGGCGTGTAGACCTGATTGTAGCCCTGACGGGTCAGGTGTTCGGAGATGAAATTCTGCAATTCATTGCGCACGATACTGCCGCGCGGCGTCCACAGAATCAGGCCACTGCCGACCATCTCATCGATGTGGAAGAGCTGTAGGTCCTTGCCCAACTTGCGATGATCTCGCTTGGCCGCTTCACGCATCAGTGTCTCGTGCTGTTGCAGGTCCTGCTTGTTGGCGAAGCACCAGCCGTAGATGCGTACCAGACTCTCTCGTGACGCATCCGCCTTCCAGTAGCAGGTGGAGGTGGTCGTCAGTTTGAACCAGCGCAGCATGGCGGTGGTCGGCACGTGGGGGCCGCGGCATAGATCGACGAATTCGCCTTGGCGGTAGACGCTGCTGCCGACACCATCCTCGATTTTGTCATCCATGATCTCGCACTTGAACGGGTTGTCGGCGAAGATTTCGTACAGGCCCTCGGAGGTGTGCTCCTCTCGGGTCACCTGGATGTTGGCCTTGACAAATTCCTTCATCTTCTTCTCGATGGCGCGCAGATCCTCATCGGTGATCGGGTCCATGTGGAAGTCGTAGTAGAATCCGTGTTCGACGGGCGGGCCGATGGTCGGCTTTGCGTTGGGGAAGAATTCCAGCACGGCCTGGGCGAGCAGGTGGGCGGTCGAGTGGCGGAGCACGTAGAGGCCTGCCTCGGATTCTCCCAAGATGGGCAAGACCGCGCAATCGCCTTTCAACTCGAACATCAGGTCCGTCTCGACACCGTCGACCGTGGCGGCCACAGCGCCCGATTTGCGGCCGTGGACGTTGCGGATGACATCGCCTGCGGTCGTGCCGGGGGCGTACTCGTGGGTTTCCCCCTCACCGACAATGACGTTGAACATCGAAGCGACTCCTACGGCCCCTCCGGGGCCGGAATCCCATATCAAGGCGCGGACGTTCAAGCGAGCAGACGCGCGATGATGTCGGCCTTCGTGCCGGAGCCATCGCCGCCTCGGCCTTCAGCCAGTGCGACGAGTTCACCCTTCTTCATGCGATTCAGTGCGGCCTCGTTCGGCAGAGGCATCTGATGCATCAGGACAGGTGCACCAGCTTCCCACTCCACCGTTTCTTGGATCGCTTCGGGGGCCTCGCCCGGGTCGCCGGGCACGAATACCTCGGCGCCATCGTTCCAATTATCGCCCCAGTTCGAATCCCAAGCGCCGCTGTCGACTTGATTCCTTCCGGATTCGACAGCCAACCCTTCGTCAAGAATCGGCGCGGGAGGTGCCGGGATTTCGACGGG
>CAVOCV010000175.1:0-3217 GCA_963694325.1 Candidatus Thalassarchaeaceae archaeon | reverse complement strand
TCTTGTGGCCGACACCGGCGAGGGATTCGAGGAATTCCCAATCCGGTTTCATGCCGCCACCCTCGATGATTTGCAGGGCCATGCGGCGCAGATTCTTCGCCTTGGTCGGGGCCAAGCCGATCTCTCGAATGATCGATTGAATTTCCGCCACTGAAAGTAGAGCCATCTCCTGTTCGGTCGAGGCTCTGCTGAACAAGGTCGGCGTGACCTGATTCACTTTCTTGTCCGTGGTCTGGGCGGAGAGCATCACGGCGACGAGCAATGTGTAGGCGGAGTCGTGGTCCAAGGGGACCGGTGTTTCTGGATACAATGCGTCGAGTTGCGCACCGATGCGGCGCGCCTTCTCGGCGCGCTTCATGCCTCCAGCTCCACATCCTCATCGGTGCCGAGCCCGAGCCAGATGCCGACGCCGACGCAGCCGAAGAATGGACCATAGCAGGGGATGGCCATCCATCCGGACCATGTTTCGGGCGCGCCGATCAACATGTAGGCGAAGAGCGAGAGCAGGGCGCCTGGAAACATGGCGAAGATGGCGAAGACGCTGGCTTTTCCGAGTCCCATTCAGCGTGCCTCCTTGGCTTTGGTGAGTGCTTTTTGGACCTGTAATTCCACCCACCACAGGCCGGCGAGGCCACCGAGTGTGACGCCGATGAGCAGACCGATGGGCGCGCGCTCGGCCCCGGTGCCGAAGTAGAGGAAAAGGAGGAGCAGGATGCCGACGAACCCCAGCCCGCTGCGGACCATCAGTGCAATCCCTTCCGCACGCATCGGTCTCACCAGAGCAGTCGTTCCAAGTCCGCGCCGCTGCGGCAGTTGAGGATGTCGGTGGCTTCGAGCCAACCTTTGCGCGCGATTTGGGTGCCGAACCAGACATCCTTCAGGCCTTGTGTGGAGTGGGCATCGGGGTTGATGGCGACGGGCACACCCTGTTCTTTTGCGAATTTGCAGAAGCGCCAGTCGAGGTCGAGCCGGTAGGGGCTGGCATTGATTTCAACCACTTTCAGTTCGCCTTCGGCGTTCAATTCGCCCATGCGGCGCAGCACAGCATGCATGTCGACCTCGAAGCCGTCCCGGCCACCGAGGATGCGGCCCGTGGGATGTCCGAGGATGGTGAGGTCATCTTGTTCGACGGCGTGGATGAGGGCTGCGGTATTCTCATCCTCGTCCCGCTTCATCCAGGTCGGTAGTTGGTGGACGCTGCCGACGACGTGGTCGAGACAGGCGCGTTCGGCGGCGGTATAGTCGAGTGTGCCGTCGGGCAGGATGTCACATTCACTGCCGTGGAAGAGACGGAAATCCTTCTTCTCATCCGCCCATGATTCGTTCAGGGCCCGCACCGATTCGGATTGTTCGAGCAGTTCGCCTGGACTCAATCCACTGGCGATCTGCAGGATTTGGGAGTGGTCGGCGATGCCGAGGTACTCCCAACCCATGTCGATGGCGGCTTGGGCCATCTGTTCCAGAGAGGCGACACCATCGCTGGCCGTCGTGTGGTTGTGGAAGGCGCCTTTGAGGGCGGAGGCCTCGACCAGAGACGGCAGGGTCGAGGCTTCGATCTCTCCCGTGTCCTCGCGCAGTTCGGGTGGGACGTAATCGAGTTCGAGATGCCGATAGATGTCGGCTTCCTCTGTGGCGGGAAGTGAGAATTCTGCGGCTTCAAGCCCCTTCAGTTCGCCCACCGCATCGACGGGGAATAAACCGAATTCGTTGAGGCGGAGCCCGCGGTCGAGTGCGCGTTGTCGCAGGCGGACATTGTGTTCTTTCGACCCGGTGAAGTAGGCCAGTGTGAAGGGGAATACATGTGGGGGCACCATGCGAATCTGGGCATCGATGGTCGTGTTGGTGGCCAATTCCTCGTAGGCCTCACCGCCGAGTGCGGCGAGGACACCCCCGTCCAATCCGGTGGATGGGATGCCCGAATCGAAGAATTCCGTGCCGAGGATGATGCTGACTTTGGAGGATCCCGCGCCCTTGACATCGGCGATGCCGGGCAGGGCGAGGATTTGTTCTGTGACCGAGGCGACATCCGCGGGATTGACGGCGGCGACGATGTCGAGATCGCCGATGGTCTCCTTTCTTCGGCGGGTTGAGCCGGCCAACTGGGTGCGTTCCACACCCTTCATTTCGGCGATGGATGCTTCCAGCGCCTCGCCGTAGAGCAAGCCCACATCGAGGCGTCGTCGTCCGCTGAATCGTTCGAGCAAGGCGATGCCATCGAGCACCTTTGCCTCTGATTTTGCACCCATTCTCTCGAGATTTCTCAAGCGTTCATCCTCGGCGGCGACGCGCAATTCTTCAATCGATTCGATGCCGAGTTCCTCGTGGAAGAGTTTGATTTTTTTCGGGCCGAGTCCCGGGATGGCGAGCATCTGGATTAGGCCCGGCGGCACGCTGGCATAGAGACTGGAGATGTCGCCCCAGGTGCCCTCGGTCATCGCTTCGGTGATGAGGCCGGCAATCCCCTTGCCGATGCCTTTGACATCGGTCAGGCGGCCTTCTTGTGTGACCGTCCACAGATCCTCTTCGAGGCTTCCGAGCGTTCTGGATGCATTCTGATAGGAGCGCACCCTGAAGACGTTCGCGCCCTCTAATTCGAGCAGGACGGCGACCTGTTCGAGCACCGTGATGACGTTTGACTTTGAGTGGAAGGGCGGTCCATTCCGACGCGGGCGGGGCAGACTCCAACCCGCGACGCTGACCATGGCGACGGATGTGGCCCCGATGCTCTTGACCCTTGGCACATGCTGAAGTGCCGAGAACGGCTCGGTCAGCCATGCTTGAGTCGCTGAGTCAGACACTGTGTGGTCTGACCGTGATGCTATGGGTGCTGATCGCCACAATCTCTCGCAATGATGTCGCCGAGAACCGAGCGCAATGGCTGATGTTTGTCCTCTCGTTGGCCACGGCTTGCGCACTGATTCTGCTCGATTGGGAAGGCGGATCAATCTGGGGTTCGACCTATTTGCCGAAACCGCTGGCGCTCTTGTGCATCGTCTTCGCCTTCCTCGCACGCTTGAATCTGAAAGGGCAGAATCTTTCTCAAGGAATGAATCCGCACCAGATCATGAAGGCGAATCGCGAGGCGCGTGAAGAGGAGTGACTCACTTCCGCAACCGCTTCGGGGTGTAATCCGCCTCGTCCTTTGAGATGCGGGCCTTCGGACTTTCGGGAATCGAGGTGTCCTCGTGGTGTGCATGCGTGGTGCGGCTGCGCATCG
>CAVOCV010000174.1:0-3268 GCA_963694325.1 Candidatus Thalassarchaeaceae archaeon | reverse complement strand
GGGAGGCGGACGCGTGAAAGGTGGAATGCTCGGAACATTGACTGTCGAACAGCGAGTTCTGCTCCATCTTTGGGATACCCCGTTGGGGGACAATCCCTGGGAAGGCCGGCCGGAGTTGACCCAAGCCGGGGTCTCGGACGCGGTCGGCATCGCCAGAAAGCATCTGCCGCGGACGCTGAAGAAACTCCGTGAGAAGAATCGCATCGATGAGGAGACGCGGCATGTCGCCGGCGCCAAGCAGCGATGCCGCGTCTATTCCTTGAGCACCGATGGTCGCAAAGCGGCTGCAGAACTCGTCGAAGAGATCCACGGTCGCCCCGTCCGCTCAGAGGACGAGACCACCACCGTTCAACAACTTCACAACCACGCCACGGCGATTCTCGACGTGCTTCGCTACATCGACAGCACGGGCACCTATCGGCCACCCGCTGTGGGCGATGACCTCGACATCACCATCCCCGACGGCCGCGACCTGCCCATCGATCAACGGCTCGGCATCTACGAAAACATCGCCCGGACCGCCTGGGCGGATGGCATCGTCACGATGGATGAACAGGCGATGCTCGACGACATGGCGCTCTATCTGGGACTTGAACCGCATGAGATCGAACCAATCGACAAGCGGGTGCGCGAGGAGAGCACCGACGTCGACGCCGAGGGCAGTTCCCTGTACAAGCAGATGCTCGAAGTCGCTTGGCAAGACGGCGAGGTCGATGCCAATGAGCAGGCCATGCTCGACAGTCTCGCGGGCATGCTCGGACTCGAATCCGCCCGCGATGTCCAACTCGACTGGGTCTGTGAAAGACTCGACGACCGCCTCAAGGCCTACTGCTCGGCGATGGAGGCCGCATGGGACGATGGAAAGGTCACCGATGACGAGGAACACATGCTCCGCAGCCTTCGCACCACACTCGAAATCACAGAGGATGAGCACCGCACCATTCTCGGCGTCGTTCGGGCGAAGTTGAATTAGCCCCGTCGACTCGGCAGAGGCGAGCGACATGGCGTGGGTACTCGACGAGGTCCTTCAGGCGGAGGTCGACCGCCTCAAGCGCCTGCGTGCGATGGTCGATGATCTGCCGCCTGCGAACGTCACGCTGGTCGGCGATGTCATGCTCGACAGATACGTCCATGGCTGGGCCAATCGACTCAACGCCACCGCCCCGGTGCCCGCCGTCAAGGTCACGGAAACAGACGAATTCGCCGGCGCCGCCGCCCACGTCGCCAGAGGGCTCGCTTCCCTCGGTCTCAACGTCCAGCTGTTCAGCATCATCGGCGGCGACGATGCGGGGGTAACCCTCGCAGCCAATCTCCAAGATGAGGGGATCGACACCGGCAAATTACGCGTCGTCGCCAACCGACAGACGATCGTCAAAACCCGTGTCTACGGTGCCCGTGAATCGCTGATCGAGCGCAGCCAACTTCTCATCCAAATCGATGAGGAACCCCAAGAGGATATGCCGGAGGCGGTCTCTCGCCGCCTCACCGTCAGCGCGCTGGCCTCACTCTCGGACGCCAGCGTGCTCGTCCTCTCCGATTACAACAAAGGGACCGTCACAGACGATGGGGCACAGCAACTCATCAGCGCCGCCAACGGCAATGGCATCCCGACGATCTGTGACCCCAAACTGACCGGCCTCAACCGCACCGAAGGCGCAACATGCGTCTTGTTCGAGGTCCGTGGACTCGAATTGACCCGACGCAGACTGGGTCTCGAAACCTCCCTTGAGACCGCCTGCCAACTCATCGACACCTACCATTGGGAGGCGCTCGTCGTCCTCGGTGGCACACAAGGCCTCTTCCTCTATACCGATCACAAAGAGTACCACATCCCGTGTATGCTCGGCGCCGCGCGCCAAACCATCGGACTGCACGACGCGGCCGCGGTCGCCATGGCGGCAGCCCTGTCACAGGGCACCACCCTGCACGACGCAGCAACCCTTGCCCACGCAGCATGCGAACTCATTCTAGGCGCCGAGGAGGGACGCGAGGTCCTCGACCGTCGAACCCTCTCCGCCTCTCTCGACGACCGCGCATGGCAGATGCAGGTCAGTGATCGCTGATGGGCGCACTCGACGGCATTCGTGTCCTCGACCTATCGCGTGTCCTCGCCGGCCCTTGGGCCACCCAACTTCTCGCTGACCTCGGCGCCGACGTGGTCAAGGTCGAAGCACCCTGGGGAGATGACACGAGGCGCTGGGGACCACCCTTCATTGGCGAGGATGCCGCCTACTTCCATTCGTGCAACCGGGGCAAGCGAAGCATCGTCCTCGATCTGCAAGAACAATCCGACACCCTCTTCGCCCTCATCCAAGCATCCGACGTCATCGTCGAGAACTTCAAAGTCGGAACAATGGAGTCATTCGGCGTGAGTCAGGAAATGCTTACTGGCAAGATTCTATGCAGAATCACAGGCTTCGGCCAGACCGGGCCACGCGCCGCCGAGCCCGGATATGACGTCGCGCTCCAAGCCATGTCCGGGATCATGTCCGTGACGGGACCGACCGATGGTGAACCGGCCAAGGTCGGCGTCGCGTGGATCGATCTGCTCACCGGCACGATGGCCGGCAATGCGATCCTCGCCGCGCTCTTCCACAGAGAGCGAACCGGCGAGGGCCAAACCATCGATCTCAGCCTCTTCGATGTCGGCCTGATGGCGATGGTCAACCAAGCCCAAAACTGGATCGCCTCGGGCCAAGACCCAGAGCGAATGGGCCATGCCCATCCCAACATCGTCCCCTACCAAGCCTTCCGCGCCAGCGACGACTGGTTCGTCCTCGCCTGCGGCAATGATGACCAGTACGCCAAGGTCTGTACCGCCACTCAGTGTGACGGTCTATACCGAACTGAATTGCAGGGTAATGCAGGCAGACTACGCCATAGAACCGAAATCATCTCCACGTTGTCGGACCACTTCTCAACCCAACCAGTCGAGCATTGGCTGAAGGAATTCGCCTCGGTAGGTGTGCCTTGCTCACCGATTCATTCCGTCTCTCAAGCCTTCACCGATGCACAGGCCTCAGCTCGCAATGCACTGTGGGATATCGACGGCAATCAGAGCGTCGCCAGCGCCCTCAGATTCATGTCCGCCACACCCGCGACACCATCCATTCCACCACCAGAACTCGGCGCCCACACCGACGAGGTTCTCGCCGAATGGCTGGAGGATTCAGCATGAGTTGGTGGATCTTGCCGACCACTGCCGACATCGGTATCGTCGCCTTCGCGCCCGGACCGGACCGACTCTTTGAGGAGGTGACCAACGGCC
>CAVOCV010000173.1:0-3287 GCA_963694325.1 Candidatus Thalassarchaeaceae archaeon | reverse complement strand
CATGATCACAGCGACGATTCCAATGATCAGGAAGAAGGTCCACATCCCCAGCCCAGACAGGGTTCCGATGACCAGTGAGTTGGGCATTTTCCCTTTCAATTTCCCGGCCTCGATCAACTCATCCTCGCGCGAGCCCAGGGACAGATAGTAGGAGATGAAGCCCGGGAGCACCGGGAAAGCGCAGGGTGAGAAATAGACCAGAATCGACAGCATCAGGCCGAGGAAAATGATGCCCTCGAGGCTGGTTTGGACATTGGCCAATCCGAAGATGCGCAACTCCTCGACCTCATCCTGTGAGCCTGAGAGTGCAACGACCACAGCCGAATCGAATGATTCCCACTTATCGATGGGGGTGCCCGTGCTCTCCTTGCCGATAATCCAGCCCTCGTGGTCGATGATCATCACGACGGGAATCGTACCTGTCCCGCTCGGCGTGAACAGGCGAACCGGGTCGTCGCGCGTATCATTCGTCACATTGATGATCGCAGCGGTTTCATTTCCAATGCCGGTCGGATAGGTCGGGACGGTGTATTCCCCTCCACTCTCATTGAGATAGGCAAGGTCCTCGTAATACCACGCGCCGTAGGCGACGATGATAATCTCGCGACCGGACGCATTTGCAATCGATTCCCACTCGGACTGTTTTGACTCCAGATGATACTGAACGAAGTGACAACTGCCACAATCGCGCGCCATCATGTCGACGATGACGACCTTGCCACGGTGATCGCTCAGGCGGAACCAGCCCGTCTCATTGGTCACATCCGACTCGATGCCCGTGCGGTTCAGCGTCTCGAACTCCATGTCAGGCACCTGCTCGGGCTCGCCGGCAGAGGACATCAGCGAAGCGGATAAGCCGAACACCGTCAGACCGGCATAGGCGATGCCGGCGAACATCACCACGGAGATGGCAAAGGCAATCCAGGTCTGCTTCTCGGCAAAAATCCCGACGTCGCAGCCCGTTCGCTGTTGAATCCGAACACGAAGAGAGGGGTTCCACTCGGCGATAGGCTCGGAAATCGGCTCCTCGACGATCGTCTCGACCATATCGGGGTCCTCAGGGTCGCCGACCGCGGTGAACATGCCCTCCTCTGGCTCGGTGCTCATCGAATCGTTCGGAGAGCGGGCCGTTCTTCAAACCCGCCCTCACACGCCCGGAAAAAACGCCTTGCGCTCCGGTCCGGATGCCCCCCAATAGATGGGGGTAGATGGGTCTTGAACTTTCCAGAAGGGGATGGTTCAGAGAATGAAAGTGAATTCGAAATGAGCCATCTCAGCCAGATTTCGTCAGGGAGTGGGTTGAAATCAGGGATTGGGTTCTTGTGCTTCCAGAGGGGGTTGGTCGATGGGGGGTCAGATGGGGTCGAAGCGTAGTGCGATTCTGCTCGCATTGCTCATGCTCGGCAGTCTGCCGATTCTGCCGGCCAGCGGCGAACAGGTCACCCATTTCGGCAATGCCGGGTCTCCGTCAACGGTTCAGATCGTCTTCGCTGGCGAGGGCTGGGATTCGAGCACCAACCTGACCCTCGGCTCAAATGGCGTTGTTAGCGACGCCAGTCTCGATGTCGTTGGCAGTTCGAATCAAGGGATTCGACCCTCGACCATCGGCATCGATTTCGGCGATGATGGCGACCTCGAATGGGCCTTCGGTGGCCCGGGCAACGGCTCATTCGGCCATGTCGATGAATCGTCCGAAGGTTGGGGCCGATTCGCGCTGAATTTGACGAATGGGTCCGATGCGACGCATTCGATTCGATTGCCGCTCAACGCCACGGTCACCTCAGCCTCGATGAACTTCTCCACGTTGAGCGAGCTCACCCTGTCGGGCAATGACGTGAGAGATTCCCTTCTCCACAAACCGAATCCGAGTTGGGGCAACGTCACCCATGCAATCTGCAATTATGGCATCTATCCCGGCATCAACATCGGCAAGACGGAATGGTCGAATTGGAACATCTACCGCGGTGCCGTCCTGTTCAACATCTCCCAACTCGCTTCGGCCACGGTCATCGATGTGAACCTCTCCTTCTATGTGCAGAGTGTGGCCAACAATGCCAACACCGGACAACCGGTGACGGCCCTGCACGATTACAACGTCCACCCCTTGCTCAAAGACTGGGTCGAGGGACTCGAGAATAGGGCGCCGGTGAACCAGGGGCCGGGTGTAACCTGGAACCATGCCATCGACAACGTGACCGGAGCCGATTATGCCTGGTCGAGTCCCGGCGCGTCGGCTGCGACGGACCGCGGCGCATCGGTGGTGACGATTCGTGAAAGCCCTGCCAATCTCGCCCAGACCTGGATGACCTTCAACTCGGTCGCCCTGACCGATCTGGTCCAGGGTTGGATCAACGGCAGCATCACCAATCAAGGCATGTTGCTGACCGGAGATGAGAACACGAACAAACCCGATGCCTCGCGCCTGACGTTGACGGACAGCGCCAACGCCAGTCACGGACCCCGCCTCGTCATCGTCTTCGAGGGCACGGACGACGTCACCGGTGGGCTCGATGTGGGCGATGATGGCAGTGTGGAATGGAGCCACGCTGGCAATCTCAGCGCCGGATCGACCACGCCGGACCTCACAGCCACTCTCAATGCCCTGCTCGCGGGCGCGAGCCCAACCTTCACCGATGCTTGGGGCAATGAATTCCTCGACATCCCGCTGAATGTGACGGGGAATGCGACGCTGGTCATCGATGATCTCGACGTGCGCTATGATTGGACGCCGACCGTGAGCACCTCACCGAATGGCGACCTCGTGTCCGAACTGAATCAGCATCTCGGAACGCTCCCCGCCGATGCGACCGGCAACGTCAGCATTCCCATCAATGTCACGAGCGGCAGCGCGGGGATTGTCGAACTGTCGAATCTCGTCGTCAATCTCGGCGACCGACCCCCGTCGGTCGGCGCCGTGGACCTTGCGACCGAGACGTGGGTGCCGAACGGTGATGCCTACACGGTCGGCATGGAGGTGACCTCCTACCAGGGGCTGTCCAACCTCTCCTACGTCGCCATGACCCCACAACTCTCCAGCGTTACGAATCCCCCGGTCTTCGTCCATTCACTGGTCAACGGCAGCAGTTGGGTGACCGATGCGAACGGGTTCGTGACCAACATGAGCGGGTCCTGGCAGAGCCTCAACGCCGATACCGGCCGCATGGACTGGACTGTGATACCCAGTTGGAATTGGATCGAGGAGGCCGACGTCACATGGAAAGCGCAGGCAACGACCTTGGACTCACTGTATTCCATCCGTTTTTCGACCGCAGAAACCGATCATGAGA
>CAVOCV010000172.1:0-3510 GCA_963694325.1 Candidatus Thalassarchaeaceae archaeon | reverse complement strand
CACAATGCAGGTGGAGAAGATGCGTCACGTTCGCCATTCGATGGAGAAGCAGGCGATGGAGGTCACCGATGGTGGCGTCTCACTGCTCGGTCCGCTGTTTGACTAGACCAGATCGACGAGCCGGCCAGCGGCATCGGCGAGGGCTGCCCGAGATGCGCCCAGATTCCCATCCGTTGAGATACGCATCAGAATGGAGTGAACCGCATCGATGCGATGGGAGAGCAAGGTAGCCTCATCGCCGCGAACCGTCATCCGCATCGGCGAGCCCACCTTGGCCTGCAAGGTGCTCCACTGGGCGGTCGCATCCGCAAGATCAGAATCCGCGGGTGCGTAATCCATGGGGAGGGCATCCTCTCCGATGATGACCACCCAATCGACACCATCTGGACTGGCGAGGTCTGCCAGCAACCGTCCGCGCATGTTGGACCGAGCCAAGCGGCAGGGCATCATTGTGACGCTCAAAGCGGGCCGAGCATGAGCCAGCCATCGAGGCCACGATAGAAGCCCTTCAGTGAACCCCGCGGGCGAAGGCCACGCCGTTCGTACATACCCAAGGCGATCTCGTTGTCATGCCGAACCTCGAGCTGAACGACCCGCATACCCGCACCGCGCGCCGCATCGCGGAACAATGACCAGGCCAGCGTGCCATATCCATCGCCCTGAAGAGAGGTATCGACGCTGAATGCCAAGACCCGGGCGCGGTGATCGGACAGCCGCATCGACCACAGAATCCCCACCAGTTCCCCCGCATCCAAGAGAACCCAATTTCCGAAATCTGGATCGGTCGGCAGGCCGCGGAGTCTGGTCGGTTCGTAGGATTCGCCCGCCGTCTCGAGAATGAGTTGGTGGGCTTCTTCAATCCGATCCTCGGACCAGTCCTGCAGAGGCGCTCCCCGTGTCCACACGAGGTCGCCCAGAGAATCAACTCCGACGGCGTTCACGTTCGTCCGCGTTCAGGGTACGGCGCTTGCCGCGGGCCGCACCAACCTGACGTCGCCTCGGGCGGATCGATTCGCGTCCGCTCTTCTTGTCGTCCTTCTTGTCGTCGGCAAGGCCGCCGAGGCCGCCACCCTTGAGCAGGGCACTGAAATCTTCGATGGACAGGGTGCCACCACTGCTGGCGCGGGCCTTGACCTCATCGAGACGGGGTCCAATGCGTCGACCATGTCGGGGTTTGTCCGACTTCTTGCGAACCCGAAGACAAGCCTCCAAACGACCGGCTTCCCGGCGCATCTTTCTGGATTCTTTGCGCTTGGATTGAATCTCTTCGAGCATCTTGCCGATGCCATCGTTGAGTTTGCGGATCTCTTTCGGATTGGCTTTCAGGTCGGGTGTGCCATCCGACACTTCCTCGACCACGGCTTTCTTGTCATCCGTCAATTTGTCGAGCCCTTTCAATTTCTCTTCCTGGCCGCGCAACAGGTCGATGTATTCCTGATGAAGTTCGGTGCCACGCTTCTTTCGCGCGTGCATGGCTTGCAATTCGAAGAAGAAAGTGAAGAGTTTGATCTCGTGGTCTCGATTCGGCATCTTGGCGAGATCGTTTGGCACCATCACCAGTCGTCGGTAGGTCTGTTGCAGACGCTGCCCGATGACCTCCAGAGGGGGCGGCACAGCGGTGTTAATCGAATCTCGCTCGGCCCGGATGGCATCGGCCTTGCCTCGAAGGCCACGAAATTGGTTGAGAAGGGTGGTGCGCTCCTTGGAAATCCCGCGCGTCGCCTCCTGCACCGTGCGAAGGCTCTGGACGAGGGTGATCATCGCTTGGCGCTCCTCTTGAATGGCCTCCTGTTCCTGATCTTCGGCGCGAATCGAGGCACGAAGTGCACTGGATCGCTCATCGATCTCATGGTCCGAGAGTCCTTCAAGGTCGTCGAAAAGGCCCTCTTTTGGCTTATTCTTGCGCTTGCGACGGGGCTTGTCCTCGCTCATTCCTCCTCACCCCCGGAAGTTGTAGTGGGCGCGGCAGGGAGCTCGGCATTGCGTCGACGAACACTGGAAGCACCACCGTCGACGACCTTCTTGGCCGGCCCGAGCAGGCTGTCGAAGCCATCTTTGAGAGTGGATTCCCAGTAGGCGATGGCTGAGTCGGATTGGCGAATGAGTGCGCGGGAGCGGTCGACCTGCCGCATGGCGGATTTCAGCCCTTCACGCTTTTCGATGAACTCCGCATGTTTCGGTTCATTCTTCTCCACACGTGTGAGCATCTCCGCGTGCAACTTGTCCGCTTGACGGAACAATTTCTGCATCTTCCGGCTCGCTTCGATGTATTTCGTCATCTCGGGGTTGTCCTGCCGGCGTTTTTCGAGGAATTCGTCATTCTTTGCAAGTATGGCCTTGCGCTCCGCCAACAGCCGGCGTTCATCTTTGAGCGAGAGGGCCTGTTCATCGATCTTGATCTCGAGGGCTGCGAGGGATTCCTCCAACTTCTCCTTGGCCCACTTGGGGTCGAGGTTGGTCAGGCCGCCGGCGGCTTCCATCGTTTCGCGCAAAGCGCGAACCTTAGCGAGCAATGTGTGCGCCTCGGCCTGCGCTGCATTTCGGCGCAGTTTGAGGTCGGCAACCTTGTTTGAGCCGAGATCACGGGCGAGTCGCAACTTTTCGACCTCGGGGTCGAGTTTGTCCGCCTCGTCCGAATTTCGGGTTTCGATCAGCGGCAACAATTCTGCGAGTCCCTTCCTGCGGGCGAGAATTCCACCGGCGAGTTCCTCCGGTGAAAGGGCGAGCAATTGGTCAAGGTCCATGGAGAACGCCCTGCCGAACCACGGATTGCGGATAAAGGTTCAGCGATTCCAATGCGCGAACGGAGCAAGGGTCTTCAACCGGCCATCGCCGAAGGCAAGGCATGACCGGAGGGCAACGGCCGATGCGGGTGGCCCTTCTCCTGCTGTTGCCCCTCTTCCTGCCGCTGGTCTCAGCCACTGGAGGTGGGCTGCTGATGGCGGGTGATTCCTTCACATTGGTCGGTGACCAAGAGGTCGGTCCTGGCGATGTCAACATCAGCATCGAGGTGAGAGCCTACGACCAGGCTTCGAACGGATTCATCGAGATGAGTCTCGCAGCGGGTGATGGCACGCCGTTGGCCGTTGACAACCGATCCGTTGCCCTGTCCGCAGGTCAAGGAGTGGTCGAGGAATTCGATGTTGCAAATGTGCCGATTGGCACACATAGCCTGACCCTGCGGTTGTGGGGAGATGTCGGCCTGGAATTCGAGAATAACCGGAGTGACATTCAGGTCTTTGTTCAGCGATTGGCCCCCGCCAACATCAGTCTGGAGAACGCCGCTGGTTGGGATGTCATCCCCCAGAGCGCCAATGCAACGTTGCGCGACGGCGATTCCGCTTGGATTCTCGCCGAGGTCAGCAATGCCGGGGATGTCACCTGGAGCGGGGTCGCTGAAATCGGTGGCGATTCCACGGCGGTGAATGTGACGGGATCATCGACATCTGTCGTCAATTTGAGTGTCGGACCGCTCCTGGAAGGCAGTCACCCATTCACTTTGGAATTGAG
>CAVOCV010000171.1:0-3568 GCA_963694325.1 Candidatus Thalassarchaeaceae archaeon | reverse complement strand
TGCTCTGCGTATCGGGCATCAACCGTGGACCGAATGTCTCGGTCGATATCACCCATTCCGGAACGATCGCTGCGGCCCGAGAGGCGGCGCTCTACGGCATGCCCGGCATCGCCGTCAGCCTCGGCACCTACAGCCATGAGGAATACGAGGTCGGCATGGAGGCCGTTCTCGAACTGATCGACCGCGCGCTGGCCCTGCTCGATGCCACGCCGCCCAATCTCCATCGGCCCGAGGGCAGTCGCATCCATCCATGGGCCGACACCGGCCTGGCCGACGAGGAAAGGCTGCGTTTGGCCTTCCGTCACGGGGATCTGTTCCTCAATGTCAACACCCCCTCTGAATGGTCGGGCGGGGTCGAGACGGTCGGTCTCGGTGCGCGGTGGTATCATGGCGCGACCGACCGCAGCGACACCTCGGCCTTGGGGATTGGATTCGAAGTCGGGGCTTCTTCGATCGAGGATGAACCCATTCCCGACACCGATTGTTTCGCCCTCATGAAAGGAAATGTCGCCATCAGTCCGCTCGCGACCTGGCCGCAGACGCATCCCCTCAGCATGCCGGACGCACTGCTGACTGTGGCGCTGGAAGCGGATGCCGATGGCTATCCGAATTGGTTGAATCAGAGTTGATCCATCTGGTGGTGGAGGACGGCGATGCAGGCATGCCCTTGCATCCATTCCTTGCCCAGAGAGACCCGTTCAATGCCCTCGAGCGCGACGAGGTCTTCGTCTGAAAACGCTTGATCATCCGAGAGAAAGAATCCAACTTTTTCCTCGACCGCGGGAGTGAAGAGTGCCGCATCCGCATCCAAGACATAGAGGCGAACCCCTTCCCGTTCCCACTCGGTTATGGTTTGGCTGACACCACCGCCAGCATGCCATAGACCGTGATGCAGCTCGACGAGTTGCCCGATCGCTGGCACGGGTTCCTTGAGGCACTTTCCGACCTGACCGGCAAGGGCCCTCTCGTCGGGATGGACCCCTTTGAGCGCAGAACCCTGGAACCAGATTCTTCGGGCTGGCCCTGGTCCTCCGAGCAGGTGGAGGGTGACATCCGAATCGGTGCGGATACCGTGTGATCGGAATAGACCCGTGTTGACGGCGCGCACCAGCACATCGAGTCTGCCACAAGCCCCAGCGAGATCGTTGAGGTTCAACTTACCCGAGGAAGGTGTGCGGTGACCGATGATGGCGAAGCGGCGATTCATCGGGCTCACATCGGCATGTCAGAGTCATCCATGTCGCCCATCATGCCCTTCATCTGACGGCGCAACTGACGGTTGCCCTTGATGCCCTTCATCATCTTTCGAGAGCGGTTCCACTGGGTGAGGAGTTCACGGACGTTTTTCTCCTGCACACCCGAGCCGCGCGCGACGCGTCGAATGCGTTGGGCTTTGAGTAGATGTGGTTCATTCTTTTCGAGTTGGGTCATCGAATCCATGATCACCCTGTACCGTTCGAGGTTGGTCTGCATCTCCTCTTTCTGGCGCCGGTTCATGTTGCCGAGGCCGCCAAAGAATGAATCGGGGAGGTGGGAGACGATGCGATCGATGGTGCCGATTTTACTCATCATCTCCATCTGTTGATACATGTCGTTGAGGGTGAATCTACCTGACATCAGGCGCTCGGTTAGGCGCATCGCCTCTTCTTGATCCATCGCATCGGGTGCGAGGTCAATGAGGCCGCGGATATCACCCATGCCGAGAAGACGAGATATGAATCGGTCCGACTCGAACTTCTCCAGGTCGCCGACCTTCTCACCCTCGCCGATGAAGACGATGGGTGCGCCGGTGGCTGCGACGGCGGACAGGGCGCCACCACCGCGGGCTGTGCCGTCGAGTTTGGAGACGATGACGCCGGTGACACCGACCAAATCGTGGAATCCGGCGGCGACTGGGCCAGCGGCTTGGCCGACTTGGGCATCGATGACGAGGAAGCGTTCGGTGGCGTTCGCCACCTTGTGGATGCGCTCAAGTTCGGCCTGCAGATCATCGTCGAGCCGATCTCGGCCCGCAGTGTCGACGATGACGACATCGGCCATGCCGACCTTGGCCAATCCATTCGCAACAATTTCCTCGGCATTGGTATTGTCCGGCTCGCCATAGACCTCGACAGGACTGTCGGCGAGCAATTGCTTGAGTTGGGCATAGGCACCAGGGCGCTGGACGTCAGCCTCGATGACGGCGACACGTATGCCGTGTCGGCGACGCCACCACTCAGCGAGTTTGGCTGTGGTCGTCGTCTTTCCTTGACCGTAAAGACCGACCATCAGAATGGTTTGGTTGTGGGGGCGAATCTCACGGGCCGCGCCCAACAGTCGAACGAGTTCGGTGTAGATGATGTTCATCGCATGGGTCTGCAGGGTGACGCCTGGGCGGAGTTCATCCTCCATCATTCGCTCTTCGAGTCGTGCCGTGATCTCCTTGGATTGACGGACGTTGAAATCCGCTTCGAGCAAAGCCCGACGGATGGCCTTGGAGAGTTCTTTCATCTCCGCTTCGTCGAGCTTGCGCTTGCCCTTGAGCAGACCGATGGCGCTGAAGATGCCCGCCTTGAGCCCCTCGAGTGCCATGAACCGGCGCTCACGCACACCCTTCATGAACCCGACGGCGACGGCCCGTAGGGCCGGACAAGCCTAAGAGGGACGGAACGGGGCCACGCCACATGGCCGAGCTCGGGCTGCCCCTGTGGCAACTGCAGGTCGCGGTCGCTATCGGTGTCATCGGCGTCTGGATCGGCTGGCAGGGCGGCATGCGCCGAATGGTTGGATTCTACGACCTGCCCACGGCGACGAGACTGCTCATTTACGGCATCGTCACCGGTGCGATCTACCAGAGCATTGCCTCGATGCTCGTCATGGATCCGATGTGGCAAGGCAAACCGGCACCGCTGTTGTTGCTATTCCTCGTGCCGCTCTTCATCTCCACATTGACGATGTTCCTGCTGACGCGGGAAGGTGTACGCCGCCTGAATGGACAACCCACAGCGGGCTGGGCCTTCGGTTTGGGATTGGGCTCCATGCTGGTCGTCCTGCTGATGTATCGTATCTTCACTGCAGACCCGAGTTTGGGCTTCTGGTTGACTGGATTCAATCCCGCCACATTGCTTCTCGGCGCCGCACTGTCGGCGGTCGTTCCGTGGACGATGGCCATCATCGCCTCCTGGCAGGGTTGGCATGCACTGGAGTTGAGGCGATTCAAACCGACGTTCAAAGCGACGCTCCTGCACGCGATGTTGCTCGTCTTGCTCGCCTTTGGCATCGTCTATCCCATCGCTTTGTTCGCCCTGCCGGCCTTCATTCTCTGGGGGCAGGCCCAAGCAGATGCCGTCTGGCTGCCGGCCGGTCTATCACCCCGAATGAAACAGGAGTGGAAGAGACTCCAACGCACCGGTGTATCGACTGGCGTGCGCGCTGTGGCCACGGAAGAGGAGTGAACGGACCTATGCGTCCCATAGGGACGAGCCGAGAACATTGATGGGGGTTCTTGACCCCGTTCAGACGAATGGGGCGTTGTCCGTACTGTCTTTCAACCAATGCGGTGGGGTCGAGCATCTGCCACAGTTGCGGT
>CAVOCV010000170.1:0-3569 GCA_963694325.1 Candidatus Thalassarchaeaceae archaeon | reverse complement strand
AAGTACCGCAAGCAGCGCGAGTCGACCGGCGGCATTTCGGCCGTGCTCGAGAATGTGATTTCGGGCATCGCTGTGGTCCAGGCTTACAATGCCCAGCAATGGGAATCGGACCGCGTCTCGTCCGAAAGCGCGAATTATCGCGACCAGGCGATCGGCGCGAGTCTGGACCGCAACCGCTTCATCCCGGGCATCTACATGGTCGCTGGACTCGTGTTTGGCCTCTTGGTGAGTGTCGGCGGTTGGCTGATGCGAGATGGCGACATCACCACCGGCGGCTTCGTCACCTTCCTGTTGATCATGACCCGGATGACAATGCCGATGTTCATCTTCGGCATGCTGGTCAATCAATTGCAGCGCGGCGAGGCCGCGGCGCGGCGCGTCTTCGACATGGTCGACCTCGAGCCGACCATCGTCGATCGTCCTGACTCGGCCGTGCTCGAAGGCCCGATTCACTCCGTTCAGTTCGATGATGTCCACTTCACCTATCCCGGCACGGAGACGCCGGTCCTCAACGGCATCTCCTTCACCGTCGATGCCGGCGGCTTCCTCGGCGTGATGGGCCACACAGGCGCAGGGAAATCGACCATCCTCAAGATCCTCCTGCGCTACTATGAGCCCGACCGAGGCGTCGTCAGAATCAACGGCATGGACATCCAGGATTTGACATTGAAAAGCGTGCGAGAACACCTCGGATTCGTCAGCCAAGACCCCTTCCTCTTCTACGGCAGCGTGCGCGACAATGTCGTCTATGCCCGTCAGGCATCCGATGCGGAACTGCAGGCCGCACTCGACCTTGCGGGCGCTTCTGAATTCGTCGATGAGATGGAGGATGGTGCAGCGACCTTGGTCGGTGACCGCGGTGTCAAGTTGTCCGGTGGCCAACGGGCGCGCGTGAGCCTGGCCCGTGCGTTGCTCAAGTTACCGAGCCTGTTGATTCTGGACGAGGCGAGCAGCGCACTCGACGCCGAGACCGAGAAGCGCATTCAGGAAAATCTGCTGAAGACCGGTGTGGCGCGAACGACAATCGCCGTGGCCCACCGCCTGTCGACGATTCGCAATGCGAATGAGATTCTCTCGATGGTCGACGGCGCCGTGGTCGAGCGCGGCACCCACGATTCACTGGTCGACAATGATGGCGTCTATGCGAGTCAATGGGCCATCCAGACCGGCACCCTCGACAATGGGGCCTGACCATGGTCGAGGTCGAGTGGGTCCGGGTCGAAGCCGGCTCGGCATGGTTGGGGGATGATCGCGGCGCGCTCGTCCATGCGAGCGCCAACCCGCGCCACGAGATTCACATCGCGGAAGCCTTCGAGATCAGCGCCAGCCCGATCACCTTCGCACAATGGACTGAACTGGCGGGAAAACCCGCCGCAGGCGATTCTTCTGATGAACCGATCAACCGGCTGACACCGCTGATGGTCGAGGCCGGCCTGACCCACCATGTGGACCTGCGATGCCCGTCGGAGGCCGAGTGGGCACTCGCCGCATCGCAGGGTGCGATTCCCGCGGGTGCAGTCGAGGTCGAATTGCTCTCCGACCGCCCGCCGCGGGCTGGCTATTGGGGTGCGCCGTGTGATGGCCAGCCCTGGTTGCCGCAGGTTCGCGCCGGTGGCGTCAGCGACCACACGCCCCACGTCACCCGTGTATGGCGCGGCGGTGGCACGGTGCGCGGCGCAACACCGCGTGGCGTCAGCCGCCCGCAGATGGGATTTCGATTGGTCCGAGTGGCACCGCGCTCGGATGGACTCCGCCTGCCGGCCGCGCCGGCTCGTTCAGAGATCCTTCGTCGCGAGGCGATGATTGCGACGCTGATCGGCGTCCTGCCCTCCTTCACCTATGCCTGGTTCAATGCCAGTGAGCGCTACCTGTCGGAGAGTTGGTTGAACATCGCCGTGGGTGGCATCTTCTTCTCGCTGATGACCGCCTTCGTCTGGCGCCCCCGCACACCGAGTTATGTCGAGACGGATGGTCGCATGCGGCGCGTGAAGTGAATCACTTCCGATTCGTTCGAACCTTCTTGAGAATCAGTTGTAGGTGATGGTGTGCTCAATCTCCACCTGTCCTCAAAACGAGGAAATCGGATTTAATCCGAATGACTCAATCCAATCAGGACCGGTCTTTGTCATCGACTTGGAGACCCGGCCGTTTCGAGACGTGAATCCGCCACCAAGCCGTCTGGACCCCACGCCCGTAGGACCAGTGCATCAGGAAGGTCATCAGTGGCGCGAACAGAATTGTCATGGCGTTGCGAGAGGGGGATGTTCCTTTGGCCGCACCCAACCAACACAAGGCGATGTAGAGTAGGCCGAGGCTGGCCGCGGTGTGGGCCGCGATGCGCGGGACATCGAGGGGTCCTGCCCAGAAGTTCGGCAGGGTCAGGCCGCCGTTGGCCACACCCCATCCAAACGAGAGTAGACCGAGCAGAACAACCGCCGGGAACAAGCCCACTGCAGTGTGACTCCAAGCCTTCATGCCTGGATGCATGTCAGCGGCGAGGATGCGCACCAATCCGTAATTACGAATCTGCTTGCGCACCCGGCTCGGATCTCGGCGTCGATGCCACATGATGGCGTCTCGGTCCTGCCACAAACGGTGACCCGCCGCCTCGATGCGATGGTCCATCATCGCATCCTCACAACCGATGGCGCCCTCGTCGAAGCCGCCGACCGCATCGAGCACGGATTTCCGGTAGGCCGCGTTTACGCCCGGCAATTGTTCGGCCAGTGAGAGTTTTTCATCGCCGCGATTGCCGTAATTCGTGCCCGCAGTCACCCACTTGGAACAAAATGTCACATCGATGACGCGCTGCCAGAAGGTCGAGCGTGCATCGGGCGGGGCGAAGTTCGGTCCGCCGACACCGGCGACTTTCTCATCATCGAACCAACGGACGAGTTGTGCGACCCATCCCTCAGGAACCCAGACATCGTCGTCGGTGAACAGGACGAGATCGCAGTCGACGATGCTGAGGGCGACATTGCACGCATCGGCGCGTGTCCGACTGCCCGCATCATCAATCCAGCGCGCCCCATTGGATTCGGCTACACCGTGACCCGGGTCGCCGGTTGGGCCAACGATGGCGATCTCCAACGGACCGCTGTACGTCTGCTTGGACAGCCCGCTGAGCGCGATGCTGAGTTCCTCCGCATTGCGCAGGGTCGGAATGATCACACACACGCGTGGCTCGCTCATCGGGCCGGGCGACTCGATGTGTCCTATCAAGCCTTGAGGCGCGTGGTCAAGCCACCGAACTCTATTCAAGGAGGGACGGGGGGTCCGAATCAATGTCCCGCATCGCCCCGTTGAGCATCGCCGCCCTGCTACTGACCCTGCTCGCCATGCCTTGGGCCAGCCCCACCGCCGAATTGGCGTCCGAAGATGCGGTTTCTCCAACGGCCCATGACGTGTTCACGATTCCGAATGAATGGCGGTTCGTTGAAGGCGATTTCATCGATTTCGATGGTGAGGCTTTCGGCTTGGTCATGAGTTCTGATATGGAATCCCAGCCTGAGTTTGACCGCGTGACGGTGAACAGCGTCGATCCGGTGCATTTCGAGGTCATGGCGGAC
>CAVOCV010000169.1:0-3584 GCA_963694325.1 Candidatus Thalassarchaeaceae archaeon | reverse complement strand
GCCCGTTCACCTGTAGGTTGGTGATGCGGATGTCCATTCCAGCGGTGAGGTCCGCTGCGGGGTCGGGCATCTCGGAGGGAATGAGATTCTCCACGAAGCACAGGGGGTTCGTGGGTGCTGAGGGCAATTGCAGGGTTTGGGGGCGAGACCGGTATTGCTGCATCCATTCCAGCACCTCGCCGCCCTCCTTCTCCGCGTGCAATGTCGCAGTGATGTGAACGATGTGACCGAATTCACGGGCGACGCGTTCCACCTCGACTTTGAGGGGAAGGTTGGCGGGCCGGACTTGGGTGGGCAGTGCACGCCCGAGTAGACTGAGGCATTCCTCGTGGATTTTTTCCGCCTCTCCTGGGATATCGACCGGGTGCTCGCCCGTCTCGCGATGTCTGCGCAGCAGGTCGATGCCGCCGCCGGATAGCGCCTGTTCCGTGCGGATGCTCACATCATCCAATCCGATGAAGTCCCACAGAGGCTTGAGCGATAATGCGGCGGGGATTACCGTGCAATTCGTCGCGCACGCGAGGAAGCCCGCCGCTGGATCACCACTCACGCGCAGGGGCAGGAAGTGGTGCGGATTGAGATCGGCGACGATCAGCGGCACGTCTGAGTCCATGCGATGCTCGCTGGCATTGCTGAAGACGAAGAGGCCCTGCGAAGCGAGAGGCTTCTCGACCCTGCGCGCTACATCGGCGGGGAGCGCGCTGAACACCACTTCGAAATCTGCATCCTCATCGAGAATCGAGGCCAAATCTCGGACCGTCAGGTCTGGAATCTGTGGTCGGGCCTCGGGCAGGACCCAATCGAGGTCGGCCAAGGCTTGACCCGCGGTTCGAGGTGAGCCGTACACGGCCACCAATTCGAACCAGGGATGGCTGACCAATCGTTGCTGGAAGCGCTGGGATACGAGACCACTCGCACCGAGCACCGCCACCTTACGCCTGCGCATGATGGGTGGTTGCATCGCCCCCCCTTCATCAGTCATTCCGAACTGCAGAGTTCAAGAACCACGGCGTTCAGGTCAGCCCCATGTCGGAACTCCTCACGCTCACAACTGCAGTCATCGCAGCCCTCATCGGCGGCGCCATCATGTGGTTCATCCTCAACCAGCGCACCGCCCGTCTGCTCGAAGCGACCGCGGCGGAGAGTGCGGCGACGTTGGCTGCAGCAGAAGCCCGCGAAGTCGCCCTCAACGAGTCGGCAGAGAAGAATGAGGCCCAGATGCACAACGCGTTCAAGGTCGCTGCGGGAGAAGCCCTGCGAAGTGCCATGTCCGAAGCGGAGAAGGAGAAGGAGAAGTCGTTCACCGTTGCCACATCGGCACTGTCCCAGAGCATGAAGGATTACGTCGAAGCCCTCGACAAGGTCGAGAAGGCAGGCATCGATCGGGATGCTACACTGCGCAACGAGGTGACCAAAGTCAGTGATCTCGGCATTCAACTCGCCGATGAGACTCGTGAACTCTCTCTCGCTCTCCGCGGTGACTCTCAGGCGCAGGGCGCTTGGGGTGAGGTCGTCGTCGAGAATCTCCTCCAAAACATGGGATTCGAAGACGGTCGGGATTATCACAAGCAGATGTCGGAGACGGCGGCGGACGGTACGCGGAAGCGCACCGATTTCGTCCTCAACCTGCCGGGCGACCGTCAGGTCGTCATCGATTCGAAGGTCTCACTGACCGATTATGTCGAGTACACCAATGCGGAGGACGAGGCCACCGAGACTGCCGCCCTCAAAGCGCACTGCGCTTCGATCCGCAAGCATGCCGACAATCTCGCTTCAAAGAACTACGAGCACATGGAGAAGATCAACACGCTTGACTTCGTCCTCATGGTTGTCCCGCTCGAGAGTGCATTCCTCACGGCGATGCACGCCGATGTCAGTCTGTATGAGAATCTCACTGGTCAGGCCCGGGTCAAGGTCGTCACTGGGACGACGTTGATGCTGACCCTCAGACTGATCCAAGAGTTCTGGCACCGAGAGAATCGCTCCCGAAATCAGGAGGAACTGGTCAAGCGCGCCGGCCAGCTCCATGACAAGGTGGTCAACTTCCTCGAGAATTTCAACTCGGTCGGATTCGAACTCGGCCAAGCCAAGACCGCTTACGACCATGCACGAGACCAATTGATCAAAGGCACTGGAAACATCGTATGGCAAACCGAGGAGATGGCGAAGCTCGGTGCGAAGACCAAGAAGGATCTCCGGACGAAGAGCGGCGTCCGCGCCCTCGCCGAAGAAGCCGAACACAACCATCTCGCCGATGAGGATGGACCCAACTCAGCTGCGGCTTCGGCCGAGGAAGAGGAGTGAGGACCACCCTCAGATCCGGTTGATCGGGCGGGGGAATAATCGTCTCACCAGGAGTTTGCGCAGGATGCGCATACCGTCGCCGACCGAGCCCAATTTACTGTGGCCCACCCGGGGCGCATAGGAGATGGGCACCTCGGTGATGCTGAGGCGTTCGTTGGCGCAGGCCGTGAACATCTCGGCCTCGATTTCAAAGGCGATCGAATTCAGTTCCATGCGCTCGATGGATGACCGTTGAAAGGCCCAGAACCCCGTGCACACATCGCTGATGAAGACGCGATAGAGCGCCACGGCTGCCCAGGTCAGGACATGGTTGCCGACCCAGTTGAATCTGGACATTGCACCCGGTTCGATGACACCGCGCAATCGACTGCCGATGACGACGTCGCGATCGCCTTTTCTCAACACGGAGAGCAGCCGCGGAATCTCCTCAGGTGCATAGGTGCCATCGGCATCGAGCATGACGAGCACCTCATCCCCGCCCGAGAGGAAGCGTGCAAAGCCTTCCCGCATCCCGAACCCCTTGCCCGCGGCCGGGCCCTGAACGATCAGGTCGAGTCCGAGTTCGCGGGCCAATTCCTGGGTGCCATCCGTGCTGCGTCCATCGGCGACGAGGATCCGCGGGTCCCAGCCCTCGGCCTGCAGATCGGCCAATGGGATGCGCTCGACGACGCCTTGGAGCCCATTGACCTCGTTGAAGGTCGGCAGCAGAATCGTCAGGCCGGTCGTCAAAGATCTCTCACCTCTACCCAATGCACCCAGAGTCCACTTGAATCAAAGATGCGGTCGCTGCGCCCGGAGAGCCCCGCGGGGTCGATCCACGTATCCCCTGCCAGGCTCACGGCGAGTTGGACTTCAATCTCCCCCTCGACATTCGTGTGGTAGAGATGGGAGACCTGGTGTGTGCCTGTATCGACTGTCTGATCCCAACTCGTGCAGCCGAGTCCGCACAGACTGATGTGCAGCGTCGCCGGTGCCGTCACGGTCAACATGAGATTGACGGAAACGGTGGTGTCCCGGTGTCCGCGCAACAGAGCGGTCGGGCCGAGAACGATGCGCCCGGTGTCCGCCAGAACAGGGACATGATCCCCACGGATGCCGAGATTGTGAAGGTCGGTCGCCGCCCAGGGATCGAGTCTCCATTCGCACCGCTCAGCACAATCCGCCTCGGTGGGGAAGAGGTGTTGACTGGTCGCCATGGAAGCGGGGGTTGGTGTGGCATCGAATCGCCACAGTCGGCTGCCATCCTCATCCGCGAGCACGGCCCAATGCAGGCTTTCAGC
>CAVOCV010000168.1:0-3625 GCA_963694325.1 Candidatus Thalassarchaeaceae archaeon | reverse complement strand
CGGCCTTCTTCCAATACCAGTACCCATCGTTATTGTCGACCCATCCACCCTCGCCTTCGCCGGGTTTCGGCGCGGGTTCACCAGCGGGTGCAGTTTCGGTAGAAGCGGTGAGAATGGCCATGGCATTCTGGAATTCCTCGGACTCGACATGAGACCGGTCGGCGAGGGTATCCTCGGTATCCTCCTCGCCGGTGTAGCCGACTTCCTCAAATCCGGTATCGACCGGCTCTCGACGGCGGAAGGGCCACCACAGGGGCATCGTGTACGAGTGCTCAGGCCCCATCTTCAATGCACCGCCCCGCACAGGCCGCCCCAATGGATTATAGCAGCCGAAACCGACGCGGCGGGCATGCGTGGGCGTGTGTTCCTCGTCCCCCTCGTCCTCCTCGCCCTGCTGTGCATGTCGTGGGCACCGTCTCTCTCGAACCTCACAGAGGTTCCATCGCGTGAGGAGTCGCCGTCGGATGGCATCCACGATGTGCTCTTGATGGGAAATTCATACACGTCTGCGAACTCTTTGCGCGACCGTGTGCAATCGGTTTTTGATGATGCAGGTCACCCGGCGGCGATCAGCGATCTGACCGGTGGCGGCATGAAGCTGGTCGAGCATGCTGACAATGCCGAGACACCGGGCCATCAATGGCATACGAGGCTGACGACGAACGATTTTGACTACGTCGTGCTGCAGGATCAGAGTCAGGTTCCGTCCTTCCCGCCGGAGTCCTCCACCAATTGGCAGGACAGTAAAGACGGGGCGATTCGTCTCGATTCGATGATTGAGGATGCGGATGCTGAGACGGTCTTCTTCCAGACCTGGGGATATCGTGATGGGGATTCGACCAATGCGGTTCGCAATCCGGATTATCCAACGATGCAGGCCAATCTTGAATCTGGATATCGATTGTATGCTGAGAACTTGACGGATGCGGAGCGCACCGCCTACATCGCACCCGTGGGGTTGGCATTCCAGGTGATCTACGATGATATCGTGGCGGCGGGTGGAACACCGACCGATTCTGGATCTCTCTTCTACACGTTGTATTCGAGTGATGGTGCCCACCCTTCGGCGCGAGGTTCGTATCTTGCCGCCTGTGTGATTCACGCGACGCTCGCTGGGACATCCTCGGTTGGATTGCCCGATGATGTTGGGCTCAATTCGAACACGAGAATGCAATTGCAGCAGGCCGCGGATGCGGCCGTCTTCAACAATACACCGACGTATGTTTACCCCTGGCAGAGCCCCGGCGGAGGCGTCGGGGGGAGCAATCTCTGGTTCGGTAGCAATGACGGTTCGAACTTCCGCATCGCGCCGGGCATCAGCACGGGGATCGCGGTCAACATCACGAACAATGCATCCTTTGCCGACACCGCCTTGATTCGCATCATTTCGAATAGCGACTGGGAGATGTCCTGGTCGAATGGCGATGGAAATCCGGCCAATGCGATGGTCCTGCCGATGGAGAGCGATTCCTTGCACTGGGTGCAATTTTCGATCTCGGTTCCCCTGGTCGAGATGGGGCTGCCCTTGGCGGGGTCGAGGCATGGCTTCACCGTCGAGGCCGTGAGCCAAGACGACGGCGATGTGGACACCTGGTCATTCACCATCGAGGTGATGGCTTGGCACGGGGCTGAAATCGTAGCCGAACCGATCGATGACACTGTCGACCCCGACCTCAAGGTGCGCGTGCCGGTGACGGTTCGCAATCTCGGCAATGAAGCGGCATCGCTGGCGGTTCGGATTCGTCCCGTGACCGAGGCGGGGGTGCCGATTCCCGGTCAACAAGCCGCCATCTCATTCCAGGAGGGTGGCTGGTCCGTCGGCATTTTCGAGTTGTACAATGTCAATGATCTCGGTGCGTATAGCAGCGGCACAGTTCAGTTGGAATTCGATGCGCCCGACGACCCGTCCGGCACCATGTGGGTCGAGTTCACGACCTGGAGCAGCAGGGCCAACCAACAGGTCTATTCAGTCATTCTCGAGGTCAGTATCTTGCGCGAGAGAAATGCCGTTCTCGATTTGGTCTCCGGCTGCGATGAGATTCTGCCCGGCGGGCACTGCGACGCGACCATCTGGATCCAGAACACGGGCAATTACCACGATTCATACGAACTCAGCGCCACCGAGACGGCGGGCTTGACCATCTCCCTTGAGGAATCCCAGTTTGATCTCAACCCGTGGGATTCCAGTCAGATCACCGTCGTGTTCGAACTCGATGAAGGCCTTCAGGCGGGCGTTGAATTCAACCCGATGTTCACGCTGGAAACCGCGGATGGCATCGGTATGGCGCTCGCGCTCACCGAGATCGAGGTCGATACGATGATCTCGTGGAAGATTGAATCGAATGGCGAATCGGTCGACGATCTGGACAATATCACCGTCGCATATACACTGGTCAACACCGGCAATGCCGACGATGGACTCGATGTGACCCTGTCGACGAATGTGTGGACGGAATTCGGATTGATCCCCCCGTTCACAAGCGATTGGGAGAGCGATGATGGGACGCCGAATCACTTCATTCTGCACGACATTCCGCCGGGCACCGAATTCACTTTCCGAGCTTGGGTGGAGTTGCCGCGCGATCAGAAGATGAATGGCACGGCAGAGATCACGGTCGAGATGCGCAGCACGCTCGAGCCTGGCATCCTCTTCACCAATCGAACCACACACGACTATCTGGCTGAACAATGGCGGCCCGAGAACATCGTTGAGCCGAGTGGTTTGGAAAAATTCGTCGAGAATCTCGCCGCCTTCTGGGTGGCGTGGAATCAGGTGCTGATATCGCTGATTGTCATCGCCATCGGCTCGATGTTGCTGTTGCGTGCCGTGGAGCACCGGGCTCGCAAAGATGCCGAATGGGCGGCGCTCCACGCGCATGTGAACGTCGAGCCCGAAAAGGTGGAGGATTGGATGGAGAAGTTCGAGAATGGCGGCGAGAAGCCGCCGGAGTCCATCGAGAGCCCGTCGATGCCCGCCGATGCATTCACGACGGGATTCCAGATGAAAGCGACACCCAAATCAAAACGAGTCGCGCCGGATGATTCCATCGTCGACGCGGCACAATCCGTCCTTGAACACCACGACTCAAAGGCCGATTACGCGGCGATTGATGATTTGGTCGGAGATTTGCTCGACGAGAAGAAGGAGAGCAGCAAAAACGACCTTGACCTCGACCTGTGAGTGAGACCCCATGTGGCGAATCGGCATCGACGAAGCCGGCCGCGGCCCCGTCATTGGACCTCTGGTGGTCGGCGCCCTGCGCATTCCCGAGGCGGATTTACCACGATTGCACGAGATGGGCGTCACCGATTCCAAGCTTCTCTCCGCGGAGCGACGGGTCGAACTGGATGCATGGATCCGTGCACAAGGCTGGGCCTTCGAATTGCACATCTCCAGTCCGGCCGACATCGACCACGGGATGATGGCGACAAATCTCAACGATCACGAGGTCAGTCTATTCGCGGCGTTGGCTCGACGTCTCCGCATCGAGGGCGAGGGCATCCTGCAGGTGGATGCGTGTGACACGGATGCTTCGAGATTTGGCAACAATGTCGCCAGTCGAATCGACTGGCCGTGGCCGGGTTGGACCATCGACAGCCGCCACGGCGCCGACCTACACTGCCT
>CAVOCV010000167.1:0-3634 GCA_963694325.1 Candidatus Thalassarchaeaceae archaeon | reverse complement strand
GTGCTGCCGCCGACGAGCAGAATCTTGTCGATGTCGCCGGCCTTGACGCCGGAGTCCTTCATGGCGCGACGGGTCGGACCCATCGTCGCCTCGACCAGGTCTGCGGTCAGGTCGTCGAACTGGGCGCGTGACAGGTTGAGGTCGAGGTGCTCGGGGTTGCCGTCCTTCATCGTGATGAAGGGGAGATTGATGTGGCTGGTCTGGGTGCCACTGAGCTCGATCTTGGCCTTCTCAGCCGCTTCCTTGAGGCGGCTCATGGCCTGACCATCCGTCGACAGGTCGATGCCGCTCGCCTTCTTGAATTCGGAGACGCACCAATGGATGATGCGCTCGTCGAAATCATCGCCGCCGAGGCGGTTGTTGCCCGCGGTTGCCTTGACCTCAATCTGTGGTTGGCCGTCGACCTGATAGATCTCGAGCACGGACACGTCGAAGGTGCCGCCGCCGAGGTCGAAGACGAGGATCGTCTGGTCGTCCTCCTTGTCGACACCGTAGGCCAGGGCTGCTGCCGTCGGCTCGTTGATGATGCGCAGAACGTCGAGGCCGGCGATGCGGCCCGCATCCTTGGTCGCCTTGCGTTGGGCGTCGGAGAAGTAGGCGGGGCACGTGACCACGGCCTGTTTGACCTCTTGACCGAGGTAGGCCTCGGCGTCGGCCTTCAACTTCTGTAGGATGAATGCAGAGACCTCTTGGGGTGTGTACTGGGCATCGTCGATACCCTCTTTCCAATCGGTGCCCATCTCTCGCTTGACAGAGAGGAAGGTGCGCTCGCGGTTGGTGACGGCCTGACGCTTTGCGGTCACACCGACCAGGCGCTCGCCATCCTTGGCGAAGGCGACCACGCTCGGCGTGGTTCGCGCGCCCTCGGCATTTGCAATCACGATGGCCTCACCGCCCTCGATGGTCGCCACACAACTGTTGGTCGTGCCTAGATCAATGCCAATTACGGGGTTTTTTGCCATGTTCAATTGCCTCCTTCAGGGGTTGCTTCGGGGTTCTCACGCAGGGTGAGGGTGATGTCCAGGATGCCGTTGTTCAGCTCCCAGTTCTGGATGTGCTCCGCCGGTTTCGGCAGCTCGTAACGGCCGAAGGGGCGAAGTTGAGTGGTGCGCATGAGTTGCAGGGTGGACCCGCCACCAGACAGGTTCAGCTCGATCTCGGCATCTTCGATGCCATCGTGGCGCGAAATGTCGATGGTGATGTTCATCGAATCGCCGACGACGTAGATGTCGGCGATCGGAATCTGATTGACCGAATCCTCGTCGATCTCCTCGACATCCTCGACCTCGACATCGGCCACGGGGGGTTCAGGCGCCGGCTTCTTGCCCATCTGGACATCGACGCCGAGGTTGGAAAGCATCTCTGAAAGATCGGGCATCTCGCCCTTGCCGAGCATTTCACCAAGGTTGCCGAGGTCGGACTGGAGATTGATCTTGACCTCGCCGGATTTGATCTTCTCCGGGTCGATGCCAAGGTTCTCGAATTGGGACTGAATCTGTTCCATCATGCGGGAGAGGTCATCCTCGTCCACATCCATGCCCATCTTGCGGAACATCTCCACCATCTGCTTCAGAACTTGGTCTTCCCACTCGTCTCGCTCCATTGGACCACACTACCTAACCATTGGTTGTATAGTACCTGAGGTCAGGTCCTATATGAAGGATTGTGAAGCGTCGGTTTGAAGGGGGGCGTGTGGGTCGGCGGCTTGCATGGTGCAAACCGACCGGGATGCCGTCCTCGCCGAGACGGAGAGTGTAACGGGTCACACGGCCTTGCGTGACAATGTCAAGGCCGCGGTCGCCCTATCCAATGCCGTGCGAAGCACACTCGGGCCGAAGGGGCTCGACAAGCTACTCGTCGGGACCGATGGCAGCGCCATGGTGACCAATGACGGCGTGTCGGTACTCGAGGCCGCTGAGGTCAAGCACCAAACGGCCCTGATGCTGATCGGTACCTCGCGCGCCCAAGACGATGAGGTGCGAGATGGGACATCCTCCACCGTCGTTCTGATCGCTGAACTTCTCGTCAATGCCCTCCAACTGGTCGAACGTGGCGTCCACCCCGCAGTCGTTGCCCAAGGATACAACATGTGCGAAGATGTGGTCGATGACACACTCTCCGCCATCTCCAGAGACGCTGATGTGGAGGCCGCACTCCAAGCGGTGAGAACCGCGCTCGCCGGGAAGGGTGATGCTGGATTCCAAGCCATTCTCGCCCAACTCGCCCACGACGCGGCTCGAAAGAGCGGCACAGGTGAGACTGAGCACGTTCGAATCATCACCCAGAAGAGCGGGGCGATCGGGGATAGCGAACTCGTCCAGGGCCTCGTCCTCGAGAAGACACGGGTCCACCGCGAGATGGAACTCAAGCCCGAACCGGGCAGGATTCTCATTCTCGACGGCGGCCTTGAGAAGCGAAAACCGGAGATCGATGCGACGCTGCTCATCACGAATACCGGCACGCTCGCCGCGTTCCACGCGCGCGACCGCGCCGACCTGCAGGCGCGCGTTGACGCGCTGAAAGAAGCGAACATCGACTGTCTCATCGCCCGCGATGGTATCGAGGAGGAAGCACACCCAATGCTCGCCGCGGCGGGTATCTTGGCCTATCGACGCGTCGAACGCCCCGAGATCGAGCACCTGTGCCGCGCCACCGGCGCGCGCCCCGTGCTCGACATCGACGACATTCGCGACGAGGATGTCGGCCGATTCCAATCGATCCGCGAAGAGAAGCGGCTCGGCACACAACACCTCATCCTCGAGGGCAGCCAGACCGCCGGCATCACCGTCGTGCTGCGCGGCAGCAGCAAGATGCGACTCGACGAGGCATCACGCGCCTTCGACGATGCCCTCGGTGTCGCCTGTCAATTGGTGGATGAGCCCCGACTCCTGCCCGGTGGCGGCGCAACCCACATCGCCCTCGCGCGCCGACTGCGGCGCCATGCCGAGACCATTCCCGGGCGCGAGCAGATGGGCGTCGAAGCCTTCGCCGCCGCGCTCGAAGTGATTCCAAGAGCCCTCGCGGAAAACGCGGGACTCGACCCCATCGATTCGCTGCTCAGGGCCACCGCGGCCCAAGCCGAATCCGATTCGGCCTGGCAGGGACTCGACATCACCACAGGCAAGGTGACCGACATGGGCGAGGCGGCCGTGACTGAACCGATCCGCATCACCCGGCACGCCATCTCGGGCGCGACCGAAGCCGCCATCTCAGTGCTGCGCATCGATGATATCGTCTGGGCCAAGCAAGATGCCCAAGAACCCGATTGGCAGACAGAAGACTGAGCAAAACGCACCTTTGCAACCGGGTCGCCTCTCATGTGAGAGAGATGGTATTGCAGTTGGCGAATTGCTGGTCGGACCCGGCGACGAGGATGAATTGGGTGCCGCTGCACTCCGATTCCAGTCTCATGATTTCCTCGAGGTTGTCAACGGTTTGCTGGTCCATCATGATGTCGAAGTCATCGATCAGAATGACCGAGCTGATGCCCGACTCGGCTGCGACCGCAGATTGGGCCATCAGGTGCAAGTGATCGAGGAGGACTCTCTGGCCACCGGCGAGGGCGCGGGTCGATGTTTGGGCCCCCGCCTTGCTGATGATGGATTCAATGATGCCTTGTTCATTGAGATTGACG
>CAVOCV010000166.1:0-3649 GCA_963694325.1 Candidatus Thalassarchaeaceae archaeon | reverse complement strand
TTCCGCAAGGTCAGCCACCGGATACCCACAGTAGTGAACCCCCTTCTTCGGGTCGACGAATGAGGTGCGACAGGTGCCGACAGGAACGCCGCGCAAGCCGGTGTCGAGATGGTCGGCTGTGACTTCAAAGAGGACCTCCTTTTCGTTCTCAGTGCTCATTCCACACCCCTCAACACCCGGGATGGATGCAGGATGTATAAGGGCAAGGGTTGTGTGTATTGCACCACGGGTGGAGAAGCCATCAGGTGCGCATTTTCAACCACGGATGAGCCTATGTGGAACGGGTGGGTCCGACGGCCATGGCACGGCGTCAACCCTGGTTCTCCGCCGGCGTTCGCTTCGAGTGTCAACCCGATTGCGGAAAATGCTGTGACCAGCCGGGCGGCGTGGTATTTCTCGCGCCTCACGATGCGGCCCGACTCGCCGCCCATCACGACATGGGGGTCGAGGAATGGTTGGCCCGCGATTGTGTCCCAAGCCAAAACGGGCGATTCGTTCTGAAGTCACGGACGTCGGATGGTGTCTGCATCTTTCTGGCCGAGGACAAGACCTGTAGTGTGTACGAGGCCAAGCCCGATCAGTGCTCGGCCTTCCCATGGTGGCGTGAAAATATGTCCTCAAATCGGTCGTGGCACAAGACGGTTCAACTCTGTCCGGGTCTGCGTCACGCCGGTGCGAAAACGGTGACTTTGCCGGTGATTCAAGGGCATCTTGACAAGGATGCTGTGGCGGAGAAGGGCTTCAAAAAATGGTCGGAGTGATTCTAGTCAGGACTTCGTGACTTTGCCGAGTAAGTCGCCGAAATCGGCATCATCTTCATCTTCCTTCTCGGTCAGGTCCAGCCCGCCGGATCCGGCGGCCTTGGTGACGGACACCTCCTCGACATCATCAGCGATGGCCATCAGATCGATGCCGGACTTCTTCTCCTTTTTCTTGGCCGGGGGCGGACCTTCGGTCTCGGGCTTGGGGCGGCTGGATTTCTTCTTCTTGCTGACCGTGCCCGTCAGACTCGAGATGAAATCTTCCTCCTCGGGTTCCGGCTTGGATTTTTCTTTGGGTGTTGGTGGATCCTCGACCACGACCTCGACTGGTGTTTCTGCAATCACCTCAGGAATTACCTCAGGAATTACCTCTACCTCTTTTTCTACTTCTTCGACGACTGTCGCCACGACGGTTGGGGCCATCTCTTGAGCGGGGTCCTTTACGACGACCACCGGTGCACTGACCGCTTGAGGGGGGCGCTTCCCAGGCATGAGGATGCGACGTTTCACCGGCTTGAGAATGGCCATCGCCGGGGCGGGTTCAGGCGGTGCTGGCATCAGCACGGGGCGCTTGATTGGAATAATCAGTGCACCGGGGTCGAAGGGCGGAATCTCGTGGGTCGTCAGGTCTCGCAAGGTGTCTAGATGCCCCTCGATGGAGAGCATGCGATCGGCGAAGCTGACCAATTCATCTGCACTCGCCGTCTCAACGCGGTGGGATATTTCGGTGATCTCTCGGTTCAGTTCTGACAACTCGAAGCGATGTTCGTGAATCACGTTCTCGAGCCGGTCGAGGGCGGCATCAGCAAGCCGCTCGTAATTGCTTCCGGCTGGGATTTCGGGGGCGCTCGTCGCCGCATCACCGCGGGCCTGAATGTCTTGCAGGTGGCCGCGGAGCTGGGCTCCAGCGATGCGTTCAGCCGCCAGATGGGCGGGCGGCAGGGAAAATTCGGGGGCCAGGTAATCATCCTCGACCTCGATGCGGTCGGAGATGATCTCCGCCCGGTGTTCCGCCGGTTCAGGCAGCACCGTGTCGAGCACATCGGACACGATGCGGGCACCGATGGCGTCCGCATCCAGAACGGTCTCGGTCACACCATCGGCCATCGGCGGCGCCTTGCCGGCCAATAGCGCGGTCACCTCTTCGGCTCCGAGGAAGACAGTGCCAGCCTCCATCGCCAGGTGAACAGCCTCGAAATCCGCCTTGGCCCGGGTCCACTCGCCACGGCTGCGTCCGGTGATCACGCGTAGTTGAGGGTCGGTGAGCGACAGGCCTCGGGACAGGGTCTGCCGCCGAAGAAGGAGGAGCATGGTGGCTTCTGAAGGAGTGCCGAGTTCAACGTGAATACCGGCTGAAACCGCCTGACGCAAACGGCCGATGGGCAGGGAATCAGCGGCCAATCGCCGCGAGGCGGTCAGGATGACCTGGGCGCCGATGTCGATCGACCAGCCGACCAGTTTGGCCAACATCTCCGCCCCGTTGGGGCGCATCAGGATGCGGTCCGCATCGTCGATGAGCAGGGCAGACGCCTCCATCAGAAGATCATCCCAATCCGAGGGTAGGTGTTCGGAGGGGAAGGTCTCGGCTGTGATCAATCGAACGTCACGATCGGGCATGCCAACCTCAAGGGATTCACCGATGGCCCACAACAGGTGGCTCTTCCCAGAACCTGCTGCGCCGTGGATCAGGAGGGGATTCAGTCGGGCGGCGGGATGGTCGATGACCTCGCTCGCCGCCTGTGTCGCCATGCGGTTGGATGGGCCTCTCTGCCATTGGGCGAAATCATATCCAGGCCGGGTGGTGAGAAGTGGTGGCCAGAATCCGGCGTGGGCGGCTGAGGACGGGGCAGGCCCAGCATCAGAGATCTGAGGGCTACCCAATTCGGCCTCGCCCAGCGGCTCGGCAGGGTGTAGGCCTCGATGCTGGTCGAGCACCTCTCGCCAGATCGGGGTCAAGGGGTCACGGGGATCGTATGCATCTTCGCCGATGACCCAACGCGGTGTGCCGGCGGGCAGGTCGGAGGCTTCGGTCTCCAAGTCGAGTGGACTGCTGGCGAGAATGCGCCCCCGCATCGCTTCCAATCGGGCGTGAACGGTCTCGGCATAATTGGTCTCGTCACCGGAGAGGATGGAGAGTCGTTCCAGTGGACCCGGTGCATCGGATGGAAGCGCGTGGCGGGCGGCGAAGCGAGCCTCTGCCCGGGCTCGCTCACGGATCGAGACGTGGTCGAGCAGGGTGCTCTTGCCCTTGAGGACGTCCGGTTCGGGAGCGGATTCGCCGAGGAAGCGTCGACTTCGCTCGAGCGCCTCGGCAAAGGCGGTCCGTCGCACGGTCGTCATCCTTCAGCCTCCTTTAGTGCAGCGTGAGCCCCTTCGGGGTCAGATTCGAATCGGTCGATGATCGGCTGGACATCAACACCGAGGTCCTGCAGGTTTCGAATTCGCTTCCAAACCGTGACCTGATCGCCTGAACTGCCCGAGAATGCGGTGTGCATATTGCGTATGGATGCCTTCTCCAATTCAGCGAGGCGGTCGGTCAGATGCTGGGTACGTTGGGCCCGACTGCTCGCATCCCGGGCGGCGGGATTGCTCGTCAGCGCGGGAACCTGGGGGACAATATCGGATCCGGCTGCAGCGCGGCTGGCCGCATCCATGCCCATGACGCGTAGATCGGGACTGTCATCCTCGACACCGTGTCCGTGGATGAGCCGGGCCTGACCGGCGGCGGAGTCCAGTCCATCCCGGCGACTGATGACCTCGCCAGGGAGGTCGACCTTGGCCTCGACATCCCCGGCGCGATCTGCCGCGAAGTCCATGCCCTGCTTGGTCAATCGATTCGAATCTTGCTCGGCGATCGCTCCCACCTCGGTGGGGCTGATGTGGAGCAG
>CAVOCV010000165.1:0-3669 GCA_963694325.1 Candidatus Thalassarchaeaceae archaeon | reverse complement strand
ATTGCTGTTCAACAGCCTGTCCGCCTCTGGATTTGATGACTTCATTTCCTTCGTTTCCAAACGCATGGATTTCCTCTCCGTCGATGCCTTTGTCCATGATGCGTCCAGACATCGTTCATACCAGATCGATTGCAATTGGGCGCTCTATGTCGAGAATTATCTGGAGGGATTCCACATTCCTTTCGTGCATGCGGATTTGCATGAGGTATTGGATTACTCCACCTACAGAACCGAGCTGTTTGACCGCGGTGTGCTGCAGGTCGGCATCGCCAAAGAGGACGAGGCCTGCTTCGACCTGCCCGATGATCATCCGGATGCCGGCCAACGGATCGCTGCGTACTATTTCTGGCTCTATCCAGGTCTCATGCTGAACTTCTATCCGTGGGGATTGTCCGTCAATGTGGTGATTCCCGAAGCCGTCGACAAGACCCGGATTGTCTACCACGGCTTCGTCGGCAATCCAGACGCCCTCGGCAAGGGCGCAGGCGGGGACCTCGACAAGGTCGAGGCCGAGGACCAATTCATCGTCGAACGGGTCCAGAAAGGCGTCTCGTCCACCGCCTATGACCGCGGCCGATACTCTCCCAGCAAGGAGACCGGCCCCCATCATTTCCACAGAATGCTCGCTGAATCCGTCCGTCGTGAAGTCTAAGACCGGGCCGCATCAGGCCATCTCATGGTCGTCGTCGTTACCTTGGATGCATCCGAGTGCGAAGACCTGACCGCTGCTTGTACAGGCATCGGTGGCTTGGTCGAGTGGCTCGATGCATTGGAGGGGCGACCTGGCCTTGCTGAACTCGGTGAACGGCTCGAAGAGGCCGTGCTCAATGTCGATGCAATCGACAAATGCGTCGGCTATGCCGACGCGGGCTACCAGCGCAACATCGTCAAAATCACCGAGCATTACGAGATGGTGCTCGTCACCTGGAAGCCCGGCCAAGACACACCGATTCATGACCACACCGGCAGTGATTGTGCCTTCAACATCGTCGCCGGTGAATCCACCGAGACCGTCTACTCACTGGACGAAGATGGCCGAGCCGTCACCAAGGAGGTCCGCATCTACCTTCCAGGCACGGTCTGTGCTGCCGACGAGTCCGACATCCATCGTGTCTCCAACGACACAGATGTGAACCTCATCAATCTCCACGTCTACACCCCACCCTTGACTGGATTCGGCATCTATGATGCCGCCTGAGCGGACGGCTCATGAGGGCCCGCCTGTTGGGGTGGTCCGATGGGACTGCGTTCGTTTCTGCATCGCCTGACCGCGCCGAGCCGTGGTGATGCGTCGTATCGGTCCTCATTGGGACCGGTCAAGCTGGTGTGCATCGTCGATGCGTCTCTCAAAATGGGCAAGGGGAAGATTGCCGCCCAGGTCGGTCATGCCTCCGTCAAGGCGGCGCTACGGGCCGCGGAGACCTTTCCCGATGAGATGGCCGTGTGGATGGCGACGGGGCAGCAGAAGGTCGTGCTGAAGGGCACCTCGGAGAATCTGTCATCGATGATGGATGCCGCGAAGCGAGTCCATCTTCCCGTCTGTTCGATTCGAGATGCAGGGCGCACCCAGATTCCCGCCGGTTCGTTGACTGTGGTCGCGATCGGACCTGCGGATGAGGACGAGATCGATGCCATCACTGGCGAACTCAAACTACTGTAATCCAGATGGAATCGGTGACGGAGTCGCTACCATCGTAGACCAGCAGGGTGAACTCCCAGGTTCCAACGCCCAGTCCACGGATGGTCACGGTCATGTTCATGCCATCAAACGTCACTGAGCAATTGTCGCAACTCCACTCATATCGAAGCCCCGCCGGACCTGCATCCGGGTCGGATGATCCGCTGCCATTGAGAACGAAGTTGTCGTTCACACCGCCGCTTTGGTTTCCACCTGCATCTGCGATTGGAAGGACATTCGGTGGGTAACCCGGCCATTGCGAATTGACCTCTTCGGTATAGCTGACGATGAATTCGCCGTCATCGACGGTCAGCGTGACGTTGTACATGCCGTGGATTGGATAGTTGTGATAACCACGTTTTGAGTTGGAGAAATTGCCATCCCCGAAGTCCCATGTGTAGATGCAGGCATCGGCATCGGATGCGTTGCTGACGAATACGACGAATCCATTCGACAAATTGAGGGAGTATCCGCTGAGTGTGGGGGCCAGGTTCGTGTGATTTTCCACATCGACCCACCCACGTGTGACACCGCCTTCTCCATCGCTCACAGTCACCCAGACCCGGCGCGAATTTTGTTGATTGAAGGGATGGCTCTGGCTCTGCCCATCACCATGGTTTGTCAGCGAAAATTTACCACCATCTTTGGCATTGAAATTCCAGAAATAGGTCAGTTCATCGCCGTCGACATCGGTTGCGTTGGCGAAGAAATCGTAGACGTAGGGATTGGTTGAGACCAGCGTCGCCGTGACGTCGTTGATCTGAGGCGGCGTATTTGCTGAATTCTCACCGAAGACGACCTTGACGGTGACCGTATCATTCGTCGATTCGAGCAGGGTGATGTGAATCGTCCCTGTCGGGTCGGTCCAACTGCGTCCGGGCAGGAGATCAGTGTCCATCTCCCCCTTCCACATGTGGGTTTCTAGGGTGGTGTCGATGGCCAATGTGCCGAGGCCGCCTCCACTGGCGGTGTGGAGCGCGCCGGGCGCGAAATTCTCTGTCAGTTCGGCGGTTGAGAAATTGCCTTGCGAGCGTGGCGTGAGCCAGTAGTAACGCTCGCCTGATGCATCGTTTGGAATCGGGATTCGGATGCCATTCGCATCGGCATTCTCAATGGTGTTCAGGGTCCATTGGCCATCGCTGGTGACCGTTGTGAGATTCTCTTCGTCAATCCATCCCATCTGGTAGGCATCCGACATGCTGAACGATGGCAAATTGGCGGGCAATCCCATCGGCGAGTTGTAGGTGCCATAGGTGAACAGTTGCCCGGTCAAACTGCTGTAGAATCCAGCGTGTCCAAGGCCGAATGAATGCCCCATCTCGTGGTGAATGATCTCGTAGACGCGCCCTTGGAAGTAGAAGGCAGAGTTGATCTGGAGTCTACTGGCGATGATTTCGACGGTATTTCCCTGGTTGTCGGTGATGTTACGGGAATCGATGCCGAGGCTCGAGAAACTCGAGGTGGACTGATGGCTGTGACCACCGACGATGATTCGGTTGAATTCGCTGAGGTTGTAGCCATCATCGATGACCGCCCCATAGACTTCGTTCGAGCCCGTGCCAATGTCCGATAATTCATACGGTCCGGCGACGGTGACGTTGAACCAGACCTTTCCGTAGGAGACGTTGGAAAACCACGATCCGACCGACTCAATCGCAGCTTGAATCTCGGGGACGGAGTCGGTCAGATTCTCTCCCGGATAATGGGCTGCGATGACGAGAACGTTCTGCTGACCGACCGCATTCTGAATCGTCAATGCCTCCAAGTCGAGCGGTGGGGGTGGGAATATGCAGGAGCCGTCATCAACCTCCGCTATCGGGTCAAAATTGGTTGCATTCGGGTCTGTGCAGCCCTCTTCGGGTGGTGGCGGGAAGACGCAGGACCCGTCGTCGACTTCCGCCGCGGGGTCGTAATTCGTCGCGTTGACATCAGTACAGCCCTCGACCGGTGGTGGTGGAGGCGGGAATATGCATGACCCGTCGTCGACTTCC
>CAVOCV010000164.1:0-3672 GCA_963694325.1 Candidatus Thalassarchaeaceae archaeon | reverse complement strand
CGTCGGTGGATGTGTGGGTTGGTTGTGAACTTCTCTCATCGAGTGAAGTCCCGAAATTCAGCGAGGGCGCGGCGATGAGACAGAGGACCATGAGCAGGGTCGCCACTCGCACACGCATGGGCCGGGCCTTTGGCCCGCCCCCTTTAGAATCATTCAAGTCCGGCGCGCCGTCAGCCGCGCTTCATGGAGCATAAGCATCTGGCGCGAACCGTCATGGCGCGATGGCGCCATGCGAGGCTATTCGGGCTCGGCGACCGCGGCGCACCGACGGGTTTCACACCCGGTCTCTGCCTGACCTCTGAGGATGGTGAAATGCCCATTGAGTTGGCACCGTTCACCGTTGAACACGACTCGACCACCTTGCCAGCAACCCTGTCGATGCGGGCGCGAGGGGCCTGGTCTTTCCCCTTCGGAGAGGATGATGTCCCTGAGTATTCAGGCACGGAAGGCCACACGCTCCCCCCCTCTTTGGATGCGGCTGATTCGGGACAGGATGCGTCGACAGGTCCGCTCTTGCCCGTCACTTGGCAACGTCTGGTTCACGATGCTCAATTGCTGGAGGCGGACCTTTCCCCCGAGATCGTCGTCCTGCAGGATGCGGTTCAACTGGCCGGCCACCCCGGACGATTGGTGACGGCGATTCGCTTGCTTCGTGAGCGATTCCCCGCCGCCCTCATCTGGACACCGGGCCTCGGTGGGCCCGACAATTGCGCTGTGCTCGCATGGTTCGGCGTCGATCTCTTCGATCTGCGGCGAAGTCGTCAGGCCGATGCACATGGCCTCATCCTCTCACGAGATGGGCCGCGTCACATCGATTCCACAAGTGGTGAAGTTGCTGGAATGGAAGGGCAGTTGGCGGAATGGAAAGCCGCCCTCTCTGCACTGAGATCGGGAATTCAAAGTGGAACACTGCGCGAATTGGTTGAGAAGCAGTCGCTCAACAGCCCGCGTCTGGTCGAACATCTGCGTCGCCATGACGCACTTCTCGCCGACACCGCCCCCCTCTCCAAACACGTCGCAAAATCACAACGATTCCGTTGTCATTCGATGATTAGCCGGGCCGACCCGGTGGTCAGCGATTGGATCCGTCGCATCGAGACCGACTACATGCCTGACGAGATTCAACGAGACACCCTCGTCCTCTTGCCCTGCTCGGCGCGAAAGCCCTACTCTGCCAGCCGATCCCACCGCTTCTTTCGCAGTGCCGTCCGCGACCGCCGCGTCCATCAGGTCATCGTCACAAGTCCGCTCGGATTGGTGCCCCGCGAGTTGGAGGAACAGTGGCCTGCGGCCCATTATGACGTCCCGGTCACCGGCGATTGGGATGACGATGAATTGGCGACGATTCGTCGGATGGTGACCGGCCTGGTCGAGCGCGTCGGCTACACCACGGTGATCAATCACTCCGGCATCGATTTCCCAGACGTCGAAACCATCGACACCCGACCCGAGGGCGTCGGCGCCTCCTCAAAGGCCGCGTGCGATGTGCTGCGTGAGGCGATCGAAGCGCTCGAGGGCAAGCCGATGCGAGAGAAGCCATTCCTCGCACACGCCTTCGCCTCCCTCTCCCGTTGGCAATTTGGGACCGATGCTTGGCTTGAGGGCCTGCACGTCGGCGGCAAGCCGCCGCGATGGATGTTGATGCAAGGCAAGCAGCAGATGGCCCAGTGGCACCCCGACAGCGGTCGTTTTTCCTTCACCAAGACCCTCCTCCCAAAATTGCGGGAAACAGGCACCCTTCGCGAGGTTCATATCGGTGGGACGGAGAAGTGGCGTGGCGACATTTTCCCGCAGATGGTTGAACAGGCGCCTGCGGACCTGATGATCGGAGAGGAAGTGCTCATCATCCGCGACGGAAAACTGCTCGGATCTGCCCGTTGTATGGCAGCCGGTTGGGAATGGAGCGGTGGCGTCGGTCGCCTCGCAAAATCCCAACATCGGCTCTGAGGCGATTCTGAGCAATTTCACACGGTGTTAAATACCGCCCTATGGGCGGTTAGTTGTATGGCCTCCACCACGCCGACGAACCGTTTGAGCCTCGCGCTCGCACTGCTGATGATCCTGACCGCACTCGCGCCATTCATCGCCCCGCAGTTCACAACCGAAGATTCCCAAACCGCAGAAGGCACCGTCATCCACGTTGAAGACGGCAAGTCGATTGAACTCCAGAAGGCGAATTCCCCACGTTCATCTGGTGGTCGAGCAGTCTGTCCGACGGTCCAAAGCGACGGCGGCACAGCCGGCGATGCGGGCAATACCAACGCGACGGCGAGGAGCCTGGGCAGTGACCCAACCTCGACAAATCTCAACGGGTGTGTCGACGCGGCAGACACCGATGATTGGTATTCCTTCACCGTCACCAGCGGCAATGACGTCGACTTCGAGTTGACCCACGGTGACCCGACCAACCTCGACATCGATGTCATATTCTGGGACTCTGCCTCGAATTTCATCGACTATTCCGGAGGAACCTCGGGCTATGAGAAGGTCAGCACCGGCGGCTCGTCCGCCTCTGGAGTCGCGGGCACCTACTACATTCAGGTCGAACTCTACGCCGGCGATGGAGCCTACATCTTCAGCATCTGGACCAACGCGACGCCGGACCGCCCGGACCTCGTCGGTGAAAACATCACCATGAACACGGCGTTCGCCAATGCTTCCGACTCCATCGATGTGACCTATGATGTGGTCAACAACGGCGCGGCAGAGACCAACTCTAGCACGCCGTATGACTTCATCTTCATCCTCTCACAGGACGAGACCTATGATTGGGGTGACATCACATTCGAGGATTCGAATGGCGATTGGTACTCTGAACTCGGCCCTGACCTCGCTGCCAATGGCGGTGCGTCTCATCAAACTTCGAGCATGGTGATTCCGGCCGACATCGCCAACGGTACCTACCATGTCCTCTTCTGGCCAGATGCTTACAACAATGTCACCGAGGAGAACGACACCAACAACTACGGCGCATCGGTCGGCAACATCACGATCGGCATTCCTCCAGAGAATTGCACGGCACCACAGAATGACATGGGGCTCGGCATGGATGTCGGGGACGAAAATGGCAACGCCCACCACCTCGGTCAGGGCTTCTCTGGCATCATCACCGCTTGCGTCAACGAGGCGGAAAAGTGGGACGTCTTCGCGGTCGACATCGCCCGCGGTCAGGAATTGAGTGCAGCCCTGACGATGCCGGATGCGGCGGATTATGATTTGCGACTATTCAATGCCTCTTCGACGAGCGAGATTGATACTAGCGCAGGTTCATCCAATCCCGAGTCCGTCAGCACGGAGAACACGGATGCTTCGGGCGCCGCGGACACGTACTACATCAACGTCACACAATGGTCGGGCTTTGGCAATTACACCCTGCAGATCTGGACCAACGGCACCGAATTCTTCCCGCCCTTTGACTGTGGTAACCCCCAAGACTGGGGCCAGGTGAACGCGGATGCTGGCAGCACCCGGATGACCTCGATTGGCCTGGGAGAGAATCCCGAGGAGACCGGCATGGGTTGCTTGGATCCCGAGGACCAGGCCGATGCCTACGGATTCACCTTGAGCGGCATGCGAGGCATACAGGTCGATCTTGAATCGCACGATGGCGGCAACATGTCGCTCGGACTTTACTCAGGTGTGGACGATTCGCTGATCGCTGAGGTCATCCCG
>CAVOCV010000163.1:0-3727 GCA_963694325.1 Candidatus Thalassarchaeaceae archaeon | reverse complement strand
CAGAAGTCTGTCATCGCGCGCAAATAGAGCATAGGCAGCGGAATCGAATAGGTCCGCACCGAGGGCGATGCAGATTGGGAAGAGGTGTGGGTGGCCACAGCCAAACATGTGGATCGGCCGGTCCCAGGGAATCTGCTCGCGGCAGGCGAGAATGATCTCGACCAGTTCTCGGTAGCGCTGCCGCTCCATCAGCGGGACGATGCCACCGATCGGATGCACAGCAAAACCGTGCGCGCCCATCAATTCCGCACTCATCTTGCGAAGATCGGCGTGAACCCCGCCTTGAATCGGCCCGTTCAGCATGGTGCCCTCGGCCGCGTTCAGTGAGGCTTCGGCCCGGTCTGCGGTCGTCGTCACCGCTTCGGTGACCTCTTCCTTGCTCATCTGCGGCGTGCCGAAGACATCGAGCATGGTGGCGATGTCGACCTTGATGTCGCGCTGGAATTCGACGATCTCCTCGACGCCAACCTCGACATCACCGTAGATGTAATTCTGGAAGGTGCCCGAATCCGTCATGATGACGCCGGGATAATCCAACAGGACATGAACCCCATCGGCCAAGGCCTCAGCCTTCAGTTTCTCATGCTTCCAAATCACATACGAATTGGTGATCAGCGCCTCGAAGCCATAGCGCTCCCACATCTCGCGTGGTTCCACCGTTCGGATGTTGGGATTGATGACCGGCAGAAGGGCCGGTGTGTTGAGCACGTGGGTATTCGTGTGCAGGCGACCGAGACGTGCCCAGCCGTCGCGCTCGGCGACCTCAAACTTGCCGTGATCGCCCTCGCGGCACGGCACTGCCTCGCGTGTCATCACGGCGAAGGCGGCGCGCCGCCGTTTTTCAGCGTGTTCCTTCCCACTTGCCGCCATTCATGCAGCCCGGATCGTTATGATCTTCGAGATGATCGCCATCGTTGTCCTTGCCATCGTTGCAATCACCTTCTCCATCGCCGTCGTCGCCGCCGAAGTCTTTGACGGTATCCGCCGCATAGATCAGCGCGCCGGCGATGATCAGCGTCATCACGAGGGCGATGGTCCACGAGCGTGAACCCGCGTCATCCTCGTGCCGGTGGGTGATCTCGACCTCGACCCTGCGAATGCCGTCCTCGTCCGAGACATCCGCGATGATATCGCCGAGGGTCTCGTCCGCCATGGAGGGCGAGAGTTGGTTCGGATTTGTCAACCCTCTGCCGTCCAGTCCCGCGGTGAAACCGGCAGAGAAGGTGCCCAATCGGGTGCTTGGCAAGGAATCAGGCGCACATCGAGCCCTTGCAGAAAGGCCAGTCTGCTCTCCGTGATCTGAACCGTTGACGGCACGGCGATCCATGTCGTCGTGCCCTCGATAATCTCATCCTCGAGAATCATGAATAGCATCTCGGTGATCGGCGTGAACAACTGGGTGATGAGAATGCCGCGACGCCGGCCCGTCGCATCATCCACGATGACCATCCAGTCCTCGGAGGGCGGCATTGGATACCACTTGGTGCGCAGGGCTTCAACCTCTCCGAGGTCGGCTTGAAGAGCGACTTCGAGCGGCGCGTGCCAAGCCTCAGGATTGGTGCTCATCGGGCTTCAAACAGCCGGTGGAGGACATGGTTCAAATAGGCTGGGGAACGACTCTATTATGGTGAGAGTATGGACGAAATCATTCGGGATACTGCGGTTGAGATTGAGCTTCAGAACGCCCTGAATCGAGGCCATTCGGTCTGGGTCATCGGTGATGTCCACGGCCATGCCGATGCACTGGAGAATCTGCTCTCCGAAATCGATCCGAATCCCGGGGATCGCCTGGTCTTTCTCGGCGATCTGATCGACCGTGGCCCCGACTCCCGCATGGTAATCCGCATCGCGCGGGGTCGCAGCGGCGCCTTCGTCCTCCGAGGCAATCACGAGGAGATGCCGCGGGACGGTTTCAAGGGCGAGCGCCAGAAGAAATGGTCGCCTCCATTCCCGTGGCTGACCAGCGGTGGAAAACAATGTCTCGACAGTTACCGGAACAAAGCCGGTGAGTTGAATGATGTTGAGTTCACAGATGACCTTCGCTGGATGCTCAAACTCCCCCACATCTTTGTCCTCGATGAATGGGTTCTGGTCCACGCCGGCATCGACCCGACCCTGACCCTCGACGAGCAGACGCCGGCGGCATGCCTGTGGATTCGAAGCGCGTTCCATAGGGCAACCCGGCCGGTCGACCCCGACCGGGCGGTGGTCTTCGGCCACTCCATGACCCACGTCCACCTGAAACGAAAGCCCGGCGAACTGGCGAACAGCCCCATCCAACTCGAGGATGGTCGACCGCTGTGGTTGGGCATCGAAACCGGCGTGTGTGATTCGGACTCTGGCTGGCTGACTGGGCTCGACCTGTCCTCGGGGAGAATCATCCAGGCCAAGGATGACGGGACGACACGGAAGAAAGGCGCCGCGTTCACACGAAGGTGACGCCACCGTGCGCGAGGACGAATTCGCGGCCGAGTTCGTCGAAGGTGTCGAGCAGACTCTCGGCGAAGCGGACCCGATAGACCTCGCCGCCGGCCAAAAGGTCGGACTGGATGCCTTGGAGGGTGCCGGGGGCTGCGCCGCAGGCGATGCAGGCGCCATCCAGATTGAGGATGAGGTCGATGCCCCGCGCGTCGTTTTCGATGGACGTGACCTCGATGCCACCGCCGTGACCCTCCAATGCGGCGCGGACCATGCCGAGGCGCGCCATGATGGCGGCGACCAATTCATCCGATTCCATCAGGTCGGCGAGGGGCGTGTTCTGGAGGCGGGTATCGCGAGCGGGATCGGCGACCTCAGCGATGCGCTTGGTCGCCTCTGCCTCCATGGAGGCAGCCGCCTGTTGACGGTACAGATCGGCGAGATCTTCCTCTTCCATCGAGCCCTTCGACTGCATCCATCCATTTGAGGGTGCGTGACAGCGAAGGACACGGATTGATAAGGTGCCCACGGGCCGAACAGAGTGCGTAAGGTGTGAACCATGGCTGTCGAACCCATCATTCGGATCCGCGATCTCCACGTGTCGATCGAAGACACAGAGATTCTGCGGGGTGTCAACCTCGAGATTCTACCGGGCGAAATCCACGCCTTGATGGGTCGAAACGGCAGTGGAAAATCAACCCTGGCGAACGTGCTGATGGGTCACCCAGCCTACAGCATCACCGCGGGGACCGTTGAATTCCTCGGCGAGGATCTCCTCGAGATGGAGCCGTGGGAGCGCGCCCGCGCTGGCGTCTTCCTCTCCTTCCAGTATCCCCAGGCCGTGCCCGGTCTGCAGGTCGGCAACTTCCTGCGCAAGTCGGTGCAGGCGATCCGCGGCGAGAACGCGCCGGGCGCGCGTGACTTCCGCAAGGAACTCAACGCCGCGATGGCCGCGTTGGATGTCGACAAGAAATTCCTCGGCCGCTATGTGAACGATGGATTCAGCGGCGGCGAGAAGAAGCGCTTCGAGATTCTCCAGCTGCTGCTCAACAAGCCACGGCTCGCAGTGCTCGACGAGACCGACTCCGGCCTCGACATCGATGCATTGCACACCGTCGCCAAAGGCATCAACGCGTCGACCACCGACGAGAGCGGCTGTCTCATCATCACCCACTATCAGCGCATTCTGGATCACGTCAAGCCCACACATGTGCACATCATGATTGATGGACTGCTTGTGAAGACGGGTGGACCGGAACTGGCGATGAAGGTCGAAGAAGACGGTTACGAATGGATTGAAACCGCAGCG
>CAVOCV010000162.1:0-3741 GCA_963694325.1 Candidatus Thalassarchaeaceae archaeon | reverse complement strand
TGCCGTCCGCGTCGGTGTCTCGCTGCGTATTCGAGCAGCCACCTGCATCGACGGTCGCGCCGCCGGGCGTCATCGGGCACTCGTCATCCGCATCCATCACCATGTCGCCATCGGTGTCGCGCTGGGCTGCACCGCAGCCTTGGCTGTCAGCGGTATCCAAGGTGGAGGTGTTCGGACAATCATCGTCGGCATCAGAGATGCCGTCCTCATCCGCATCGCGTTCTTCCGCTGCGCAGCCGACGCCGTTGACCTGCGCACCGGGCGAGGTCGTCGGGCATTCATCACGATCGTCAGAGATGCCATCCGAATCGGTATCGCGCTGACTGGCGGCGCAACCGTAGCCATCGACGACCTCGCCCTGGGGCGAGCCGGGACAGACATCGAGCGCGTCACTCACGCCATCCATGTCGGCATCCTTCTGTGAATCTCCACAGCCTGCAGTATCTACAGACTCGCCGCCCGGTGTATCCGGGCAAGCGTCGAGATCATTGGTGACGCCATCGTTGTCATCGTCGAGTTCAGAGGCCGCACAACCATCGCTGTCGACGATCGCCCCATCGGGGCTGTCCGGGCAGAGATCGGGGTCGACCCCATTCGGATTGTCGCCATAGCCATCGCCATCGGCATCCTGCTGCTGGCTGAATTCATCGGGGAAGGCATCAGGGTTGGTGCCGGTCGGGTTGTCGCCCCAGCCATCACCATCTCGGTCCGCCCACTGCGTGCCCTCGTTGGGGAAGGCATCGGGGTTGTTGCCGCTCGAATTGTCACCGAATCCGTCGCCATCCCGGTCCTCGCACTGGGTCGGGTCATTGGGGAATTGGTCGGCATTGTTGCCGCTCGGTTCATCGCCACAGCCATCGCCGTCCAAATCGGACCACTGTGTTGCATCCTGCGGGAAGGCATCGGGGTTGGTTCCCGAGGCATTGTCGCCATAGCCATCGCCATCCTGATCGGACCATTGACTGGCATCGCCGGGGAAGTGATCTCCCGCATTTCCGTTCGGATTGTCGCCATGACCATCGCCATCCGCATCGACCCACTGGGTCGGGTCGGTGGGCCAGATATCCGGATTGTTGCCCGCCGGATTGTCGCCATAACCATCGCCATCACTGTCGGACCATTGGGTCGCATCACTCGGGAAATCGTCGGCGAAATTGCCGTTCGGGTTGTCGCCGAACCCATCGCCGTCCACATCCGTCCACTGGGTCGGATCGGTCGGGAATGCATCGGGATTCGTCCCGTTCGGGTTGTCACCATAGCCATCGCCATCGGTGTCGGTGCACTGCGTGGCATCGTTGGGGAATGCATCGGGATTCGTGCCGTTCGGGTTGTCGCCGCAGCCGTCGCCATCGATGTCGGACCATTGGGTCGCATCGCTGGGGAAGGCATCGCCATTGTTGCCGCTCGCGTTGTCTCCGTAACCGTCGCCATCGAAATCGTTCCACTGGGTAGAGTCGTTGACGAAATCGTCGACATCATCGGTATATCCATCTCCGTCCGTGTCGATTTGTGAAAGCGCACAGCCCGTCGTATCGACCGAGGAACCTGTCGGCGTGTTCGGGCAGAGATCGTTCTGATCCCATACCCCATCCCCATCCCCATCGTGGATGATCGAGACACAGGAAGTATCCACATCGCTGTTCGACCCGTTGTTGTAGGTCATCGTGACCTCGACGCAGTAGACGCCGCTGAGCCCGGGCACCGTCCAGTTCTCCGAACCGGTCTGAGAGCCACTGCCCGCGGTGAACGAGGACCAGCCGCTGTTGAAGTGGGTCGTGTTGTTTGAGTAGGCGAAGAAGTGGACTTGGGTGCCATATAGAGAACCGCTCGTGAGATTGGCCGCGGTCCAAGCCACGCCGCCATCGACCAGTGTCGTCACCTCGATGTCGGGCAGGGTCGGCGTGAAGCAGTCCGTGCTCGAATCGATCAGGACACCACTCGTGCTGTTGAGCACCTCGACATAGAAGCACTTCTCCGAAGCCGATGTCGGCATGGCCCATGTCTCCACCCACGACCGGTTGTGGGTGTAGATGCCCTGCCAAGCCCCCGAATCCAACGTTGTTCCATTGGCTCCCTCCAAGAGATACCAATCGACATCGTAAGTGTCCCACAGCGTCAGGTTCGTCAGTTGAATCGAACCGCCGGTGTCAGAGGTGACGGCGGTATCGATGAAGAGTCGGTCCCAGCAATCGATATCGCTGTCGAGCAATGTGCCAGCGGATGAGTGATCCATGTCGTAGAGATCCCCGAGCAGGCAGTAGGTGCCGCCCAGTTCGTAGGTCACCATGGTGACATTGTACCAATGATCGCTCGTGCCCGCGGTGAAGTTGTCCTGCACCGTGCCGAGCGTGGTGTGTGCACTCCCATTCCAGAAGGAATAGGTCGCATCGATCATGTAATTTGTACCCGCGGCGACATTGCTTGCCACGTAGGTTCCAGCCGTATCGCTCAGTGAAACCGCCGTGAGGTTGCCCGTTGCGGGTGGTAGAATCGCTGTCGTCCAGCAGCCGGAGATGCTGTCGATCAGATTGTTGCTGCTGTCCCAGAGATCCACCAAGAGGCAGTGATCGATACCGGCCCCGGTATTGTTGAAATTGATCGTGTCGTTGGTCAGCACGCCCGAGCCACCACTCGTCGAAATCGAGAAGTTGCCCTGATCCCAAGCAGTCGTGATGTTGGCATCCGTGATGTACCAATCCACGCTGTAGGTGCCCGCACTCAAATTCTCGGTCGTGATCCAACCCGACGTATCCGATGTCGTGTCGATGTCGAGGACCTGATGATACATGCATTGGCCATCTTCGGTCACATAGGTCCACGTCGTGCCGACCAACTCCCAAAGCAGTGAGAAGAAGCACCAGGTGCCGCCGACGGTCGGCGCGGAATGGCTGACATTGTTCGTGCCGGAGGTCGTGCTCACCGTGACCGTGTTCGTCTGGGCCGTCGTGTGGCCCGTGCCGTTCCAGAAGGTCCAGTACCAGTCGAATTCGTAGGTCGCAGTGCTCGAGAGATTTGACCACAACCATGCGCCGTGGGTCGGGCCCATGCTCGTGATGTTGACGTATTCCGTGCCCGTTCCCGTGCTGCCGCCACCGCTACCCCCTGTGAATTGAATCGAGTAATTGTTGGTGTCCCCACTCCATCCGAAAACCTGCACGTAAAGCGTCTGGTTGGTGGTTGGCGTGTAGGAGACAGTCTCGGTGTTTCCCGTTCCAGCAGACCAGTCCACCTGACTGAGGGTCTGGTCATAGAAATCCATGTCCAAATCACCATTGCTGTTGACGAAGGTGATCGTCGCGCCATAGGTGGTGCCTGCAACCGCCGGAATCGCGAACCAATCGTTGTCCGTCGTCGTGTGAATCGACAGCGAACTCTGATTTGCCGGTGAGCTGACCGAGGTTGCGGTCGTCGAATTATCGTTCGGCTCATTTGCATCCCCGATGACGGTCGGCGGGGCCGGGGTGGTCATCGAGTGGGATGTGAGATTGTAATGGCCCGTGCCACCAGAGGTGAAGACCCAGAAGTACAGGGTCATGGCGGATGTGGTATTGAACACAACCTGCTCATCATCCGAGGATGAGTGACTATAATCGATCATCACCTGATTGCCGATGTTGTTCACGTAATACACGTTCAACTGTGCATCTACATCGCTGTGGGCAAAGCTCAGATTCACATGGTTCATCGTCCCCGCATTCACATTGGTCGTGAACCAATCATCATCGCTGGTCGAGTGCATAT
>CAVOCV010000161.1:0-3753 GCA_963694325.1 Candidatus Thalassarchaeaceae archaeon | reverse complement strand
ATCACGCTCATATTGGAAAGGTCCCACGGCGGGACACTGCCGAGATCGCATAGCCTGGTATCGCGCATGACTGGAAATCATGTGGGTTCTACCCGCGGGAGTTCAAATCTCCCTCTCGGCGCCAAGAAGAATCAAACAGCCAGCCGAGAGGGAATTTGAACCAGGGACTGGCTGAATACCAATCAGCATCACAGCCGCCAGTCCCGCGGTTCAGAACTGGACTGAGCGCAGCGAAGGAAGTTCTGGAACATCAAGAATCCCACCGAACGTCAGCTCAGCCTACGGCTGGTGGGTGGATTCTTAATGCCGGGTCAGCGCAGCGCGAGCCGATGGCAGAGGAGTCGGTCGCGGAAGCGGTCGTTGAAGCGGAGGCCGGCACCGGTCTCGTATTTCACGAAGGTTCGCGTTTGACGGACTTGAAATTGGCTCGGAATCTGTCGATTGATTACCCGAAATTGGAGCCTTTGCACCACATCAAGATCGAGTTCATGTTCCATTATTTCAAGATCAAATCGACTTGGACGAAGGCCCATTGGCTAACCTTGGCGCTGGGTTGTATCGCCGTGGTGACCTCAGGCTGGGACCTCGGCATCGGCGAGTTGGCGGGCGGTGGGAATTTCTACAAGATCGGTGCGAATCCGAGCGATGCTGATTCTGGGATTCGCGCCATCGATTCTGCATCCGGAACGTTGGTGCTGCTGACATTGGCGCTCTGGTTTGCACTCTTGATGCGATTGTGGGCCCTGTTCCCGCTCATGCGATCTCAGGCGATCAGCCTCTATGTGGCCCTTCTGGCTGCACAGATCAGCCAGTTTTGGGCGCATGGATTCGACCCCGCCTTTCCGCTTGGATTGGAATCCTTCGCCGTCGCTGTCGCCGGGGTGGGTCTGATCATGCTGGCCTTCGTCGGTTTCATCCTTCAACGCGCGGTCATCGAGACACGGGATGTCCACGTCGAGGAGCGCCATTTCCATCCCGATCCGCGTCAGATGGAGATCGCGTCGCGCGACCATTCACTCTTCGCTTGGGGCGCGGCGTTGATGCTATTCTGCATGTTTGCTTTCATTCACGCGTGGGCGGGAGCCCACTATGTCGCCGTTCGCCAGCCGGGTGAAACGTCGGGTTGGTGGCTGCTATTGGTGGTTCACCAGCTCTCTGGATTCGCGTTGGTCTGGTTGATGATCCATGTGCTGTGGTATCCGCAGATGATGCTGGGTAGCGGAGAGATTCGGATTGAATCGGACCGCGCCCGACAGGTGAGTAGCGCTTCGCGGTCCGGTGATTCAGCCGCCGTCGTCGGCAGCCGGACAGGTCGCTGTCCCGATTGTGCCGCCGTGACCTCGGTCACGATGCGTGCCGGCGGCGAAATCGAGGCGGCCTGCGCCGTCGACGGCTGCAACGGCATGGGCAGTCCTGGCGAGAACTGTGCGGTGTGTGGCACACGCATATCCTCTCGAACCATCTGTCCGCAATGCGATGTGAGCGCGCCAGTGGGCGACCATTTCAAGGATGATGAGGCGTGGTGATTCATCGTGGATGTCGGTGCATTTCGAGCGGAATTTCCGCCTTTGTGTGACGCGGACCCCCCTGTGTATCTCGACAATGCCTGCATGACCTTGCGGCCGAAATCTGTCATTGATGCTGTCAATGATTACTACGCGAAAACGCCGTCTTGTGCGGGCCGTTCTGTGCATCGTTGGGGGATGTCCATCTCTCAAATGGTGTCGCGAACGCGTCGCAAGTTGGCCGAACACATCGGCGTTTCTGATTCGCGCGAGGTCATCTTCACGCCGAATGCAACCCACTCGATCAATCAGGTCGCGGCCGGACTGGATTGGCGGGCTGGTGACGTGGTGATCACCTCGGATCGCGAACACAATTCGAATCTCGTGCCGTGGTTGCAGCAGGCGCCGAAGGGGGTTCGACTGCTGACTGTGCCCTCTCGTCCGGACAATACCTTCGACATGGAGGCTTTTGAGGCGATGTGCGCAGAGGTGGGTGATGCGCTGCGCATGGTCTCCCTGGTGCAGGTAAGCAATCTGGATGGGGTGGAGATTCCGATCGCCGATTGTGCGGGCGTCGTACACGACCATGGGGCACTGTTCCATGTCGATGGGGCGCAGTCTGCGCCGCACATGCCTGTGAATGTCACCGCCTTGGGTTGCGATTTGTTCTCCTTTAGTCTGCACAAGATGCTCGGTCCGACCGGGGTCGGTGCGCTGTGGGGACACGAGGCGGTCTTGAGCAAACTCGAGCCGATTTGTGCGGGCGGCGGGACGGTTGAATCCGCCACCGCCGAGGGCTATGAATTGCGTCCGATTCCTGATCGATTGGAGGGTGGACTCGGCCATTATGCCGGCATCTGTGGTGCCGAGGCTGCGCTCGATCTGTTGGCGGACTGCGATATGCAGGCCTTCGCCGAGCAGGAGATTCGCGTGAACCGGGTGATGAGTGACGGGATTCGTGACCTGCCCGGCGTCGAGATCATCGGACCGGCCGATGCGGGCTTGCGCGGTGGCATCTGTTCCATTCTGTTGGAGTCACTCGATGTTCAGAACGTCGGGATCCTCCTCGATGAGATGAAATCCGTCTTCGTCCGTGCGGGGTTGCACTGTGTCAACCAATGGTTTGCGGCGCGTGACATCGAACAGGGGAGTCTGCGCGCCTCCGCCTATGCCTACAATACCGAGGAAGAGGCGCGCTGCTTCTCGGATACGTTCACAGAAATCGTCGAGAGTCTCTCGGGAGGTAGAGGGGCATGACCGAACCTGACGTGGCGACGGCCGAAGAGGTCAATTGGGCTGATTTAGACATGCCTACGGCACCCGAACCTGTGATGATCGGCATCGCTGGACGAGAGTGGCAGATGGAGAAAGTGGTCCGCAGTGGGTTGGCCTTCGCCTTGTTCGCCGTGTCGATTCTCCTCTCTCTGTGGGTTCTCGGCCTGATCTCTGAGGGCATCCTGATGGTCGATGACCCCGACCTGTCGAAACGGCATGGGCAATTCAGGGAAATTACCGGGTTCGACAATGTGACGACCGATGGGTCGGGTGTGGATGTTTGCATCGTCGACACCGGCATCGATCTGTCCCATCCAGACCTGTCCCATCTGGAATTGGCCGGGTGGAGTGATTTCGTCAATTCGCGGGGCACGCCCTACGATGACGAGGGGCACGGCACGGCGATGGCGGGCATTCTTGTCGCGAAGAATTTGCTTCCGGGCCTTGCGCCGGGCATCGAACTCCACATCGCCAAGGCGATCACCAAAACGGGGTCGGGCACGGATACCGACATCGCCGATGCGGTGGATTGGTGTGTGAATCGAGATGTCGACATCATTTCTCTGAGCCTTGGTGGGGCACAGGGCATCGACTTCATCATCATCGAGACCGATGACCTCGAAGCCGCCGTAAATCGGGCTTTGGACGCGGGCATATTCGTCGTCGCTGCCGCCGGAAATGATGGCGGTCCCGACGATGATGGCGATGTGGCGAGTCCGGGCAGTGTCGAGGATGTGATTTGCGTCGGCGCCATCGATGTCGACGGCACCATCTGGGGCAACTCATCTGTAGGAGACAATGGTTTCCAGATTTCGCCGTTCCGACTGCCCCGTCAAAATCCTGACATGAAGCCTGAACTCGTCGCACCAGGACAGAAATTGGCCGTCCTCAATGCGCAGATCGGTGGGACTTCCGCAAAGTATGCCTGGGGTTCAGGCACAAGCGGGGCAACGGTCTGGGTGTCGGCTGCGAT
>CAVOCV010000160.1:0-3753 GCA_963694325.1 Candidatus Thalassarchaeaceae archaeon | reverse complement strand
CCGCCCGCACTCGCTTTGAGAAGGAGTGGATAACCGACTCTGGTCGCGGCTCGAACCAGATCCTCAACGATGTCGTCGGGGTTTTCCAAGGGGAGTTCTTCTCCAGGAATGACCGGCACACCGGCCGCGATCATGGCGCGGCGGGATTGAACCTTGTCACCCATCTCATCGATGGCCCGCGTCGGCGGTCCAATCCAGACCAGGTCCGCTTCCTTCACCGCGGTTGCAAAGCCACTTCTCTCCGAGAGGAAGCCATAGCCGGGATGGATGGCATCGACGCCCAATTCCAAGGCAGAGGCGATGATTTTCTCCATGTCGAGATAGGTTTCTGCGAGGGAGTCACCGGCAAGAAAAACGGATTCATCGGCCATCTGTTGGTGCATGGCCCCGCGGTCAGCTTCGGAATAGATGGCGACCGAGCCGATGCCCAATTCTGCACAGGCGCGGAAGACCCGACAGGCGATCTCACCACGGTTGGCGACCAGAATCTTGGAGATGGGACGCGGCGCGCCCTCCATCCAATCCGGGCCCGCCATCGTGGATTCACTCCTGCTTCCAATTCGCGGGGCGCTTCTCGATGAAGGAGGCGAGGCCTTCCTGGCCCTCCTCACCACCGCGCATCTGGCTGGTCTTGTCCAGCGTCCATGTGCGTAGTTCCTCATCTGTGCCCGTCCAGCGGTCAAAGGTGAGGGTGAGTTTCTTCGCTTCTGCAACCGCCATCGGGCCGGTCGAGAGCACCTCTTCGAGCGCTGAACTGCCGGAGCCTTCGATCTGATTGACCAATCCGATTCGCAGGGCCTCCTCCGCATCGATTCGTCCTGCGAGCATGGCGAGGCGACGGAATTCAGCACTGCCGACCTTGCGGTAAACATAGGGGCCGATGACGGCGGGGAGGATGCCGAGTTTTCCCTCCGACAGGGCGATGCGAGCATTGCTTGAGACGATGACGTGATCCAAGCAGGCGATCAGGCCCGCGCCGCCACCGAGGGCGACGCCCTGCACCTGTCCGAGGGTGAAGCAGGGATGGGCCCACAGGCTGTTGAAGAGGCGGTCGAGTCGTTCGCTATCCTCACGGTTTTCCTCGGCGGATTTGGCGCCCGCTTCGCGCATCATGTTGATGTCGGCACCGGCGCAGAAATGCTTCCCTGCACCGCTGAGGACGATGACCCTGAGGTAGGGAGCGCCCGCAGCGTCGACCAGGCTGGCCGTGCTGCCCACCGAACGGTCTCGGGTCCAGTCGAACAGAGAGATGAGCTCGCTGATCATCTGGGTATTCATGGCGTTGAAGACATCGACACGCGTCATCGTGATGCGTGCAACGGGGCCCTCAATCTCCAATTGAACCAAGTCGGTTTGAGGCGGTGAATCTCCAATTGCAGTTTTTGACATTTCAATTGCTCCTTTCACATTCTAAAGATGCCGAACTTCGTGTCGGGCATCGGCGCGTTCAGACTGGCGCTGATGGCCAGCCCGAGAACATCTCTTGTATCGCGTGGGTCGATGATGCCATCATCCCACAAACGGGCGGTCGAGTGGTAGGGGCTGCCCTCCTCCTCGTACTTGTCGAGAATGGGCTTCTGGAAGGCGTCCCACTCCGTTGTGCTCATCGGTTCGAGTCCCTCTCGGGCCCGCTGATCCTGCTTGACGGTGGCCAGCACATCCGCGGCCTGCGGCCCACCCATCACCGAGATTCGCGAATTCGGCCACATGAAGAGGAAGCGAGGATCGTAGGCCCGGCCACACATGCCGTAATTGCCCGCCCCGTGGCTGCCACCAATGATGACGGTGAACTTCGGTACGGGCACACAGGAGACCGCGGTCACCAGCTTGGCGCCATCCTTGGCGATGCCACCGGCCTCGTATTCCCGGCCGACCATGAAGCCCGTGATATTCTGCAAGAAGATGAGCGGGATGCCGCGTTGGCCGCACAATTCGACGAAATGAGCGCCCTTGAGACTGGATTCACTGAACAGGATACCATTGTTCGCAACGATGCCGACCGGATAACCGTGGATGCGGGCATAGCCACAGACCAGGGTCGGTCCATATCGCGCTTTGAACTCGTGGAATCGACTGCCGTCGACGATGCGTGAGATGACCTCGCGGACATCGAAGGGCGTGCGATTGTCTTCGGGGATGATGCCGAGAATCTCATCGGGCGCATGGGCGGGTTCCTCTGCGGGGTGAACCTCGAGCCGGGTCTTGACGCCGGTGTTGAGATTCTCGACAATGTTGCGCACCATGCGCAGCGCCGCCGGCTCATCCTCAGCGAAGTGATCTGCAACCCCCGATTGGGCGGTGTGAACATCCGCCCCGCCCAAGTCCTCGGCGCTGACCTCTTCGCCGGTCGCGGCCTTGACCAGAGGCGGACCGGCAAGGAAGATGGTGCCATTGCCCTTGACGATGATCGACTCATCGCTCATCGCCGGAACATAGGCCCCACCGGCGGTGCACGAGCCACAGACCGCAGCGATCTGTGGGATGCCCTTGCCGCTCATCACGGCTTGATTGCGGAAGATGCGGCCGAAGTGTTCCTTGTCGGGGAAGACCTCGTCCTGCAGGGGGAGGAAGGCACCCCCGGAGTCGACCAGATAGATGCACGGGAGGTGGTTCATGTTGGCCACTTCCTGAGCCCGGATGTGCTTCTTGACCGTCATCGGGTAGTAGGACCCGCCCTTGACGGTTGCATCGTTGGCGACGAAGAGGCATTCACGGCCGTGGACCATGCCGATTCCAGTGACCAATCCAGCGCTTGAGGCGCGACCGTCGTAGAGTTCGAACGCCGCCAGGGGACTGAGTTCGAGGAAGGGTGTGCCGGGGTCGCAGATCGCTTGAATCCGTTCTCTGGGCAGGGCTTTTCCGCGGCTGCGGTGTTTGTCGACATACTTGCCGCCGCCGCCGTCCTGTACCGCTTCGAGCCGCTCTCTGAGCGTTGCGAGCAGGGCGCTATTGTGGGCGTGATTGGACTTGAACAGGGGGTCGGCGCTGTTGACCCGGGTCTGTAGTCGATCCATGCGCACCCCTCAAGGGGTGCGAATCCGTGCCCGCCCTTGAACGCTCGCCCGCATCAGACCGAGAGGGTCATGCGCAACACATCCCGCAGACCCGGCGCAAGGCCGACGACGAGCAGACAGAGGAGGACGAGCAGGCGCAGGTGCCGGTGGCGGTGCTCGAATCGAGCCGAGGCGAAAATCCACCAGACCAGCCCGGCGAGGACGAACTTCAGCGCACCGAAGCCATAGGCGGAGTTTGCGAGTTGAATCACATCCTCGGACAGCACGTGCTTCTCAGAGTAGCCGAACCACTCCACACCCACCGAGGTTGCCAGCCCATCGACCATCTGCCCATACATGGCGAGCAGGACAAGAGGCAGCCCGAGCACAGCGCGTGGGCTGAGGGCCTCGAGTCGCTCGAAGGTCGAGGAGTTCTGTCGTTCCCAATCATCGATGGTGATGCCTTCGGGAATGATGCCCGGGGACAGGCCCATGTGGTGCAGGTCATCCCGCGCTTGTCGGCCGTAGAAATACAGCGGGATGATGATCAGAAGCGGCCCACAGAGCACCAGCGCCATCGGCCACAACGAGATGGGGTTCATGCCGGCGAGCGGCGCTGTGTACATCATCAGCCAGCCACCGAGCTGGATTACACAGCCACCGATTCCCACCTGGAGCAGTCCTTGTTCGATCGAGGAACAGCATTCGAGCAGCGGGTGGATGGCCACCACCAGCATCAGACCGATGATCGGCGCCCACA
>CAVOCV010000159.1:0-3758 GCA_963694325.1 Candidatus Thalassarchaeaceae archaeon | reverse complement strand
GAGTCGAATCGCGCGCACACCCTGTTCGAGCAAACCCTCCAAGAGATTGTCCACGGCGACGTTTGAATCTGCCACGGCGAGAATCGGCCCTGCACCGTTGCGCGCCCAAGCGGCCAGTATTCGCACCGCTGTGTGGGTCTTCCCCGTGCCGGGCGGGCCTTGAATCAGTGAGAGCCGCTGGGTCATCGCCGCGCGGAAAGCGGTGGATTGCCCGTCGTTCAGTTCTCCGGTTCCGCCGGCGGCGGCGGCGAGTCGTTTCTGGATGCCACCGAGATTTGCCGGTCGGGCCGCACTCTCGGCCATCTCCTTCACCTGACCGAGGAATAATTCACGCAATTCGGTGGCGTTATCCTCTGCGAACAGTGCGTTCAGGGCGCTGGCCATGCGGTCGTGGGCCACACGATTCGCACCCCGGTCCAGTCTCCACGTGCCATCGCGCACCCCTGAGGGCTGGGCATTGACGACGATTCGAATGAATTTTCGTGAGCGCGCGAGCACCGTCCCTTCGATCGCTTTCTCCTTCAGCGGGTCCTTGCGCGACAGGCTGACCATGTCGCCGTGACGAAACCGATGGTGGGGAAGATTCTGTTTTCGGGCGAATAGCTTGACAACCCGGTCCCCAAATAGCCAGCCATCGTTGCGCGCTTCCAGGTCGAATAGCGTGACGCCATCCTCGACCAATCGATTTCGAGACCACTTGCTCAGCCGCTCTTCGACCGCGGCCATCTCCTCCTCAAATTCAACATCGATCAGATGGTGGAATCGTTCGTGGTGATCTTGTGAGCGTGGAAAGGCATCGCCGCCCTCCTCCGCTTCGCCTGGCTGGGCGGCCGAGCCGGCGGCCGGTCCTCTGCCGATGCGTCGAACCCCACCTTTGCGGTCCGCCATGACCCCGACGGACAGTCGCCCGTCTTTGGACCCTCGCACAATCGAGATGGCCCCTATAGGGCCAAGGTGGGAACGTTGGGGGCCCTCAAGCGAGAGTGAGTGAGTCTTAAACCGGAATCGAGAGCGCATCATAACGGGGCAAAGTCATGTTCGGACGCCGACGGAAGAAGGAGGCCGAGGGTCAAACCTGTCCTCTTTGTCAGTTGGGCAATCCGGAAGAAGCGAAATCCTGCTCCCGTTGTTACTACGAGTTCACCGTCGCCGCACATCGCCAAGTCGTATCCGAGATGGGCGAGGAGGAGAGCGGCGGATTGTTCGATGCCCTGATGGAGGAGGAAGAGGCCGATGCCGAAGGCGAGATGGTCGATTGGACCTCCCACTCATTCTCGATGGACGACATGACTGTCGAGGTTTCTCAATATGGTGATGATGGCATCGTCGAGGTGGATCAAAGCGTCTCGATGGACCATCAATTCGATGCCCCCCCACCCCTGGCCCGCGTCAAGGGTGAGGTTGAGGAGCCCGAGGAGGAATACGTCCTGACGGCTGCGGATGCACCAAAGAATGTCGAGAAGTTCGATGTCGGCGATGGCCCCGACCTCACATTCGTCAAAGAGGAATACAGCGCGCCCGTTGTCAAACTGGTCGAGATGACCGAGAGTGAGGATGTCGCGCCTGTCGCCTCGGCCTCAGAGATTCCCGACGAGATGGATTACGTTCCAACCCCGAAGGCGGAGTCGCCTGCGGAGGCCCCTACACCGGCCGCCGAGCCGGAGCCGACCCCGGAGCCAACGCCGGAGCCAACGCCGGAACCCGCTGCGGTTCCAGCACTCACACCCGCACCAGCACCCGCTCCAACCCCCACGATTCCTCAGACGCAGACACCGGCACCGGTCGCAACCCCCGCGCCCGCGGTGATGCCGTCAGCAGCCGCACCGGTTGCATCGGCCCCGGTTCCGACCGCCGCACCGGTGGGCATGCCTCAAATTCCACAGGTGGCCGCAGCGAATGGCGCCGCCGCCCCGGTCAACTTGGATCTCGACCCGACCCCACAACCCGTCGGTGCCACGCCGGCCTTGGGCATGTGGCCCTGGCCGCAGGCGGAACCCTGGGATGATGGCACGGTGCGCAAGCATCTGCGAGAGACCATGGAGGCGGTCAAAGCCGGGCGAGTCGATGATGCCAAGCGAAGTTTGGTCAAACTTGGACCGCATCTTGGGGACCGCATCGATCTGGTCTTCCACGTCGGTGTCTTGCTCAAGCGCTTCGGCCAAGAAGAGGTCATGCGACGCATGATCGAGACCGCCCGCGCTCGACATCCGGATTCGCCCGAGGTCGCAAAGGCCGTGCAGCATCTGCTCTCCTGAGGGTGATGGCGTGCGGCCGACCGCGTCTCTTCAGCATGGAGAATTGCGACTGGAACCGGCGGATCGGGGCCACCTCGCACAAGCCCTGATCGCGGTTTGCGAAAGTCAACCCGATGTACATCGCGCCCTGCCGTGGATCGAATGGGACCAAGATATCAGGACCCAGTTGGTCGAATATCTGGACGAGGTCAACCGACTGGGGCGGGGTGGTCTTTCACACCATTGGGCTGTGTATGAGTCCACACGTTTGGTCGGCCTCATCGCACTGGACCACACACCACATCTCACGGTGGGTCATTGGAATCTCGGTTACTGGATTCGCAATGGGTGTCAAGGCCGAGGTCTGGCCAGTCATTCCATCGATGCCGTTCTCGAATGGATTGGGCGTGGAGGACTGACCGCGGTCGAGATTCGGGTCGACCCTCTCAACACGGCGGGCGTCGCGACCGCGGTATCGACTGCCCATCGATGGGCGGGGCACCGATTTGAGGACGGGGATCGAGATGTGGAATTCGGCGAGGACCTCATATTCCACCACTGCTGGTTGATTCCACGCCTGCCGTTGGAGGTCAGCGAATGACTGTCTGGCTCAGTGTCGATACCGATGATTGCTGTCACCTGCCCAAGCAGCGGGGCCACCCCCTGCGTTCCTCCGGTCCCGAGACGGGGTGGAGAACGACGGGATATGCTGCATCCACAGAATTGCTGCAGGCCACGGACCGCTTCATCGAATGGGTGCGCGATGGACCTCCAGTCACGGTCTTCCTGATTGCGGAGCAACTCGACTGTTTCGTATTCACGCAGAGAATGGAAGTGCTGAGAGGTCTGGACAACATCACCTTCGGCTGCCATGGCTGGGGTCATCGATGCTGGTCCGCATGGCAGCCCGATGTCGAGGATTTCACCGAGATGTTGTCTGCGGCCAAGCAGCGGATCGAGACCTTCGCAGGTACTTCCTTCAGACCTTGGTTCAGAGCGCCTGGCGGTTATATCGCGCCTTGGATGGCGGCGCCTTTGGCAGCTGGCGGTTTCCGCCTCGATTCCTCTATCAATCCGACCTGGCTGCTGCGCTCGAAGGCTGGTGGTGGAAGGGATTGGGCTGCGGTTCACGATGCGATGCGCAGAGCCGGAATCGTCGAGCGGGAATGGCGCACCCTGCGACCGCTCATCTCACCCGCACTGCCCGCAACGGGTCCCGCTCTGTCGCTGCCGATCCTCGGCCCTCTGGCTCGAAAGGCATGGCGGAGGTCAACCAAAGCGAATCGAGTCGCCAGCACGGAACAGGTCGAAGATGGCGAAGTCACGATGTCGACGCTCTATTGGCACCTGCTCGATCACGGCCGCGACGACGGTCGTTGGTCTCCACCACTGCACCCCACACTTGAGAGCGCAGCCGGAGCCAGCGGAGGCAATCGGTCATCTGGGTCGCTGCCGGTCACCGTGTCAATGAAACAGGAACCGATATAATGGCCCGACCACGGGCCTCCGAACAGACCCCATTGG
>CAVOCV010000158.1:0-3905 GCA_963694325.1 Candidatus Thalassarchaeaceae archaeon | reverse complement strand
CCGCGACGTCGTGTCGAGAATTTGCAGCAGGAACGAACATTGGGCCTGGTAATGGAAGAATTCGGGTGCGGCGAAGATCAGCAGAGTGACCCCGATCAGCAGGCCGAACCAAGTATTCGACACCCAGTCAGCCAACTCGGGATCGGCCGCGCCGTCGAGGAAGAAAAAGAACACCACCGCCCACATGAGGAGGCTGAAACCGATGAACGATGTCGAGCCGAGAATGGCGAGATGGCGGTCACGTTGACCTTTCCACCAGGCCTTGAATGGACTGAGCAGGGCGGACTGGACTCGCTTGAGGGAACGGGAGATGGACATGCGGACCAACACCCGCGAGCGTTCCCCACCTGTTGAGTGTTCGCATCCGATGGTTGAGTGTTCGCATCCGATGGTCCCTCACGGTGCTTCAATAGGACTAAATCGCTTAGCCGGGAGTGTCGGCCAAGCCGACATGGTCGGAGGGGTTGTTTTTCCGTGCGCCGAATTGCAATTTTCATTCTCATCACACTCGTTTCATCAACAGCTTTGCCCTTCGCGACGGCGGTCACCGAAACGCAATATGCGGACGGCACAACCACCTTCACCCACGTGTTCAGCCAATCCGGCGACGCCCTCACACCCGGTGTGACCCTGCCCTATGGTGCCAGCGTCAACAATGTCGAATTCGAGATTGAGGGCAGTGCCTCGACGACCACATGGATCAACCTGACCGATGATGGAGATTGGAATGGACCGGGTGATACAAACACGAATTTTTTCCCCCCGTGGTTCAATGGTGCCTACCGACAGAACCTGCGATCCGACAATGATGAGTTGACCCTCAAGCCGACGGAGACGACCTCCTATTGGTCGCTGACCAGCGCCGGTGATGTCACCGCCTCGAGCGGAGGCACACTGAATACCACCGCGGGACATTTCTCTGCCGTTGAGAGCGATCTCATCGGTGCCAAGACCGAGCGCACCGAGACGCTCGGTACCGGCGGCTCCTGGTCCTATGTCGGCCCCATCGTCCAACAATTCGATCAGACCCACGTCGCCCGTTGGACCTCTTCCAGCATGTCGAACGCGCCGGTCATCGACCGATACAATGCGAGCACGGGCGCCTACATCGGCAGTTCATCCCTGAACAGCAACATCTGCACGACGAGCGCATCGAGATACATCTACGACATGACCTCGGATGGAAATGGATCGGTCTGGATTACCTCGTGGAATTACCGATACATCTCTCGCTGGACGGTCTCCCCGGCTGGGGCTTACACCTGTCAAGCCGCTTGGAACATTCCGGCGACGACAACGACCCGATATCCCTACGGCATCGCTTTCGACCCCACTGATGGCGAAATGTATCTGATGACGGGCACCTATCAGAGCCCGAATTACAACTTCGATCTGTGGCGGGTCAACCGCTCCTCCCCCACGATCGCACTCGCGACGTGGAACATCGGTGGTCTACGCAGTGGGTATGGCACACCGTCCGGACTCGATGTACAGATGCCGAGGATTACCTACAACGTGTTCTGCACCTACAGCACCTCGACGAATTGCAAGGCGCGCTCGTGGCACAGCGTCTACCACACCGGCGGCCTATGGCCCGAGCATCAAGGCGACATCCTGTTCCCCAACTCTGCCCACTACGGCATCGAGCGAATCGATGGAGAAATCGCCTACGCTTGCTACTACTCAACCTATTGTGGCACCAGCCAGAACCGAAAGGTGCACTTCAGCGGCGCCAGCGCCCCCACTTGGTCGGGCACGCCCAGTTCGACCGCTGCGGAGATCACGTCTTCGGTGCAGACACTTTCCCAAGCGATCAGCCAGGTGAAACTGGGGGCGGCAATCGGCTACGAGCCAACCGGCACCTCGATCGAATACATGGTGACCAATGATGCGGGCACAACCTGGAAACGGGCCACCGTGGGCAGCACGGTGACCTTCGCGACCGCCGGCACACAGGTGGCCTGGAAGGCTTGGTTGAATGGCACGACCAGCCTTGCGCCGACCTTGGATACGGTCGGGCTCTCCTATGTTGCCTCTTACAACCCAACAGGACAGATGCGGATGTACTACTATGCCTTCAACGGCAATGTTCCCGTCGCAGCCACCGTCTGGTGGAATGCCTCCACACCCGGTGGCAGTTCCCTGAACGTCTACTGGTACAGCGGGTCGAGTGCGTGCAATGGACAGACCAACAGTGTGCCGAATTCAGGTCATACGACCACCTTCGGCGCGGTCGGTTCCTACCTGACCCTATGCATGGATTTCTCGGCGGGGACGAGCAATCAGTTCACCCCGACATTGTACGACATCAACATCTCCACCTTTTCGAATGCACCTGAAAACGTCAAGATCGACATCGGTGCCGACAGCTCACACGAATGGCAGCATCAGCAGGTGCTGCTCGGTACCGTCACGGCGAGTTCGACCAACACGCCCAGCCTGGTCGACGCATTCAATTCGATCGTTCCACAGACCGGATCGGGTACCATCACCGTGCCGATCAAGATCAGTTCCGACGCCGCCGGCGAGGTCGTCATCAAATCGATGCGCATCGAATACAACATGGTGACCGTCAACCTCGATTTACAATACGATGAGACGATGGTGCTGCACGAACGTGGTGAATCCTACGAAATCGTCACCCGGCACGTGATCGGTGATCAGGCGCTGAGCATCACCAATGCTCAACTGACCTTCATCGCCTATCCCAATGGGGATGCGCCAGGTTTGTCTTGGGCGGATGATGGCACGCTGGTCGATGATGACCCGGAGGACTGGATTATCCCAGACCAATCCGGCACGTGGACCAACCTGTCGAATGGCATCTTCGAAATCCATTGGAGATTCCGCATCACCGACGACTTCCCCGAACAGAATAACGTCGGGTTCCGCGTCGGTTGTACCGATGATAACGGCTTCTCACCGACCCCGCTCTCGACCGGCCCAGCTGGCATCATTGTCAACCAATCCTACGGCCTCGGCTGGTTCGCAGTGCGCGATGTCGAGGGCGATGTGACCAGCGAAGATGTCCAGGATGGCGACTGGGTTGTCGCCGGCGAGACCGTCCACTTCCAAGGTCAGGTCTGGTTCGTCGACACCGAGGATGCACCCCTCAATTCCGTCTTCAACGTGCGCGTCGTGCGCAAGGACAGTCAGGGGGACTTCTCCGCCTCTAGTTGGAAGGATGATTCGAATCCGAATGGTTCCTTCTTCATCTCCGTGCAAGTGCCCGACATGAATATCGCTGAGGGTGTGACCTTTGAGGTTCAAATCTACAATGAGCGCGACCCGACCAAGGTGATGCCGACCGATGACACCTGGCGGCGCACCTTGCGAATCGACGACTCGGCCCCATCGATCATCGATGCTTGGCCGATGGAGGATGGCTATGAGGCGAGCACCACGAATCAGATGGTCACCGTGACCATCGATGATGAGGTCGGTCATCCCGAATCGCTGACCCTCAATTACTGGGTCGAAGCGGATCACGATTCAAATCGAAATGGTCAGGCCGACGCGGGTGAGTATGCCCAGCAGGAGATGGCCAATGACACGATGGATGTCGAGAAGGTCTTCTTCGGCGCCATCGATGATTCCCGCAATCCCAACATGGCGCGCGTCTCCTTCTACGTGAGTGGCAGCGACCCGGCGGGCAATGCCCTGACCGGGGATGATGGTCCAGGATTCGAATATGACCTTGCGACCTATCGAACCCGCCGCGACATGGCCTCGGTCTTCACCGGCGTGGTCTGGGCGGGACATGCAGACGGCGGTGACGTGTTCAGCGGCACCGACCAGTCAATCAGCATTGGACTGGTCGATGCGAACGGCTTGATCGACTTTGAATACATCTCGCTGATCTTTGATTTCGAGGGTCCCGACCCCACGCGAGACCAGCAGGTCAT
>CAVOCV010000157.1:0-3932 GCA_963694325.1 Candidatus Thalassarchaeaceae archaeon | reverse complement strand
GTGGCCGGCTGAACTCAGAGATCGGGACCCGGCGATCATCGATGCGGTATTGAAGGAACAGATGCCGCGCGTGCGCGGTCGCATCGTCAATCAGGTGCGTTTCAGCCGCGACTGGGCCATCCTGCGCCATTATGCCAAAGAAAAGGGCGTGCGCATGTTTGGCGACCTGCCGATCTTCGTCGCCCGCGACAGCGTCGATGTCTGGGTGAGACAGCATCTCTTCCAGGAGGATGTGGTCGCCGGCGTGCCACCCGATTATTTCTCCGAGGATGGACAGCGCTGGGGCACCATGCTGTACGATTGGGACCAGCACCGAATGGAGGACTGGACCTGGTGGAAGATGCGCATGGACCGGGCCTGCAGCATGTTCGACATCCTGCGCATCGATCATTTTCGAGGCTTCGATTCGGCCTGGGCCATTCCCGCGGGGGATGATACCGCCAAGAATGGTGAATGGCAGGAGGCACCCTCCGATGAGATTCTGCACGCGATTCTCGATGTCGCAGGCGGCACCGAAATCATCGCGGAAGACCTCGGGATCATCCCCGAGTCGGTGACCGACCTGCGAAGACAATTCGGGCTCAAGGGCATGTCTGTCTTGCAATTCGGATTCGATGATGAGAACCCAGACAATCCACATCACCCGGCGAACCTCGGTGGAGATCGCATCGTCTACACCGCGACCCACGACAATGACACCACCGCATCCTGGGGGACGACAGCCCGACCTCGGCTGGCCGAGGTCGGCTTGAAGGGGGAATCCGCAAGTCAGACCCTCATTCGACTGGCATTGGAATCGCCTTCACCACTGGCGATGATCCCTCTTCAGGACATCCTGGGACTGGCCGATGCCCGCATGAACACCCCCGGAACCGAGGGCGGCAATTGGGCGTGGAGATTCACCTGGGATCAGATGATTGCGACCTGGCCGGCCTTCACAGCGCATGGGTCTCGAGAACCTCGAGCGGAATGATCTCCAGCGCCCGTTGATGGGTGGCCTCAAGGTTGACCGGGCAGGCTGAACCATGGTCGACAGCCTGCTTCCAACTGCGGGCACAAACGCACCAAGAATCGCCCGCTTTCAGTCCGGGAAATCCAAATTGTGGCGCGGGTGTCATCAGATTGTTGCCATGTTCCTTGAGGAATTCAAGGAAGGCATCGGTGACGACGCAACAGACGACATGAAGCCCGAGGTCACTGGCATCTGTATTGCAGCAACCGTCGCGCCGCCAACCCGTCATCGGGTCGATTGAGCAGGTCTCGAGGGGCTGGCCGAGCACGTTGAGGGAGGGGTCCATCAAGGCCGGAGAGCATCTCCTCGTGCTTCAACCTCTGCCCAGTCTGCAAGGAACATTTCGATGCCCTTGTCGGTCAGGGGATGGTTGACCAATTGACGGAAGATGTTCGTCGGCATGGTGCAGGAATGGACGCCTGCGAGCAAGCATTGATGCACATGCTCGGGAGACCTGATCGAAGCGGCGAGCACCTTGGTCGTGATGTGGGAATGATGGGTCCAGATCTGCATGATTTCGCGAATCAACTGCATGCCATCGACGCCGGTATCATCGATGCGGCCGATGAAGGGCGAGACGTACATCGCACCGGCCTGTGCGGCCAAGAGCGCCTGAGCGGCGCTGAAAATCAGCGTGACGTTGACACCAATGCCCTGATCGGCGAGCGATTTGCAGGCGGCGAGTCCCGCGGGCGTGCACGGCACCTTGATGATGACATTCTCAGGCAGAATGCGCTTCAATTCATGTGCCTCTCGGAGCATCCCTTCGACATCGGTGGCGACGACTTCAGCGGAGATTGGCCCCGAGCACAGCTCGGCGATGGCGTGAACCGTTTGGACGAAATCACCGCCGGATTTCTTGATCAGGCTGGGATTTGTCGTCACGCCAGCCAGCACGCCCCATTCGGCGATTTCGGCGACTTCTTCGATGACAGCGGTATCGAGAATGAGTTCCATCGGTTCCCCTATGGTCCCTGTTTAGACTTCAAACCTCGCTTGAGGCAGATTGATAGGGCTGTGGAAGCGGACCGAGATGGTTCGAATGAGCGTTGTCTACCTCTCCGCCGAAATTGGTTTCGAAAGCGGACTCCACACCTATTCCGGTGGCTTGGGCGTCCTCGCCGGCGATCACATCAAGTCGGCGGCGGACGCTGGGCTCGACCTCGTCGGCGTGACACTGCTCTATCGTGAGGGCTACGGCCGCCAGCATCTGGACGCACAGGGCAACCAGACCGAGACCTATGGGGAGATCGACCCGCATGAGTATCTCTGTGAGACCGGCATTGAGATCTCTCTGCCGTTGGATGGCACGACGCTGCACTCCAAGGTCTGGCTCTACCGCATCAAAGGCTTGCCCACCTATTTCTTGGACACGCGGCATCCAGACAATTCCCCTGAGCATGCAAGCCTCGGCAATCGCTTGTATGGCGGTGATGATGCGACCCGCGTCCGCCAGGAATACCTGCTCGGTGTCGGTGGCATTCGAGCGCTGCAGGCGCTCGGTCACTCGGTGACCGGCCTCCATCTGAATGAGGGACACTGCACCTTTGCCATGCTCGAAATGCTGCATCAAGGCTGGAGTCGTGATGAATTGAAGGCGAGAAGTCTGTTCACCACCCACACCCCGGTGCCTGCGGGCCATGATCGATTTGAATGGAATGTGGTCGAATCGGTTCTGAATGGATTACTGCCCGCGGATGCAACGTCCCTCTCCCCGGGTGGAACCTGTTCGATGAGTCATCTTGGCATCGCCCTCGCCGGTCAGGTGAACGCCGTCTCGAATCTGAACGCCTTCGTCGCAAGCTCCATGTTCGAGGGCACGCACATCCATCCAATCACCAACGGCGTCCACCACGTGACATGGACGGGCCCGCCCATGGCGCGGGTCTATGATGCGCATCTGGAAGGGTGGCGAGACGACCCGACCATCTTGGCCCATGCGGGTCGAATCCCGGACATGGAATTGTTCGCGGCGCGGGATGAATCACGCGAGGTGCTCCGCGATTTGGTCCACGCCGCGACCGGCGTCACCCTCTACAATGATCGATTGACGATCGGATTCGCGCGCCGATTCGCCACCTACAAGCGCGCCAATCTCATCTTTTCAGACCTTGAACGACTCCGCAATATCGGCGCGGGGCGCATTCAATTCGTCTTCGCAGGCAAAGCCCACCCGAAGGATGAGGGGGGCAAGCAGCTGATTCGGGACATCTTCGAGGGCGCGGCACAACTCGTCGATGAAATTCCCGTCGCCTTCTTGGAAGACTACTCGATGGACACCGGATTGGCGATGACCAGCGGGGTCGACATCTGGCTCAACAATCCGATTCGCCCGATGGAAGCCAGCGGCACATCCGGCATGAAAGCGGCCATGAACGGCGTGCCGAACTGCAGCATCCTAGACGGGTGGTGGCCCGAAGCGGCCGAACACGGTGTCAACGGTTGGGCCATCGGCCAGGGTGAGGGCGACCGCGATGATGACAGAGATGTGCAGAGCCTGTACAAGATTCTAGAGGAGGAGATTTTGCCTTCGTTCCAGATCGACGACCATTGGGGTGACCTGATGCGCGCTGCAATCGCGACCAGTGCGCGCTTCACCGGTGCCCGAATGATTTCCGACTACCAACGCTTCTACGAGGCCTTTCAGTAGTCCTCTTCTTGCCGCTTTCCTCTGATGATCAGCGTCAGCAGGAAGGCGCCCGCGAGCAGGGCCAGCGCCCCAAGGAAAATGCGCATGATCTCGGCCCCCGTGACCTTGCCCGACGCCCCGGAATCTCCAGCATCAGCGTTCGGGTCATCCCCCTCCGGAGGCAGACAAGCCATCTCGGTACAGGCCCATTCCCCATCCGAGCAAAAACAGGTATTGCAGCCATCCGCCGCTGGCATCGAATCACCCTCCTGACACGCCGGCTCTGGCTCG
>CAVOCV010000156.1:0-3932 GCA_963694325.1 Candidatus Thalassarchaeaceae archaeon | reverse complement strand
GCGGTAGCGCAAACGTGCGGTGAATGTGTGAGCCATCCGCGCCTTCGACCTCGAGTCGAAGGGCGGTGAATTTGGACCCCAGACCCAGTTCCAACGTGACGCGATCCTGCATCGCACCCTGGAGGGGCAGCACCATCGAATCGCCTTCGAGATGGCCACCCAGTTGGGCGAACACAGAGGCAACACCCGACATCGATTGCAGGCCTGAGAAATGGGCTTCGGGCTGGGCACCCGCACCGTCCACCATGGTCGAGTGTGCGAGTTGAGCCTCGTGCAGGTGCGGCAGGTCGGCCAGGAAGGAGGCGTGCAGGTCAGAGGGAGCCGCAGAGAGACCGGCGATAATCGGCATCGCAGGTTCATCCGAATCATCAGGCAACGCGATCAGGTCGACTTCGGTCCATTCCATCGCCATCGACTCCACCCCTTCGGCAGCCTCGGGTGTCCTTGAACCCTCGCTCATCCCTGACCGCGCGCCGGATCGGGGTGACGGGCGAAGAATCGCCGCACCATATTGGCCGTGCGTTTCGAATCTTCAGCGGTGAAGGGGGAGAGGGTTGGAGGCAGACATTGGCGGTAGTTATGGGACAGCAGCCGGTCGTCGAGCAGGAGGATGAAGGCACGATCTTCGGCCTTGCGAATCGCCCGACCCATGCCCTGTAAAATTCGATTCACCGCCGGTTGCATCACGGCGTAGCGCCAGGCCTTGCCCTTGCCGTGCTTATCCTCGATATAGCCGCGGAGTGCATCGTTATGCACTGATTTCGGCGCGTTTGGAATGCCGATGCAGACGACCGCATCGAGGATGTTTCCCGCATAATCCACACCTTCGGAAAGCCGGCCTCCAAAGACGCCCGCGAGGAGCACGCGAGTGCCCTGCTCTCGTTTTTGCCGGAGATCTTCAAGCAGGCCATCGACTCGATTTTTCGACCACCCCGTGGCTTCGACCCAGACCATGCGGCCGGGCCAATTCGCCTCCTCGATGATATTTTCGAGCATGGCATATGAGGGGCAGAAGACCGCGACGTGTCCAGGTGTATGTTGGAGCAGGGCATGCAGGTGTTGACGGATGCGGGCTGTGTTGTCCTCGCTGCGGCGCTTGAAGAGGGAGGTCACACCTTTGGCGATCATCACCGGGCGCCGATCCGCCATGAATGGGGATGGGTATTCGGCTGCCGTGACCGCCCGGCCCTTGGGGATGCCCAATGTGTCTGCATACATCGTTGGCGGTGTCAATGTGCCCGACATCAAGACCCCGCCGGCGACCGTCTTGAAGACATCTTCACCGATGATTGCGGGGTCGAGCAGGTGGGTGGTCAATCGGCTCTCATCGCCTTTGGAATTGAGCACGACACACATCGCGGGAGATGTCGCGTATCGGCGCAGGATTGCGAGCACCGTCGCCAGACGATCGCTCGCCAGCTCATCATCATCCTCCGCAAGGTCCGCTTGGGCCAGAGATAGGAGGGTGATCAATCCGTCCAGGTCGGTCTGTTCACCGGTCACGGCGCCCGACAGTTCGGCGCGCAACATGCCGAGGATCTGGTCCGCTTCGACCCGCACCTCGACCTCGGCGCCAATGTCGCCCGGGTTGCGAGCCGCATCACGTCGCTCTTTGATCCAGGTCGCGAGACGGTTGCGAAATCGCTTGAGAACGGCCTCGCATTCTCGCGACCGCGAAATGCTCGCAGCTGTGACGGCGGAATCATTCGGCTGTCGCTCCAAGTCCTCGCGGTACTCCTCCAATTCCATCCGTGCATCCCGGATCAGTTTCAGCGTCAGGGTCCGACGCAATCCCATGCGGATGCGTTCGGGCAAGTTATGTGCCTCATCGACGACGATAATCAGATTCTCCATCTCCAATCCCATCGCGCCGAGAGAGGCCTTGCGAACGTCTTCGATGAACAGATGATTGTAATCGCAGACAAGGATATCTGCGCGCCCGGCGGTTTCGCGGGCCACCTTCCAGGGGCAGGTCGGTTGCGGCAGTTTGCCCTCGGTGTGATTGCGGGCCATGGCGACGAGTTCGGAGACGTGAAGGGGGTCTTCCAATACCCGCAATCGAAGACCGGGTGATTCGGCGAGGAACGGCTTGCATCGACGCTTGCTGCGCAGTTCACCACAGGCTCGATTGAACCCGGACCCCTGTTCCAGAGCCAGTTCATTGATGCACATGCCGCGCAATCCGATCATGTCGATCAGGCTAACCTTCTCCTCGGTGGGGCCGAGGCGTTCGTTGATGAGGCGCACTGTATCGACAATAATCCTGTGCTGAGATTGTCGTCCGGTCATGAAGAGAATGGTCGTATGGCTCTCACGGGCGCGCGCGACGGAGAGAGCGGTCGAGAGCGCCGCCGCCGTCTTGCCTATGCCCGTCGGCGCATTCGCCAGTAGGAATCCACCTTCTCCAACGACTTGATTTCCATCCAGAATCATCTGATGCTGCCCCTCTCGAAGCTCGCCGTGGGCGAGGAACTTCAAGTCCGAGATGGCAGTATCTGCACCCATGGAACCCGACGTGACGCTCGGCCCCCCTTGAAGATTGACCCCGTGACCCATCCGGGCTAGCCTTGCGGCCGGAAGAATCGGGGGGCCCCCCTGCCGATTTGACAGGGGGGTGAGGGGTGACGAATCAGAGATTCGACGTTGAGGGGGGCCCCCCACCGAAGTGGGAGGCAGGGGTTTCGTGAGTGGGTTCGGGCGCCGGTGATCGGAACATCTGGAGAATCGTTGCGCGAGCACGTGCGCGGAGTCGGGACAGACCGAGCGTCAACACCGCCGGCGCCGCCTCGGACATCAAGTCGACACCACGGCTGTGCGTCGTCCTTGAACGGGCGAGCAGTCCAGCGAACGCAGGGGAATTTGCGAGGGGGGCCGAAACCCCCCCCGCGGTGTGCATCCCATCGTACGTTGCCACGTCTCTCAGCCCCTGGTTGGTGCTATACTGCTCACGCAGTGTGATCCTCATGTGCGCGGGTTCGTGCCCGCATTTCCTCGACCCGTGCTTCGAGAAGCATGGTCAGAGTTTCAGAATCCGCCAACGTTTGGCGGAGGTAGAGTTCGAGGCCCATTCGGGCTGCTTCCGAAGACGACGTGCCTCGGAGTTCGTAGAGTTGAGCGAGTTGGTATCGGGTCTCGGTGCCGATGTCGAACTTCACCGTGTGAACATCCGCGTGGGTGGGCGTGGAATCCAGGTAGAGTGCGATGGCCGCGCGGACGACATCTGACCGGTTTCGCATGCCATCGAAGCCGACCCGCTGATCGAGTAGTGCGAGGTGGTCCTCGGGGACTCGAAGGCTGGTCATCTGGCTGGCGGTCATGGGTGGCAACTCCGGGGGTTCTCAAGCGGTCCAACCCCGACGAGGTATATAGTCGTGATGCAATTGAAATACAATTTGAAATACAGACTGTCGGGGGATGCTGCCGCTAGTTCCGGGGGTCAGTGTTGCGTTTCCAGGCGAGAAATGGCGGAAATGCACATTTGATGCAATTCACCAGGAGCGCAAGACACGCCGCATCTTGCGCGTCGAAGGCTCATGTGAGTAAGCGGAGATGGATAGCTCGGGCGGCACGACGCCCTTTTCAGCCCACAGTTGGCCGAATCCTGTCAGCGATGGTCGCTCGTCAACGGCTGAATTCGAATCACGATCCGTGTCGCATTCACATTCGAATTGGTGCAGGGGGCAGGATTTGAACCTGCGAACCACTGAGGACTGCGACCTGAACGCAGCGCCTTTGACCAAGCTTGGCGACCCCTGCCTATCGCGCCGGTCACGATTCCCCTATTTGAGCGGTGCGACATTCACCTCGGCACCGGCATTCGGCTTATACCGAGGAACCGAGTGGTCATGGCATGGCGCTCGTTGGGACCCGTGGATTGCATCTCTATCTCCGCACGTTGGAGACGGCGCTCGCCGATGAGATTGTCACCGATG
>CAVOCV010000155.1:0-3945 GCA_963694325.1 Candidatus Thalassarchaeaceae archaeon | reverse complement strand
CTCGATGCCGAGCAGATTTCCGAGCAGGCCATCCGCCTCCAGATAATCCATCTCATGGGGGTCCATGATCTGCCCTTCGTTTTGGATGGGGGTCGAGATGATGACGAAGATCTGAACGGGTGTGTAGAGCATATCGCCCCACCATGGCAGGTCGGGGCCGGCGAGGCGGTCGATGCCCGATGTGCCGCCGGCCATGCCGGAGACGCCGAGGAAGGCATCGCCTTTCTCGATGCCAGAACTGGCGATATCTTCCTCAGAGATGTTCTGCTGTTGGTGGTATTCGTATTTGTCCGCCAACACGAGTTCGACGGTCCGCCCAACCCGAACCCCGTCCGCGTCAGGTCGACTGAGGACGTCGAGTTGAACCGTCTCTCCCGCGGAATGGGAGGCCAACGCATCAGACATCTCAGCAGACGTGGTCACGGCGGTGCCGTTCAGATGGGTGATGATCTCCCACGGTTCCAGGCCGGCCTCGTCGGCCGGTGTGCCCTCGATGATGGCCGAGGCGTGCACACCCGGGTCGGCGGCAGCGAATTGGGTGGCGAGGGCACCGATGAGCAGCCAGGTGAAGAGGGCGGCGTAGATGTTGATCGAGGGACCGGCGGCGAACATTCGCGCGCGCTCGCGCCGCGGCGCCTTGAACAACTCCTCGGCCTCAGGCTCGGCAAAGGCGCCGAGGGGCAGCGGCCCGAGCATCAACAGTCCGAACGAGCGGACGCGCATGCCGTGGGCGCGCGCCTGCAGGGCATGGCCGTACTCATGGATCACCAAGGCCCCGATGATGGCGATCAGCGGCCACCAGAACGGGATGACCGGATTCACACCGGGGATCAGAATCAACTGGCTCGGCGGAACCTCGGCCTTGGGCACACCGAAGAGGATGGCCGAGCCGAAAGAGAGCAGGAGGAAGAGGATGATCACCGCCATCGAGAGCGCACAGGTCCACAACGAGATTTCGCCGAAGATACGCCAGGCAAGACGCGGCTTTGCCAATTTTTCCAACGCCCGCTGACCGCGCCGGGTGCGCACCATCAGGATGCCGCCGAGCACCCGGGTCGCATCGATCCGGTCGAGCACACCGCGATGTTCCAATTGGCCGAGGATGATGATCCACAAGGCCAACACGCCGAATAGCCAGTGGACCTGCACAGCGAGCAGGCCCGCGAGGAAAAGCAGGATGAGGGCGCGCCGGTCGCGCAGGCGTCTGGCGTCACTCACACCCGGGCCTTGCGCGCGTGCCTCTTGAAGGGTCGGGGCAAGGCCTGAAGGCCAAGGCCCGTCTCCCAAGGCCATGACCGATGGGGAGGATGCGCGCCGCCTTCAGCGCCGTGTCAACACCCTGTTGCGCGACCGGGACGCGATTCGGCGCATGCTCGACCAAGCCGATTACGATCGATTGAGCCGCGACATCGGCCGTCAGAAGATCGCCATCGAGCGCTTGGAGAACAGCCTTGCAGGCAACGAGGATTAGACCCGAAAGCGGTCCATCCACGCCGGCAGAGGTTCGGCCTCGACCTCGATTACCTCTGCTGCTTCAGTCGGGGTGCTCAAGGCTTCCTGAACCAGTCTGGAGAGTCCCTCCTCATCGGGAGCCCGACAGACGACGCCGAGGAATTGGTGCAACGGCAGGCCCTGCTCCCAATCCAGATGGGGATTTCCATTGCGCGTCAGCGGCAGGGTTGGAATACGACGTGATAAGGCCGCCAATCGCCCCGTCAAAGTTGAGGTGTCGACGCGGAAGATGCGCCAGGAATCTCCGCGAGAACCCTTCAGACGATGCGCGTACAAGGGCATCAAACCACAGCGCTCTCCAATCTCGCGCATCTGCTCCAATTGCGCGGCGTTCTCCCCCGTCAGATACACCTTCTTGTCGGCACGAGTCTTGACCTCGATCGGGAAGCTGATGTCGCCGCGCAAGGCCAGCAGATCTCCACTGCCATCCATGCCACTGCCGGCGGCGCGAACGACCAGAAACGGGCGCTCGATCACCTGCATCGCGCGCGCCCGCTCCAACTCGGAACACGAGCGTGTCACGGCCCGCACACCCTTGGGAGAACCGGCGAGCACCGCCCGCAATTCTCGCTCATATGCCGAGGCCATCGAGAGAGGGGCTTCTGCATTCGGCTAAGACAGTCGCGGTCGACAAGAGATGATGCGACCCGATTTCCCCTCAGAAGCATCTCATCCGCCCTCCAGCGGAGCGAAGGTTTGACAATCCACCGAGCCAACCGGGTCATGTGGGCCAAGTCGTCGTCCGAACGGGAGATTTCCGTCTGGCCTACCGTTTGTTGGCGGGATTGAAGCAGCGAGCCGTTCGCTGCGCCCACCTAGACACCACCACCCCATTGCCACCTGAGGCCCGGGTTTGGCTGGGCTCACATGACGAGATTGCCGCCGCGGCCGACCCCCTCGGCATCGGCGCGGATCTCGAATCGATCGAATCCGCCATCGACCGCGCCCTGCGCTTCGTCGCCCAAGGCGGCGTGGTCCGCGACCTCACCTTCGGCATCGATCCCGGCCCCCGGCCGGGCCTGGCATGGGTCGGCGATGGACGGGTCCTCGGCACCGGCCAAGAGGAATCTGTGGATGCGACCATCGACCGCATCTGCACGGTCGCCGCCGATATCGAACATGACCGCCTCACCGTGCGCATCGGGGACGGCGCGCGAACCATCTCCAATCGGCTCGCCAACATTTGCCTCGCGCGCGGCATGTTTGTCGAGAGCGTCGATGAACGGCGCACCTCCGAAGGCCTGCCGCGCCACCAGCACCACGCATCCGCAGCCCGCATCGCCCAACTCGACGGTTCTCAGATTCACACCAAACAGCCCGTCGTGCCGACCCCGGGCGAGGTCAAGGAGGTCCAGCGGCTCTCCAGGCGGCACTCCGGCGGCCGCGTCACCATCTCACAGCGCCTCGCCCAAGCGGTCGCTGTCGGACGCTTGACAATGGAGGAAGCCATCCTCCGTCAAATCAACAGACCCACCTATTGACAGTGGTCACCAATCATCGCAAAGGCCGACTTGGCCTCTTTGATTGGGAACATCGGCCAGTCGTGGTGCATCTTGGGCGCGATGTGGAGCGTTGCATCCACACCCTGAGACTGGGCCTTCTCCACACTACGCGTCGAATCAGATTGCAGGATCTCGCGATCCCCCACCATCATCAACAACGGCGGCAACCCGGTGAAATCTCCGAACACCGGCGACACCCGCGGATCATCGCGGGCAAGCGAACCACAGGTGGCTTCAGCCATCACGACCATCTCGCGCGGGGTCATCATCGGGTCGGCGCGCCTGCGCGTGCGATAGGTCTCGCCCGAGCCGGTATGATCGGTATGGGCCGATATGGTGAACGCCGCCGCGGGCATCTCATCGGCACCCAGGGATTGGAGTGTCGAAAGCGTCAGGCCACCCCCGGCAGAATCTCCGCCGATGAACCGCTTGCCAACCGGCAGGGCTCGATAGGCCGTCAGACAATCGTCGCGCCCGGCTGGCATCGGGTGTTCAGGCGCCAATCGGTAATCCGGCGCCAACACGACCATGCCCAGCGCATCGGCAAGTTTCGAAATCAAAACGGCATAGAGGCGAGCGGAACAGGAGATGTAACCCCCACCATGGATGTAGAATAGCATCGCCTCACTGCGGACTTGTTCAGGGGTGAATCGAACCGCGGGTATGCCACCCAAATCCACATCTTCCATCGAGACCGACTTCAGCGGCTTCCCGAGCATGACGATGCCATTTTCCATCATTTTCTTCAACCGCTTGGCCGTCGGTGTCCGCAACCGATTGACACCTTTCACCATGCGAATCGCGAGTTGATACCCGGCGCATTTCAGGCTCATGACTGAGGGCTCGACGTCTTCTGTAATGAGTGGTGCGCACGACGGGATTTTACACTTATTTCCTGGGAACATTGGTTCTGGACGCTTGTGAGTCTATA
>CAVOCV010000154.1:0-3949 GCA_963694325.1 Candidatus Thalassarchaeaceae archaeon | reverse complement strand
CGCATGGTCGAAGTCACGGTGGGCGGTGAGACGTTCAAAATTGAATGGATCAATTCCATCTTTCTTGTCCTGACGCCTCCCCTCGCTTTGTTTCTTGCCATCTGGCACGGATTGACCTATGGTATCGGTTGGTTGGAACTCATCATCTTCTTCGTGATGTATTACGCGTGTGGCTTGTCCATCACCGTCGGTTATCACCGACTCTTTGCGCATCGCAGCCATGAGGCACGTTGGCCGCTTCGGCTGCTCTATGCTCTGTTCGGCGCGGGTGCTTTCGAGAATTCCGTCCTCGAATGGTGCAGCGACCACCGCCACCACCACCGGGACACCGATGGCGGAGAGGACCCCTATGATGCGAGCAAGGGTTTTCTTTGGAGCCACATGCTTTGGATCCTGCTCAAACCCACGGATGACACACCTGATTTCAGCAATGTCCGAGACCTGGAAAAGGATTGGATTCTGCGATTCCAGCACAGGCACATCTTCCTGCTAGGATTCTTGGTCGGCATGGTGCTCCCCGCCGCGGTCGGCTATGCCATCGCAGGCGTCGGTGGTGCCATTGGTGGCTTCATCTGGGGCGGCCTCATCCGCACGGTCTGGGTCCATCACGGTACCTTCCTGATCAACTCAGCCGCTCACGTTTGGGGCAGCCAACCCTACTCTGACAAAAACACCAGTCGGGACAATCCCTTCCTCGCCTTCTTCACCTTCGGCGAGGGTTACCACAACTTCCACCACGCCTTCCAAGCGGATTACCGAAACGGCCACCGCTGGTGGCAATTCGACCCCACCAAGTGGTGGATTCGAGCATGGTCCGCAGTTGGTCTGAACCGCAATCTCAAGCGAACCCCGAAATGGAGCATCGAGATTGCCCGAATGGACATGGCCTACAAGCGGGCACAGGGAACTGAAGTGGAGGAAGAGTCTGCCTTCCGTTCCCGTGCCGATGCCTGTCGAGAGGCGGTCAAGCGCGCCTGGCGAGAAATCGATCGTCAGAAGGTGGCGATGAAGGCCGCGACAAAGGCGACGAAGAAGCAATTCCTCGCAAAGATCGAACAGGCCAAATTGAACCTCGCATCCGTGCGTCAGGATTTCTCACTTCTACTGCACGAGATGAGCGCCCCGAATTCCGTCGCAGTCGCTTGAACACACAAGCCCTCTCTCGCGGGCGCACGCGCGCGGGCCCACAGACGGCTTTATCAACCAAGTTCAGGTCGGCGGGCCATCCAAAGGTGCTGTTCATGGGACGTAAGGAAGACAACATTGCAAAGGCCGTCGAGGTCATGAACATCCGCCCGCAGATTCGCAACCTGTGCATCGCTGCCCACATCGATCACGGCAAGACCACCCTGTCGGACAATCTCATCGCTGGAGCGGGCATGATGTCCGAGGACCTGGCTGGCAAGGCCCGCGTCCTCGACTTCGACGATCAGGAGGCCGCCCGCGGGATTACCATCAACGCAGCGAGCGCCTCAATGGTTCACTCTGTCGAAGGCACGGATTACCTGATCAATCTCATCGACACACCCGGTCACGTCGACTTCGGTGGCGACGTCACCCGCGCCATGCGTGCGGTCGATGGCTGCTTCATCCTCACCTGTGCGGTCGAGGGTGCAATGCCCCAGACCGAGACCGTCGTGCGTCAAGCGCTCAAAGAGAAGGTCAAGCCCGTCCTCTTCATCAACAAGGTCGACCGCCTCATCAACGAATTGCAGGTCACGCCCGAAGACATGCAAGCCCGCTTCATGGAGCAGATCACCAAGGTCAACCAGCTCATCCGCCAATTCGCGCCGCCCGAGCACAAGAAGTCCTGGCAGGTCAGCGTTGGTGATGGCACCGTTGCATTCGGCTCGGCCTACCACAACTGGGGCATCACCGTGCCCTACATGCAAAAGTCCGGCATCTCATTCGCTGATATCTTCAACTACTGCAACGAAGAGAACCAAAAGGAACTGGCAAAGAAGGCGCCCGTCCACGAAGTGCTGCTCGACATGGCCGTCAGTCAACTGCCCAACCCTATGGAGGCGCAGAAGTACCGCATCCCCAACATCTGGACTGGCGACCTCGATTCCCCCGAGGGGAAATCGATGCTCGAGTGTGACCCCGAGGGTCCGCTCGCGATGATGATCACCAAGATTTGGATGGACCCGCACGCCGGTGAGGTCGCCGTCGGGCGTCTCTACTCGGGTACAATCAACCACGGACAGACGGTCTGGGCACTCGGAGCGAACAAGGCCGAACGGGTCCAGCAGGTCTGCATGATGGTCGGTGGCGATCGTATCTCCGTCCCGAGGGTCGTCGCGGGCAACATCGCTGCCATCACCGGTATCCGCAGCGCCGCTGCAGGAGTCACCGTCACCAGCGACAAGGATCTCATCCCCTACGAAGAGATTCGACACTACTCAGAACCCGTCGTCACGGTCGCCGTGGAACCGTTGTCGATGAAGGACCTCCCGAAGTTCATCGATGCACTCCGCAGCCTGGCCAAGGCGGACGCTTCTCTGCAGGTCACAACCAACCAAGAGACAGGCGAAGCACTGCTCGCGGGCATGGGCGAACTTCACCTTGAAATCACGACGTACCGTATCGAAGAGGAGCAGAAAATCAAGGTCAAGGTCAGCGAGCCCATCGTCGTCTACCGTGAAGCGATCAACGGCAACAACGTCGGCCGTCCCTTCGAAGGCAAGTCCCCCAACCGCCACAACCGATTCTACATCGAGGTTGAGATGCTGCCACAGAATGTCGTTGACTCCCTGCGAGCCGGCGACTTCCGTGAGGGCAACATCCGCAACAAGGACGCGAAAGAGATCGGCAACCAATTCGCCGAACTCGGCATGGACAAGGACATGATGCGCAAGGGATACGCCATCCACGGCACCAACGTCTTCATCAACGGCACGAAGGGAATTCAGGGCCTCCACGAGACCCGCGAACTCCTCATCGAGGGCTTCAACGAGGTCTGCAAGGCCGGTCCGCTCGCCGGAGAGCCCGCCATGGGCATGCTGGTCCGCCTGACCGATGCCAAGCTCCACGAGGACGCGATTCACCGCGGTCCCGCTCAGACCATCCCCGCCATGCGCAACGCCATGCGCGGTGCCATGGTCCGCGCTGGAACAACCGTCATGGAGCCGATGCAGAAGCTGCACGTCTCCGTGCCCAACGACTGGCTCGGTGGCGTGACCCGCGAGGTCACGACCCGCCGCGGTGTCATTGAGGACATGCCCGCCGATGGTGAGACCACCACGGTGATCGGCACGGTTCCGGTCGCAGAGACCTTTGGATTCTCCAACGACATTCGTGCGGCCAGCCAAGGTCGCGCCATCTGGAACAGTGAGAACTGTGGATTCGAGGAATTGCCGCGTATGCTTCTGGAGAAGGTTGTTGGAGAGATCCGCACCCGGAAGGGCATGAAGCCGGAACTCCCAACCGAATCCTATTACGCCGATTGAATCTGGCTGTTCTTATTGCTAAGAGGCTCGTCGAGCCGGATTCACAGCCGATTCAGTCGGCTCTGATTTTTGATGATACGGATTCGGTTGGTTTCGATTATTGATGCTTGAACTATAGTGAGACATTGTTCACTTGTCGAAGCGTGAATCAACTGATGCGGATGAGTTGGAAGTCGGTCAAATCTCTGAGAACTGACAGTCCTGGTGTATCGTCGAGCGAATCGAGGCATGCATGGGCGGCGGCGTGGTAGGACATCGCCTTGTCCTTGGCGTATTGGATGGAGCCCGATGCTTCGAGTTCTGTGACGACAGCGTCGAGCACCTCTCGGTCTGTATCGTCAATACTGGACCCGAATACTTCGTGGAATGTCGGTAGGGTTGCGGGGTCCTGCTGGAGTGCGTGGATGGCGATGAGGGTTTGTTTTCCCTCGATGACATCGCTGCAGGCCGGCTTACCCAGCGTCTTGCTATCGCCCGTCGCGTCGATCAGGTCGTCCATC
>CAVOCV010000153.1:0-4008 GCA_963694325.1 Candidatus Thalassarchaeaceae archaeon | reverse complement strand
GACGAACAGGGCGAGGGCAGTACCGTCAACCCCCGTCTGCATGGCATCGGGAAACATTCGATCTCGGGCAAGCATCATCGCCAGCATGTTGGCATTGCTGCCCCCACTGGTGAACGTACCCTCACCATCGGACCACCCCGCCTGGGCGCACATTGCGCGTACCAATTCCTGCTCGACGATGGTGGCGGCCGGGGCGAGTTCCCAGGTGTAGATACTGGTATTGGCAAGAATGGTGGCGACCTCACCGGCGAAACCCGTTTCGGACAATCCACCCCACAATGGTTGGAGGAAGTTGGGGTGCTGCGTTTTGACACATTCTTTGAGATAGACATCGATGGACTCGAGGATGGAAGCGGGGTCCATGCCCTCATCGCGAACCGCGACATCGAGAGCTTCAGTGACCTGTTCGACCGTTCTCCACTCTCTGACTTTACCGTCTCTCTGGGCCTTGAAATGACGCCGCACAATGTCAAAGACACCTTCGAGCAGTTCAGAGGTCATGGATGGGCCTCACAATCGCTGGCGCCCGTGGCGCTGTGCATCGGTGGCGCAGATCGCCGCCATATGGACCACATCTCTGACGCCATCATCTCGTTGCAGGACGTGAACAGGCTTGGCCATGCCCTCGAGAATCGGGCCGGTCATCTCCGCATCACCGAGCCGCTGGAGCAGCTTGTAGGAAATATTCGCACTCGCGAGATTCGGGCAGATGAGCACGTTGGCTGGGCCGCCGAGGGACATGAACGGATAATTTTTCTGAATGTCTGTCACCAGCGCGGTATCGGCTTGCATCGGACCGTCGATAATCAGGCCGGGATCGAGTTCTCGCGCCATCTCAAGACTGTCTTCGATGCGATCGCTGCGATATTGTCCAGACGAGCCGAAGTTGGAGAAAGAGAGCAGGGCGACCCGCGGCACGATCCCGAATCGGCGGGCGACCCGCGCCGTCTGAACCGCGATTTCCGCGAGGGTGCGCGCATCAGGATAGATGTTGATCGTCGCATCGCCAATAAACATCAGTTGACCCTTGATGGTCATCATGTAGGTACCGACCACACGGTGGGCATCGCTGGCCATACCGATGGTCGAGAGACAGGGCTTGATGAAGTCCGGATAGTCCCGAGAAATGCCACCGATGATGCCGTCCGCATCGCCCAATTCGACCATCATCGAACCGAACCACGGCCGCGATTTCAGCACGCGCTTGGCATCGAGCAAGGTCATCCCCTTGCGGCCACGTTTCTCGTGTAGGGCTTCGGTGTAGGTCGTGCGCCGCCGTTCATCTTCACGCGGGTCGATCTCTTCGCAGTCGAACTCGACACCGAGTTCTTCCTTGGCGGCGGCGATCTCGTGCGAACGACCGAGTAACACGGGTGTGCAGATGCGCTCTTGGATGCATTGAGCCGCCGCTTTGATCATCGTCGGATGGTCGCCTTCTGTGAAGACGATTCTCTTGAGTGAACGACCGGCCTGATCAATGACACCGCGCATGATGGAACGGGTCAGGCCCAATCGGGCTTCGAGCTCCTTTCGATAGACCTCAACATCAAAGGATTTCGCGATTTCAGGACTGACGAGTCCCTCGGCCACAGCGGCTTCTGCCACCGCGCTCGCCTCCCAGATCAGGACGCGGGCATCGAACGGTTTCGGGATCAGATATTCGGGTCCGAATTGAATCTGTTCGCCATCGTAAGCCGCCGCGACATCGTCGGGAACGGGCTCCTTTGCGAGATTGGCCAAGGCCATCGTCGCGGCCATCTTCATGCCCTCGGTGATTTCGCTGGCACGCACGTCCATCGCACCTCGGAAAATGTAGGGGAAACCGAGGACATTGTTGATCTGATTCGAATAATCCGAACGACCGGTCGCCATGATCGCATCATCGCGAACCGCAGCGACCTCCTCGGGCATGATCTCAGGCGTCGGATTCGCCAACGCGAAAATCAGTGGTCGGGAGCCCATCTTGGCAACCATTTCACCAGAAACAATGCCACCTTTCGACAGGCCGAGGAATACATCTGCTCCGACCAATGCTTCAGCGAGTCCACCCTCGGGAACATCTCGGGCATATCTCGCCTTGTAGCGATTGAGTTCACCCGCCTCTTTGCGCTGCTTTGTCATGATGCCACGGGAGTCACACATCAGGAGATTTTCCTTGCGCACACCGAGTCGGATATAGTGGGCCGCACAGGAGATGGCCGATGCACCGGCGCCCGAAACCACCACCTTGACCTGGCCGATGTCCTTGTCAAGAATTTCAAGGCCATTGAGCAGGGCGGCCCCCGAAATAATCGCCGTACCGTGCTGGTCGTCATGCATCACAGGGATGTCGAGTTCCTTGACCAAACGCTTCTCGATTTCGAAGCATTCTGGCGCTTTGATATCCTCGAGGTTGATGCCACCAAATGTCGGTGAAATTCGCTTCACGGTGTCGACGAATTCGTCGATGTCCTCGGTGTCGACTTCGATGTCGAACACATCGATGTCAGCGAAGGCCTTGAACAGCAGTCCTTTGCCCTCCATCACCGGCTTGCCAGCCAACGCGCCAATGTTGCCGAGACCGAGCACGGCCGTGCCATTGGAAATCACCGCCACAAGGTTTGCACGAGCGGTATATTCCATCGCTTTGGAGGGGTCCTTCTCGATCTCCAGACAGGGATATGCAACACCCGGAGAATAGGCCAGCGAGAGTTCTCTCTGGGTCGAGTGAGGTTTGGTCGGCATGACAGTGATCTTGCCGGGTGGGAACCGAGAATGGTATTCCAACGCATCCTTGCGCAGTTGCTCCTCGCTCACAAATCACCCTCCTCTTCTCATTCGGGTCGGCCTTCCCCCTATCCACCTTCCGCACCCTGAGACTGCAGGGGAGGTGATTCCGCCCTACGGGCGAGATTTCGATGCAGATTCGGGGCACGTTGGCCATGGTATACTCTGTATACCACTGGGACATGGAGCCATCACCCTCAAATGCGGAACGAATCGCATCGGGCTCAATGTCAGCCTCAAATGGCCGCACGGCCCTCATTCTTGTCCTCTTGATGTTGGTCTCTGTACAGACGCCGATGGCGTCGCTGCCAGACGCTGATTCCAATCGCGGCGTGGTCGCGGAATGGGGCAGCGAGGGCAGCAATGACACCGGTTGGATTCGCATGGCAGCCACCGGGGCGGATGCCGCGGTCGGCCAGATGGCGATGTCCAATCTCATGCTCGATTTCGCGCCGGGTGCCGATATCGACAATCTGACATTCGAGATTCGGGTCAATGGGTCGAATGGCACGTGGATCGAAGAGCCCCAGATTCTCCTCCCAGACGGACCGGCGAGCATGCTCGATTGGCGAGGATTGGGTGGATTCGGCCAGCAGAATAACTTCGTTGGACCGAACCCTCACAGCAGTCGGCTCTCCCCGCTGAGCGATGCCAATGCCGGCTGGGTCCTGCCCGGTGGTGCGACGGTCACCGACGTGATCATCGAAGCACTTCGACCCGCCGACCCGCTCGTGAGCCTTGCAAAACTCGACGTTGAGGTTCAGGACACTGCAATCCATCCGGACGATGGGCGCCTCTACATCGCCTTCGCAGATTCCATCATCGAGGTCGATGCCAATAACGACCCGCCAATGATCCACATTCACGAAAACATCGATGCGATCGACATTGAAATCGATGCGGGCAATGGTTTGCTTCACGCCGCGACCAGCGACGGTGAAATCGTCATCATCGACCTGTCCGATGCGTCCACCATCGGCACCTACACCCCACCGAATGGTGCAGGGACTGTCACCGCCCTCTCCGTGGTAGGCCCAGGGCTGCTCTACGCAACCGATGGTGCCTCGTTGTGGCAGGTTCAAATCAGCATCGCATCCGTCGGGATTGGCAATGTCTGGAACCTGGTTGCAAGTCTGGCTACGAATGGGGCTCCCGCCACCGACATGATGGTTGTCAGCACCGACGTGTGGGTTTCCACCGATGGCGCAGGCGTCTTCCACCATTCGTCTGGAACAACCACGC
>CAVOCV010000152.1:0-4075 GCA_963694325.1 Candidatus Thalassarchaeaceae archaeon | reverse complement strand
ACGCCCGTGTTCGCTTGGATTGCCGGACGCGACCCCGAGGCCTTGCTCAGCTGATCACCATTCGGCGTGGCTGCCGTCTTCATGGGTCCAGACGGTCGGCGGATGCGGATTCCACATGTCCATGAATTCGGTGATGCGGTCCTCACAGACGCGGATATCGAGTCCCGGGCCGCGCGGTACATCGACGTGACCGGCGTGAATCTCGAAGGGGCGCTCGATGAGGTCGAAGGCCCAGTCTTGACCTCCACCGGGGATGCCACCGCCCGAACCGGCGCCACCCAGCGATTGGAATTCCTGAATCAGATGGGCAGGGCTGGCCGCGGCAACCTGCATGCTGGCGGCGAATTGCACCGGCCCATAGGGGCAGTGGGGTGCGAGGGAGGCCTGAGCGGCGGCGGCCATGGCGCCGATTTCCATCGTCGCCCGGATGCCGCCGACCATCGATACGTCGGGCTGGATGATGTCGACCACCGGTGTCGGTAGAAGATGGCGGGCGAAGGCGTGGGCGCTGCGCAGACGCTCGCCGGTGGCCAAGGCGATCGGTTGGGCGGTGCGCAATGCACGCAGGTCGGCGAGGTGGCTATCCGAGCCATCCGGCAGGCAAGGCTCCTCAATGAAGAAGGGGTCGAACGGGGCCAATGCATGGACAGCGCGCCGCGAAGCGGCGGGCGTCAAGCGCCCGTGGAGATCGACGGCGAGATCCACATTCGGTCCCACAGCATGGCGAACCTCGGCGACGATCTCGACCATTTCGCGAAGTGCATGAGCCGACACCACAGCCGCGGTCGCTGTGGCCGGACTGACCTTGACCGCAGTCATCGATCTCGATGTGGCCTCGCGGGCCGAATCGGCGAACTCCTCTGGATTTCGGCCCCAGAGGTTGCGATACACACGCACACGGTCGCGCACACGGCCGCCGAGGAGGTCGTGGACCGGGGCCCCGAGTTCGTGTCCCTTGACATCCCACATCGCCATTTCAAGCGCCGATAGCGCGCTGTCGAGCACCGGTCCATCGCGCCAGAATCGGCCCTTGCGAAATGTCTCGATGGTGCGGGCGATCTCATGGATGTCTGAGCCGACAGCGCGTTCACCGAGAGCTTCGAGGGCCGGCTCGATTTCGTCGTGCAGGTCTCCAATCGCCTCGCCCCAACCGATGGCGCCATCCTCGGTCTCGAGGCGGAGCAACAGCCAGCGGGGTGGACAGCGCACACAGGTGGCGGAACGAATCGTGGTCACGTGGCCTCTCGGCGGCGTTGGAGTTCCATGAACATGCCCCGTGCGCGCGGGCCTTCCTTCTGACGCCAGTCGACTACACCGAGTTCACTCCCCCTGGGGTCCTCGCTGGGGTCGATCGAGAGGTCAGAACCACACAGATGGGTGCCCATGCCGACACACCAGGCGCCCGCGTCGAGCCACTTCCACGCACTCTTTCGGTCGACCCCACCGACAGGCATCCAAGGGATGTTTCGGATCGCCTCGGGCGCGGCGGCGAGAATGTCGACATCCCATGCGGTCGAGGGGAAGAGTTTGGCAATCCGTGCCCCGCCTTGACTGGCCTTGAACAGCTCGTCCAGAGAGCCCACGCCCGGAATGGCGAGAATCCCATTCATGTGGCAAAATGAGACCATGCCGGAAGGATTGACCGGAGAGAGGGCGAATTCAGCCCCGGCCAGCCCACATGCCTCGGCCATGGTGACGTCGAGCAGGGTCCCGACGCCGATCAACACATCGCGCGGGTCGAGGTCTCGGCGCAACGCCTCGACGATCTCGAGCGCGCGTGGGGAATCGAGCGTCACCTCGATGGCTTTGCAACCCATCTCGGCCAATTGGATGCCACGCTCATACATGCGCTCGGGATTCGGTCCGCGAAGGATTGCGATGACGCCCGCTTCCTTGAGGCGGCCAAGACGCGATTCAATCACCGCCTCATCTAGCATCCACTCACCCAGTGCGCATTTTATCGCCATCAGATGAATAGAATTCGGTGCGAACCATGTGTGAATTGGCGTTTTTCCTCCATCTCGTCCAATTCCCGACGACTGATGGTGGAAACATCACCCCGTGTATTCTGACTGAGGGCTGCGAGAAGATCCCCACGTAAGGCACCAATCAGTGGTGATACCGGCCCATGGCCGTGTTCCATCAGGGCATCGATGAATCCCGCCAGCCAGGCATCGCCACCACCGAGTGGCTCAACGGGTGTGTGGACGACCGCGTCGGATTCGGTGCTGTCCATGCCAAAGGCATGGGCGACGACCGACCAACGCATCTGGCGACCATCTGCTTCTGGCCGCTTGAAGCAGCAGCACAGATGGGGGATCAGGAATGTTCGCCGCAACGTTTCCAACGCAACCAAATTCTCCTCGTAATTCTGCGGCCGATCAAGCCCTTCCAACACAGCGATGTCAGCCAGACTCTTCGGACTCAATACAAAGACGTGAAACATGCGCATGCGCGGGCGTACGAGGGCCCAGAGGTCCTCAATCGAGCCCAATCCCAGCCGATGGTTGAGATCCATGGCAATCAGGGTGCCATCCAATTCTGCGAAGGTGAGTGCGCCACTCCATGCCCTGCGAGGCCCGGTGCCGAGCAGCGGCGTGATGCCACTCATCACCAGCCAGCGCGCACCGGTGAGAAGCGAACGCCAGTCGACCGCATCCGCATCCAAATATGCGAAGGCGGACTCAGATCGGTGATATTTGACACTCCCATCCCCCACGACATAGGTTCCGACAGCCTGTTCGGAGGGCTGGATTTCGAGATGTACACCGCAATCCAGTGCCACGTCCGCAATCTCGGTGCCCGACGGCAGGGCACTGACCCAAGCGGTCGCAGTCCCGAGTAGTGAGAGGGCACAGGCGACATTGTACTCCGCCCCGCCCGGTGTCACAAGGTCACCAGAGGTGCGCATCATCGCCTCGCCGAAGCAGACCACGCGACCGGGTGGGGCGACCATCGCACAAGGCCAGTCAGCCGTGTTCCTCAAGCATTGCGACGGGCGAACCCTCATCAGGGGCCGCGTCAAAGCCGTGGCATGGCCGACGAGGGGAGCGTCAATCCGATGGACGGCATCGGCATGATGATCACCGGCGGCCTGATGATGGTGTTCCCTCTTCTCGCTGGGGAATGGATGGTCGCCTTCTTCGGCCTTTTCATCTTCGCAACCGGCGTTCAGAAGTACATTGAGGCCCAACAGAAAATCGCTGCCGGAGCCAACGTATCCGGCCAACCGCAGGACATTGCCGTCGGTGCCTGGGATGATGTGGGGTGGATCATGGGCAAGGTCGACAATCCCGACACGTTCATTCTCGACATCGAGACACATGAGCGCAGTGATTCCGTGCAGTCGCGCATGGATGCTGAATTTCACGGCGATACCGAGAAGGAATTCCGTGGCGACTCCGTCTCAAATTGGTCACATCACGCCCCCGTGGGCAAGCCCTCGGCGATTCCGGCTGACTTCCACGACGCATCCATCTTCTGGCACAACCCAACGGCTGGCTGGACAGACCCCTACGAATGAGGTGAACAAATGGTACAACCCGCAGCAAAATGGACGATGATCATCGGCGCAATTGTGCTGGTTGGAAGTATGATTGCAATGTTCGCTGGGGGCGCGACCATCATGGATAACGTGAGCGAAGAGCCGACGACCCAATGGGAAGGGCAGGCTCCACAAACGGTGAATTTGGTTCTCAAACCTGAAATCATTCACACCGTGTTCATCGAACAGGGCTCTGATGTAACCGTCGTCACGCCGACCGATGTCGACTTCATGCCTTGCGCCGATGATGGATCGTGTGACCTGTGGCTCAAACCCGGGATGACATACATCGGTGACCTCTCAGTCACCAAAAAGGGCGAATATTCGATTGAATTTCAGGGGGCCGGTGATGTAGAGGTTGGCGAGATCCCCATCGATATAGGCGCGGCGATGAGTGCCTTCATCGGATTTTGTGGTGCCTGTTGTGGCGGCCTCTTGCTGGTCATCGGCATCATCCTCGCCTTCACGATGAAGGGGCCCCAAAGTTCCAACGTGATGCTGGTCGACCCGAATACAGGCATGCTCGTGCAA
>CAVOCV010000151.1:0-4173 GCA_963694325.1 Candidatus Thalassarchaeaceae archaeon | reverse complement strand
TGCACGGAGGTGACCGTCGCGGTCACGGTGATGTTGAACTCGGCCGGTTGAGTGTCGCCACCGTCCGGTGCGGTGATCACGACCTCGAACTGAAGATCGTCGCCAGCGGCGAGTGTCGTCGATTCCAATCCGGTGGCGGCCAAACCGGTAGCGTCGTATTCGATCTCCACCTCTTCGCTGTACAGCGTTGGATTTTCAATCGTGCAGAAGACGGTCAATACCGAGGTCTGAAGGACATTGAAATTGACCGCGGTCTCCGAGTTGTTGCAGGTGACCTCGATGCCAGGCAAGAGGCCGGGCTGAGCGGACGCCACCGGCATGGCCATGCTGGTGAACAGCAGGAGTGCGGCGATGATCAGGGTGCGCCGCGGGGTGGACATCGACCTTCGGTCGGCCACCTTTGTTCATGAGGCTATGGACAAAAGTGGATGGATTGGAGTGGACCCGGGCGGATTTGAACCTCCGACCACCTGGTTATGAGCCAAGCGCTCTGACCGGACTAAGCTACGGGTCCCTATCGAATGTGAGAGCTGTCGAGCATTTCAGGCTTCAGCCGACGACATTGCGTTTTGGACCGCTTCTTCGACCATCATGCGGCAGTCCTCGGGCACGAAGAGCATGATGTCATTGATTGGGGCTGTGATGCTGGCGACCAAGGGGCTCACCTCTGAGATATCGCGGCCATCCTCGAGGCGAATCCCGCCCGAATAGGGCCTGTACCCTTCCTTTGCGACCCGGGTGACGATGAGGTCTTCTTCGGGATCGTGGCCCGCTTCACTGAGGATCGCTTTCAGGTCGTTCATGACGCCCCAGAATGCAACCTCGGTCAAATCTCGCACGCGCACGCGCTTGTGCATGCCCGCGCGCCTGGCGAGCAGTCCAGCCCACTTGGACAGGGCGCGGTCGGGGTGGGTTGTGAAGGCGGAGAGTTCGGCGTGGATGAGGCTGTCCGTGAGCGAGAGGTAATTGTCGACGGTGAGATTCTCATCACACAGCATACGTCTCATCCGGGTACTGATCTCCATCTCGCCGGCCTCGACCAGTTCCTTGGCGCGCAACAAGGCCCGAATGACGTAGGCGGTGGTCAACATGTTCAGTTTGTGGAAGTAGACATTGTGATACATGTGGTAGCGCATGATGAGGTAGGATTCGACCTCGGCAACGCCACCCCGGGTGACCGTGAGGTGACCGTCTTCTCCAATGCGCATGGCGCGGAAGATGCGGAATACATCGAAGGTACCGACCTTGGCCCCAGTGTTGATTTGGTCGCGCATCAGATAGTCGAGGCGATCGACATCGAGTTGGCTGCTGACGATGTCGTGCAGTACGGGTGGGTCGACCGTGCCGTCGAGGATGGAGAAGAGCCGCTGCAACCCATCCTCACCGACCTGTTGGATGAGGGCTGCTCGAAGATCATTTTCGGGGTCTTCGAGAATCATCCGACCCCAGCGTTCGTGATGGTGGTAATTTGCATACACACGTGCATCTTCCAAGGCGTGACTGAACGGGGGATGGCCGATGTCGTGGAGCAGCGCTGCATAGCGGACGAGCTGGCCATCCTCAGGGCTGATCCGGCCAGGCTGGACCATCTCGAGATGCTCCAACAGGACGCCTGCGAGATGCTGCGCACCCAAGCTGTGGACGAATCGGGTGTGGGTTGCCGTCGGAAAGACGTAGTGACATGTGGCCAATTGCTTGATGTCGCGCAGCCTCTGGAAGGTCCGCGTATCGACCAGCCTACTGATGGGATCTGACAACACGATGTCGCGGTGTACATTGTCGCGCACGACCCGGTCATGTTCCGTCATTCAATCACCAAGTCCGCGAGCGGGCATGCGACGGTGGGGTGTTCCGGTCTTCAACGCGTCGGCGTATCACAGCGTGGCCGGCCCGCCGACCGGCATCGCGGTGAGGGGTGCATGTGGTCCGCGCAGGGTGGGCCCCGAGGGCATCGTTGCGAAAATGCCGATGTCCCCTCCCAAATTGTGTGAGAGCGCGAACCAGATGCGCCCATGCTGGTCGACCGCCATGTCGAGGAAATCCCCCAAACCACCACAGCGAACATAGCCACAGTCATCCAGTGTGTCGATCGGATCCTCATCCGCATTGATCTGCACCGTCGTGAACAGGGGTGCATCACCGAAGGCATCTGTGGCCACCGTGATGTAGGCATTCCATTGGGCCACACCGGTCTCGTTGACCACCCGCCCGACATAACCGAAGGCGACTTTGCCATCGCCACCCGCCGTGACCACAGGGAAACCTGTGCCGGTCAATCCGTCGATCGGCGGCGCGATCATCATCGCATCGCTGAAAGAGTCCCCGGCATCGGTCGAATAGGCGTAATAGGGCATGTCATCCGCTCCCATCCACATGGCGTGGACATTGCCCGCTTCATCGATGCCAACCTGTGCCTCTTCGGCATTCCAGGTATTGGCCGTCCCCGTCTCAGCGGTCGGCAGCACCTGCTCGGTCCAGGTGAAGCCGCCATTGGTGCTGCGGTAGATCGAGTATCCATCGCCGGTGCAACCGGGATTGCCGCGGTAGAAGTTGCCATCCACGCTCCCCTCGATATGGGCGGTCAATCCTCCACTCTGGCAATTGAGGGGCGCTCCGGACACCTCCGGGCTCCACGTGCGTCCCCCGTCGAAGGAGGTCGAGCATAGCGGGTGGGGTGCATTGCCGTTGATGCAGTAGACCCAGGTGGTCGGATGCAGGGCTGCGGGATACATCGAGGAGCCGATGGTCTGGTGGTCCTGCACCGAATAGACAGATGTCGCGACGGTCGGTCCGATCCACGAGGCGCCCTCGTCATCGGACCATTCCACGGTCATGCCGAGCAGGGCGTGCATGTCGAATTTCATGATGCGGTCTGTCCAAGGGTCCACGTAGACATACGGATCGTTTGAATTCGGCACGGGTGCGAACGGGTCGTAGACATCCTGACAACTGAATCCAGCGAGGTCGGTCATCTCGATGAGTCCAGTGCATTGGACGATCGCGGTCGAACCCGCGGCGCCGTTGCCCCAAGACGACATGTACAGATTGTCATCGGAGGTGATGCCCATGGTCGGTTCGAAGGTCGTCATGCCGATGCCATAGTAAGAGCCCGAAGCCCAGATGGGCAGGTTTTCGCCGGTGAGATTGGCCGTGATGTTGGCCTCTTTGACAGCGGTGCTGTCGGTCGCATCGACGCCGCCCGCGTAATGGTACCAAGTCGTTGCTGGAATATCCTCACCGAAATCAAACTCGTTGGCCCCCGGCGACTCGGGCTTCGCATCGTTGCCGAAGCAACCGGCGAAGAGCGATGTGAACATCAGGAGACAGAGCAGAACCGCAGGTGTAACACGAGACATCTCGCTCACCTCATTCTTCGAGTTCGGCTTCGAGCGGCGCTTCTTCGAACAGGAGGGCACCCTCCCGGGCATTCTTGAGTTGGATGCCGAGGACGATGGTCGCGACGAGCAGAATGAGGACGAAGAACGAGAGGGCGCCGGTGAGGATGAAGCCGCTGAAGCCCGATGCCTCGGTCGGGCTGGCCTTCTCATCGCCCATGATGTGCATGTGGGTGACGACGTTGGTCGAGGCGTTATCGCCGTGAATCGCGCGCACGATGAGGGTCTGGTTCCCCGTGATGTCGTTGCCGGGGAGGAATTTGAGTCGGTCGACAAACATGCCGTGGTCAACGTCGAATGAATTGCCACCGGTCTGGAAGTCCTCGAGGTCCATCCATTGGTCGCGCATGTCCCAGGTGCGCCATTGGATTTTGTCGGCATCGCCATCGATGGTGAATCGGACCGATTCGCCTTTGCCGATGTGGACCTTGGCGTCGTGACCGAGGCCAGTGGAACGGCTGACATTGATGCCGGTGTCGAGACCATAGACACTGTTGGCCGCTTCCATGACCGCGGGCAGGGCCTCGATCTGGCCGTGTCCGTAGACGTTGTTCTGACGATTCTTGGGGATGAGATCTTCAAGACATGGCTCGTTGGCAGCCATATACGTACACAAGCGATAGGTCGCCGTCTCCTGCATGATGTTACGGATATCGAAGGGAGAAAGGTCGGGGTTCGCTTGGTACATCAGGGCGGCGATGCCGGCGGCACCGGGCGTGGCCATGCTGGTGCCCGACATGCCAGTGTAACCCGTGCCTGAATTGGCTTGCACGCTCAT
>CAVOCV010000150.1:0-4184 GCA_963694325.1 Candidatus Thalassarchaeaceae archaeon | reverse complement strand
GGAGCGGGGTCGCTGAAATCGGTGGCGATTCCACGGCGGTGAATGTGACGGGATCATCGACATCTGTCGTCAATTTGAGTGTCGGACCGCTCCTGGAAGGCAGTCACCCATTCACTTTGGAATTGAGGGAAGGCAACCTCACTATAGAATCTGATTCAATCACTCTTGAGGTCGGACCTCCACCGTTGGCACGGCCCACCCTCTCCCTCACCTCGGACCGATCGAACCCCTCGCTTGGGGAGATTGTGAACTGGACCGTGTTCTTGGACAACGATGGCGAAATCTACCATGATGCACCCCTGGTCTGCACATTTCCACTTGGGATCGAAGTGCTGAATGAGTCGGTCTCAGTTCAGGCTGGAGAGAACCTCAGCCGCACCCTGACCTTCGACGTGCGCCCGGGCGAATTGGAATGCGCGACCTCTTCGACCGAGCGAATTCATGATGATTCGATTCTATCCGCTGGCCATACCTACGACATGGCGGCAGGTCACATCGTTCGCGCGGGCAGCGATGGGCTGACCGTCACCGGTGGGCCCTTCCACGTCGGGGATGCACTACCACTGGCCATTCTGGTCCACAATGGCGGCGATCTGGTTGGCGACGGCACATTACAGGCTCGAGAAGGGGCAGGAAACGGTGCCAACATGGGACTGTGGCAGGCATTGGAAAGTCGCTCCCTCGAGGTTGGAAGCAGCCTCGAATTGGGCGCGAATCACCCGACAACAACCGCGGGTGAACGCCGCATTGAATGGCGGATCACCAGTTCGAACAGCCTTGTCGCCGAAGACCTCACGGGACACCTCAACCTCTCGATTCTCCCCTCCCAGGACCTCGATGTGACGATCGAGTCCACCGGTTGGACCCTCGCAGATGGGCTCTCCGTCGAGGTAACGACATCCCTCTCGGCGGGGGAAACCCGCACAATCTTACTCGAGGCCGGCACAAAAGGCGCTGCGGGGGAGGTCATCCAAATCTCCACCGAGGTCGAACTGAGTCCTGGTCAGCGCACCCTCTCCTACGACCTCGGTCAACCTGCGGTCTCCTCCATGGCATGGGTCAGGGTCAGCCCCGTCGGCTGGTCCGCACAGGCTGATGCCGAGGACGAGACGGTGATCATCCGTCCCGACCCAACGACCTCTGTCGTGCTCGATTCGGTACAACCATCCGCGCCCAAGATGGGCAAATCCGCCGTTCTCTCCTATCGGCTGATCAACAGCGGTGGAGGCGCAACCCTTGCGGGGAGTCTGACCCTGATCGACATGGCGACCGACGAAATCCTGTGGACAGATACGGTCGATGCGGTCGAATCCGGGCAAACCGAGAACGGCGTCATCTCATTGTCGACCTGGCCCGCGTCTCCGGTCGTCGACCTGCGCATCGAATGGCGGACTGACACCACCGAAGCCGAAGCCGCAGGCTCCTATCTATCTGAAAAGGCGACGGGCGAATCCGACGAATTGAACATTGATTGGATTTCCTTACTCTACGGCGCCCTCGCCGGCCTCGTGCTCGGTTTGGTCACACGAACCGTCATGCGCGCGAGAGCGGGCGTGCCCTTGCTGAGCCGTCGCGAACGCGGCACCCGCGAGGTCAAACCCAAGCGGAAAAAGAAGGTCGAGGAGAAGGTCGAGGTCGCCTGCCCGGCCTGTGACCAGCGACTGCGCGTGCCGAATACCTACTCTGGAACAGCGCGTTGCCCCGCATGTGCCCAAACCTTCCCTGTCGTCGCCTCCGTCGAAGAAGAAGTCGATGAGGAAGAGGACGAAGAACAGGAAGAGGACGATGATTGGGAGGATGAAGACCTCAAAGAATTCCTCGATGATACCACTGAAGAAGAGGTAGAGGAAACGCCACCTGCCAAGGTTGCAAAACCGGCGCCACAGGAGAAGTCCAGCGCATCCTCCGATGATGTCATCCGCTGCCCAGATTGTCGACAGAAACTGAAGGTTCCATTCACTCGTCGCCCTGTCAAGGCCCGCTGCCCGGCCTGCAAATGCGAATTCCGCGCCTTGAAGGAGTGAGTGGGATGACCGAGCCGATCAAGGAATTCGAGGAGATGTACCTGAAGACCTTGTACGAATTCTACGTCGAAAATCCTCAGGAACCGATCCGCAACAGCCGTATCGCCCAGGCGTTGGGGGTCAGTCAGGCAGCGAGCAGCGAGATGGTCCAACGACTGGCGGGCAAAGGCATCCTCTACCACATTCCCTATCGCGGCGCGACCTTGACCGAGGAGGGGCTCGTCGCCGCTGCACGCATCAAACGGCGCGAGGGATTGATGGAATTCTTTCTCGTCAACATTCTCGAGTACGAAGGCGATGTCAAGGCCGCTGCCTGCCGACTCGAACATGCGTTGACCGACGACCTCGAGGCCGCCTTCGATCGCATGCTGGGTCAACCCGAGACGACGCCAGATGGCGAGACCATCCCCCGTTGAGGAGCAACCCCTTAGTGCGGAAAGCCTCCGCAGGGGCTCTATGAGTGATGCGCCGCTCTCCACCGAGCATGCGTTGGACCTGCTCGTTCCGGCGGCGGACGTATTGACGACCGCCGAGGCGATCGCCGCCACCGAGGTTGAATCGAGTGGGCCGAGCCTGGCCGATATCAACGCCGTCGAACAGCGCATGAAGCGGCTCCGATCCCGCGAAGGCCATCTGCTGCGACTTGACCGCCTCTTCCTGTCGAGTGGAATCCACCTCTCGCTGACCCTACCGATTTTCGGGCTCGCCTTGCAACTGATCAGCCGCCGATTCGCCCGAGAATCTCCCGCGTGGTGGATTTCTAGTGTCGAATCGACGATTCCCGAAGCGACACTGACGGTGGTCACAGGTTTGCTCGCCGCCGTCGTGCTCATCGCTTGGTTCGTCTCGTTATGGGTCGTGCGCAGTTTGCGGACGACGACGCGAGATGTGTTCAGGGCGGAGCGAGATGCCTTTCTTCTTCGCGGACGCCCCTTTGAGAGCCTGCACGGGTATGAATCGATTCACGACGTCACGCGCAACGCCGTGACCCGACTCTCGGGCGTCTTGACCGTCGTTTTCCTCGCCGCCATCGCCCAATTCGCAGCCACCTTCGAAGGCGGTCTCTCCCCCGAGGGTGGCGTGCTGGTCGGGATCGCCATCGGTAGCACCTTCGCCGCCTTCGGCCTCGACCTTCTGCGGGGCACCACCTCGCACAACACGGTCGAGAGATGGGGCCTGTTGGAAGCCTACGAACCGCCGCTCCACCCCTCCTGTCCAGACCGGGTCTTCACCGAGATCCTCTCGACCTGGATGGACCCGGTCCTGCGCGCCAGATTCGATTCCCATGTCCAATCGTTACGCGATGGACTCCAACCCGGATGCAACATCCACGAGGCCATCGAACACCTGCTTCACATGCGCTATCTCGAGGCCCGAGGAGAACTGAGCAATCGACAGGTCAGACAGGCCATGGAAGCGCAATTCCGCATCGACCGAGTCCCCGAATTGTTCGAAAACGATTGGTTCGACGAGGAGACCTGGTCGCATCTCTTCCTGCACGTCCGCGGCCATTGCGCACCCTTCTTCAGACTCCTCGCACGACTCCAACACGACCTGTCGGACGATCTGGAATCGCTCAGAACGGACACCATCCACTTCGATGTCGACATGCAGAATGTGGTCGACAAGTCCGGCCACCTCTTCGCCTATCTGCACAATAGCGGCGCCCACAGCCGCACGGTCGTCGTCAAGGTGCAAACACCCGATTTCCAGCCGCACGAGAGTTCCTTCACGCTGATCCTAGATGCGGGCAATGCCCTCGCCGGCATCGAAGCCCATCTGCCCAGTCTGTCGTCAACCGGGGAGGACATGCACGATGTGCTGGCCAAGATGTTGGGTGAAGGCGAAATCATCTGGCAGACATTGCTGCCCCAGCACGATGGAGAAGCGACCGTCACGGTCCGACTTGAGGACCCGGAGGGGAACCTGCTCGGCGGGAAAGTTCTCGCCGTCCAGATCCGACCGAGATTGCAGGACCGCATCCGCCACATCAGCGGTGTTGCCGCCGTCTCGGCGGGCCTCCTCTCCGTCCTCTACCGGGTCGTGCCTTGGCTGGCCAGCCTCGCAGCCTTGTGATGCCGGTGGCCCCGTAGGGGCCCATAGGTCGGTTCAAATGGGAAAGGGCGGTCGGCCGGCCATGGCGGCACCGTCCGAAGAGAG
>CAVOCV010000149.1:0-4196 GCA_963694325.1 Candidatus Thalassarchaeaceae archaeon | reverse complement strand
TTCGATCGGCAACACCACCGCCGCCATCGGCAAGGGCTTCGCAATCGGCTCGGCCGCGCTCACCGCGCTGGCCCTGTTTGCCGCCTTCCAGACGAGCACTGACGAAGCCCGCCTCGCCGCGGGCGAGATAGCGATGGACCTCTCCTTGACCAATCCGTTGGTCGTCATCGGTCTGCTCATCGGTGGCTCGCTACCCTTCGTGGTCGCGGCCATGACGATGAAGTCCGTCGGCCGCGCGGCCGAGGAGATGATCGACGAGATCCGCCGCCAATTCCGAGACATCGATGGTCTACTCGAAGGCCGCGAAGGCGTCGAGGCGGACAGCGCGAAGTGCGTGGATATCTCGACCAAGGCCGCCTTGCGTGAAATGGTCGCACCCGGTGTGGTCGCGATTTCAAGCCCCGTCATCGTCGGCATCGTGCTCGGCAGCTCCGCCCTCGGCGGCATGCTGGCTGGCGCCACGGTCACCGGCGTCCTGATGGCGCTGTTCATGGCCAACGCCGGCGGCGCGTGGGACAACGCGAAGAAGGCGATTGAGCAAGGTCACATCGAAGGCGCGGAGAAGGGCGACGACGCCCACACCGCCGCGGTGGTCGGCGATACAATCGGCGACCCGTTCAAGGACACCAGCGGCCCCTCGCTCAACATCCTGATCAAGCTGATGAGCATCGTCAGCCTGGTCATCGCAACCCTCGTCGTCAAGCACGGCGGACTTCTCTGAGCCGAGTGTTCAAGAGAGACACACGGGCAGGGGTCACCATGCGTGCACCCCTGCTTGCCGTGTTGATGCTCAGCGCAGGCCTTGCGGGTTGCCTCGGTGGGGATGAATCATCTTCGGCAGAGTCGGTCGATCTCTCCACCCCAGCCGAATGGCAGGTTGGCCAATGGTGGCTCTACACTTTCTCCACCCCCGAATGGGAGGACGACAGCGCCCGACTCGTCGTCACGGAGACCGATGCGGAGTCCGACACGGCCTACATGCTCGGCATCTCCTCAAACCGGGAAGCGCGCCGTCACGCCGTACTCAACCACAATCCCTTCCTCGGGCGCATCACCCACGACAATCTCTCGGCCTACGAGAATGGCGAGGCCCAACCGGTCTTCTCCTTCCCACTCAACGCCGACAAGCAGTGGACGTTCACCCTCTTTGAGATGGAGTGGAACGCCGCGGTCATCGGCTCCGCGAACAGCATCGCAACCATCCGAGCAGAGAACCCTCAAGGCGATGTGCTGACCTATACTTACGACGGATTCGCAGGATTTATCGGCAGTCTGACGTGGTATGATTCAACCGGTGAACAGGTCTTGCGCATGAGTCTTGCAGGCAGTGGATTCAATCACTCTGGTGAGGTCTATTTCATCCGCGCTGGCGACATCTTTGAAGAGGAGTGGGACCATGATGGCGGTGCACCCGATGTCGAGATTACAGACTCGTTCTTCGTCTCAGGACACCCCAGTCAAGGCGATTATGACGAAATGATCTACTGGCTCGATGCAGAGATGGGTGGCGGCTCCAGCAGCGGCACACTGACCCTGCGCGACCACACCAGCGTCACCGCCCTGTCGCGACAATGGGGCCCAGGCATCCAAGAGAATGGCCAGATGGGCACGATTCCCTACCCGAGCGGAGAATACACCGTCACCCTCACCCAGTCCGGCGATTCCTACATCCGGCTGATCGTTGCGGGCGGCATCACGACATCGTGGTCTCTGTGACGTCGGGACATGGGGGGCACGGTTCAAGAGGCACCGAGCATCGGGCATCGCCATGAGTGACCGTGTCCATGCCATCCTCGCCCGCGCCAGTACCGACTTCGTGATGTTTGTCACCAACGTCTGCCCCTATTGCCACAAGGCCAAGCGCATGCTCGATTCACAGAAATTATCCTGGGTCGACCACAATGTGCAGAAGGATCGCGGTCTGCAGATGGAAGTGGTCGGCATGACCGGTCACCGCACCGTGCCCGCAATCTTCGATGTGCGCGGCAGTGAACCCGTGTTCGTCGGAGGATCCGACGAGCTCGAGACCTATCTCTGAATATCGGCGACCTTGCGCCCGGCGCCGAAGGCGACGGGAATCAACAGCAGGGCCAGACTGCCAAGAACGATACTCAGACCTGCACCTTGGGCTTCGATCTCGCCATCACCGGTCTCATCGGCCGTGACATTGCGGTCCCACCATGCCAAGGTGGCGACCACATCGAGCCCGGTCTGCAAACCCGCCTCGACATTGGATTGACCGCCGGCCAGACGATTGATGGTGAACACCGAATCGGTCTGGGCATGCTTTGGCGTCTGCTCACAGGTATCTCCTTCCTGGTAGACATACTGATGTTGACCGCGCAACCACGTCGCTGAATGTCCATTCATGATGAAGTTGTAATGGTCGGAATTCCCCTTCGTATCATCGATGACCTGCACCCATTCGGTCGGATGGGATAGATTCGCATTGATGTCGACCAAGCGGTTCTGCAGCCATTCTGCATCGGCTTGCATCTGCTCGCTCACCGTCAGGCCTTCACCCTCGTAATAGGACCAATCCGAGACCGGGCTGGTAAACATGTAGAGGGTCCAGAAATCATCATTGCAGGCGGTTCGCATGGCGGCGGGAATCGGCACAGGCCAATTGAGCGCAAACATGTCGAGATTGATGTAGGTGACATTGACCTCGTCGGGAATCTGTTCCTCGACGAAGTGGAGGCTGCCTTTGCCACCCCCTTCGGAAGATCCACTGCCCTGCCATTCCTCGTAATCCCACCAGCCCAACTTCCAGGTGTGGAGTGGTTTTTCGGGCCACGCGGCGAAGGTGCGGGCCAATTCGAGCAGGGCGCCGGAGCCCGTGCCGTCATCGTAAGCGCCGTCACTCTCGCAGGGCGGATAGGTCATGCCGATGAGCGGGGAATAGCAGATCGCATCGTGGTGCGCGCCTACCACCATCCATTGATCCTCCAAGGTGCCGTTGATGGTGACGACGATATTCTCGCAATTCTGACAAACATCCGTCGTGAAGGGCTGGCGTTCGACCGCATAGCCCATCGATTCCAATTCGGCAGCGATCCAATTGCGACCGTCCTCATTCGATTGGGTATCGATGCGGCGGTAGCCGAACTGGGTCATCGAGACCATGTTCTCGTAGGCCGCGCCGCCATCCGGCCAGTCGGATGGCTCGGTCTGCTGGACTTTGACCGGGGCGATTTCACCGGGGAATCCCGCCACCAATAAGCAGGCGAGAACGATGAGTGCTCGGCGCTGCACCCCCCGCGTCATCGACCCATCGACACATGCTCGTCGCCTTGAGGCTTCGCCTCAAGCGCACCCACGCGCGAGGGAGAGGCTGAAGGGGTTGGAAGATGTGGGCCCGCCATGGTGGATTGGGTCGTGCCCGAATCTCGGACCCAACCGGTTCGACGCGGCGAGGCCCTGCGGGCTGAGATGGAGGCGCCGATCGAAGCGCGTCTGGCCGCTTGGTGGCTCACCCAGGCCAGTTGGATGGTGCGATTCCGCGATGGCCCGCTGGTGCTCATCGACCCGTGGTGGCGTGACCTATTTGCCGGCGACCGCTGGGGCAAGTTGCTCGGTGAATTTCCGCTCGAGCCCGAGGACCATCCCGAACCCGATCTCGTCCTGTGCACGCACTGGCATGATGACCACATCTGTCCGGTCTCGATTCCACGTTTGGCCGCTCACTTTCCGAACCTGAGATTCGTCGTTCCCAATCGGTCTGTGGATCTGCTCACGGGCTGGGGGATTTCCGCCGACCGAATCATCACGATGAAGGGTTTGGATTCCACGGTTGTCGATGAGATGACCATTCACGCGGTTCCCGCTGCCCACGAAGCGTTGGATGTGAATGAGGATGGGGCTTGGTATCTTGGATATGTGCTGCAGTACAACGATTCCACCGTCCTCCACATGGGGGATAGCCGACCCTATCCCGGCTGGCATGAGGCCTTCCTGGCCGCCTCGGATCACTATGATCTCGTCTTTGCCTGCATCAATGGCAATGACAACCTCCGACATGATGAGGCGGTCGACCTCGCACTGGCGTTGAACCCCGGTCTGATCGTGCCGATGCACTATGGAATGGACCCCGGTAATACGGTTGACCCGCAAATTTTCGTCGACGAAATCGAGGCGCGTGCGCCAGAGCAAGCGCATGATGTCCCCGATGTCGGGGCGCGGATTCTCATTGATTG
>CAVOCV010000148.1:0-4206 GCA_963694325.1 Candidatus Thalassarchaeaceae archaeon | reverse complement strand
GGGGTGCCGAGGTCCCGTTCAATCGAAAGGTAGGGTTGAATCTGTGAACCATTCAGTGTGATTTCAGTGGGTGTTTCGGAATTGAATTCCAGGTAGGATTGATTGTACAGGGCCCGAACTTTCGTCACCCCATTCACCGTGATTTGGTCTACATGGGGGATGTAAGGCACGGCATCGGTTCGTTGAATGCCGCGCGCAGCGAGCGCAAAGCCAACCCGACCCCCATCCACACCCAGGGAACCAGTGTGATTTCCAAGCCCAACCGTCGCCGCGTGAACCTCGATGGTGACCACATCAAATCCAATCAATTCATCAGCCTTGATCGAGACCGCTTCCGTGCCTTCAAGCGGGTCACCAGAGGAGATTACCTGTCCGCTGGGCAAGACGACCCGTAGATCGAGATCATCCGTCAGTGAGCCGAATGGACGTTGGTCGAATGAGAGAATCACATCGAGATTGGCACCCGGGGAGAGGGCGAGTGTCCACGAGGCGATTTCACCTTGGCCAAGAAATGGTCCCGATGCCCCAGACCCATTCCACAGGGCGGCACCCACCTGCTCGAGAGGGCGGTCACCCGGGCCGCTGAGCCAGGATGAGATCAGCGCACTCCGATGTTCTTCCTCCATCCGAAAACTGTCGTGAATCCAGACATTTGACGTCGGATCTTCAGCACCGAATTCGATGATATTCGCAAGATTCGGGCGACCCCAACCCTGTAGCGGGTCGGGTGCAGGTCCGATGATGACACCACCCTGTTGCCCCCCATCCAAATCCTCGGATGAGAGTGCGAGCAGAGCACGTAATTGCGCACCGGATGGAACAAACCCCGACGTGCGAGGCACACCTTCCTCTGTGATGACCAATTCTCCATCACCGCGTACCCACCCTTCTTGGATCATTTGTTGCAGCACGCCGGTGAAGGCGGCAGCGGCCGGAGTCGACATACTCGTCCCCGTCGATTGGCGCATGTCATCATTGTAGGATTCAAGATCATCATCCGCGTTGGCAGACAGGATACTGGGGGCCGGTGCGACGACAAAGTTCCCCCTCAATCCCTCTTCCGAAGGACCGTGGGAACTGGCCGAGTAGAGGTCATCGGAATCATCATGCTGAGCACCACCTACAGAAACGACATTCCGTGCGTTCGCTGGCTCATAAAACCGATTTGGATTATTGCCGGGCGCGATGAATGCCAAGGACCAGGGCACCTCGCGATGCCAACGGTCAAACTCCGAGCTGCGAAGGGTGTAGGATTCGGTCGCATCCCCCCATGAATCAGAGTGGATCACCACCCCATTGGACAATGCCTCAGCCAATAACCAGTCCACACTCGGCTCGGACCACCCCGATGCGTTGACCACATCTTGGAACAATAATTTCGCACCGTGCGCGATACTGGTTCCAGTGCTCAGATTCCCATCGACCATCGCACAGGCGAGCGTGCCCGCGATATGTGTGCCGTGTTTGTGGTCGTCCTGACCGGCACGGTCCTGATCATCGATCGTGGTGTTGAGGAGAACGACCTTCCGGTGTCCAGGGCCGATCACACCGATGTCGGCCGTGTCATTTCGGAAGCAACCATGATCCATCTCGATGCCCGAATCGGCCACCCCAAGAATCACACCCGATCCATTCAGTCCGAGATCCCAAGCGGGATGACCCGTCATCTGATTTGACTCGAAGATGCTCGCAGTGAGGGCATTCCGACCCGCGGTCTCCAACAATGGTTCGACCCACCATACACCTGGAATCGAATCGAACACATTTGGTTCGACGCCGTGCACCTCAAACGTGGTTGGGAGCGCGCTACCCGTTCCAGCGGACTGCAAATTTGAAACGTCAAACCGTTGAAAAATCATCGTTTGAGCCTCGGAGGGAAGCCGCGGTTCGAGCACGACGAGGTAAGCCTCGGCCAACGGCCCGCGCAACACACTCTCCACATCGGGCAGACGCTCGCCGTGGCCCCCCCAGACGAGCATTTCTGTCCGACTCAGTTGCCGGAGCGGCTCCAACCCCTCATCACGCAGAGATTCCCAACCGGCCTGATTCCATCCATCCAGATCAGTCACAATCCACTCACGGTCAATGGGTGAAGGAGGACTCCACGCGCCCGAGGCCGGCGCCAACAGGAGCATCGCGAGCATGAGGAAAACGGTGCGCACGCGTCGCCGAAAGCCCGCATTCACCATGAATCATCTCCCCCAGCGGTCAAACGGTGCGCTTAAACAGGAACGGAGGGTCGGCCGGCCCGATGCAAGCATTCCGTGCTACGGGCACCTTCCCCAACGGCAAGACCATCCAACCCTTCACCAAGGACGTTGTCGCCGCCGATGAGGCCGACGCTCGCCACCGCATCTACTCCTTCTTCGGCAGCCGCCACGGCACCAACCGTCGCTTCGTCAACATCGAGGCCTTGGGCGAGATCGAGCCGACCACCTCCAAGGAGCCGGCGGTCATCTCCGCCTTCCGCGACACCCACGACTTCTCTTCATCCCACGGCGAAGAAGAGTGAACCACCCACCTCATGCGGGCTGCAGCACCAAATACCAGATTTGGACCATTGTCCAAATTAATCTTGAACGATTCGTCGGATTGCGGCCAGAGTCTCGGGCGTCTTGATGCCCATCATTTCGATTTCGCTGGCGATGGCGATCCCATCGACACCGACACCCGCTGCAAGGCAAGCACGCACCATCTCATTGGGATATCCAAGTTCGCCGGAGCCGGTTCTGTAGCGGTTTTCTTGAGCATCGTACAGTGATTCGTGCAGTCCACGGAGCACGCTTTCCAAGGCGCCACGGCTCGCCCAATAGGCACCGATATTTGTCTCGCCGCGCGCCGGTCGCTCCGCCCCCTCCAAGTGGGTTTCCACACTACCGATGACCCGATTATTTTCGTCGCGGAGCAATGGGGCGTAGGGGTCGTCCATCACGACGGTTGCCAATGTGAAACCGAGATCGTTCTGGGTGTGGTGCTCGAGGCTGGCTTCAACCGTGTTTGCTCGAACCAAGGGTTGGGTTCCGAACGAGACGTAGACGTGTTCGATGGGGGAGAGGAGGTGATCGAGTGCGGCGTGGACGGCATTGCCCGTGCCGAGCGCATTCGTCTGGGTGATGATCCGACAATCCAATCCTTCCAACGCCGCTTGATATTCCGCTTCTCGACCCGGCGGAACGACGATGAGAAATTGGGCGAAGTCCAAGTCACAACGCCGCAATCCCTCGATGACATAGCGGGTTGCCGGCATACCACCTACATCGAGTAACGGCTTGTGGGTGGTGACTCCTCCTTCGAGCATGCGACTACCTTTTCCACCGCAGAGGAGAATCGCAGCGAGCGCGCCCATGCCCTTTGGGCATGCGACCCAGCCCATGAGGATGACGCGAGGTCCGAAGCGACGGCTTGATGACACCCGGGCGGGTCGACCGGCCCGGAGGGTCGCGGGATGCAGCAGGAAGAATTGCAGCGAATCGCACAGCTCGTCGAGATGAACCGACAGAAGATGACCCGCATCGAGGAACAACTCTCGAAACTCGCCGAGGTCCGTCTCGAACAACTCGGCGTGATCACCGCCCTGCAGGCGATGGAGACTGGGCGGCCGACCATGGTCCCACTCGGTTCGGGCGTTCAGATGCCCGCAACACCCACTTCGGATTCAATCATCATCGACATCGGCTCCGGCGTCCAAGCCGAGAAACCACGCGCCGAGGCGATCACGATCCTCGAGGCTCGTGGCGTCGAGATTGGAGATGTCATGGCCGCGTTGCAGACCGAACTCGATGAGACTGAGAAGGTCGTCGCCGAACTCGCCAGCACATTCACCACAGCCGCCGAGGCCCTGAAGGCTGAGGAAAGTGAGGAACCCACACCCGTGGTAGAGAAGAAGCCCGCGCGCAAGCGCCGCAAGCGTGGCACAGAATTGACTCTCGATGACTAGGTGATTGCATGGGTTTCTTCGACCGATTCCGCAACCGCGTCCAAGAGGTCGCCGATGAGACGGACCTCGATGAGCTGACCGCCGAAGCGGACAGCGAGGAGGGCGCCGAAGCGCTCGCCGCGGCCGCAGCCGAATCGGAACCTGTCGAGGAGGAATGGGATGACATCGATGAGATCGAGGCCCCCGCCGAGCCCGAGCAGACCCGGGATGACGAATGGGATGATTGGGACGACGAGCCCGAGGCCCCACCCTCTCCAACCCCAACCAAA
>CAVOCV010000147.1:0-4210 GCA_963694325.1 Candidatus Thalassarchaeaceae archaeon | reverse complement strand
AGCGGTTGTCAGATTCAATATGACAGCGATGGCGATGGTGTATACAATGGCGATGATGCCTGTCCGGGCACCCTCGCCGGTATCGAGGTCGATGCAGAAGGTTGCGAAATCATCCACGATGAGGATGACGATGGCGTCATCGATGCGAACGATGCGTGCCCGAATACACCCTCGGGTACAGTGGTCGATGCAGCGGGTTGTGCCGTGCCTCAGGATTCTGATGGCGACGGCGTGCTCGACGCCGATGACGACTGCCCCAACACCCCGGCCGGCATCGAGGTCGATGCAACCGGTTGCGAGGTCTTCACCGGCACGGTGACCGATGTCAAAATCGGTGTACTCACCCCCCGAACCGGGGCCAACGCCGACATGGCAGAAGGTCTTGAAAATGCAGCCCAGATGGCGATTGATGAGATGAACGATGCCCAGAGCGCCTACGAATTCACCCTCGTCTTCTTCGACACCGAATCGAGCAGCACCAAAGCCCACCAAGCCACGTGGACCCTGATCGAAGGCGACGGTGTCTCCGGCATCATCGGCGGTTCCTCTCTCGCCATCATCGATGGGGGATTGACCAAGCCTGTCGAGTACGGTGTGCCGATCATCACCTCGATGATCGACAGCGGTGGCCTCGACGAATTGACCGATGACGGGCTCGTTTGGCGGGTGATTCCCAGCGAGGCTGATGCCGCTGCTGCCGCGGCCATGTGGGCCAATATCTACGAGTTGTCCGAGGTCGGCATCATCCACGTCGACGATGGCTACGGCCGGGCCTATGCTCGAACGTTCACCGAGATCTACGGGGCGGAAAATATCTGTCATACGGTCGGCTATCCATCCAATACAATCGACTTCTCCGAGGAGGTCTCAGAGATCAGCAGCGCAGGATGTGAAAACATCGTGCTCGGTACCTATGCCACCGATGGCGCGATGCTGATCGACGACATCGCCGCAGCCGGACTCGGCGGCGTGCGATTGGTCAGCAGCCAGCACCCCGGATTCGAAGGATTCCCGGACCTGCTCGAGGACAAGACGGCGATTCTTGGAATGGTCGGTGGCCTCCCGGCGAATTACACCTCTCCACTCCAGGCGGGCTTCGATGCGGATTACTTTACAGTAAACGGCGCCGATGCACCCGCCCATGCCGGACCCGCCTATGACGCGGCGATGATCATGGCCAAGGCTGTCATCGCCGCGGGCTCTGCCGAAAGCGCCGACATCCAAGCGGCGATCGGCGGCATCGGCATCCAGTATTCCGGCGTCGGCGGAATCATCAATTTCGATGCTCAAGGCAATACGCCCGGCATGGATTACGATCTGTTCCGCTTCGAGACGATCGGTGCGGGTGAACAGGCAGATACCACCTTCGAACAGATGGGCAACTGGAACGAATGGGACGGTATTTCCTCGAATTGCCGCCCGACTGCAGACCCCACCACCATCGGCATGCTGAGTCCCCGCACAGGCATCCATGCACCCTATGCACTCGGCGCGGAGAACGGCGTCCAACTCGGCGTCGAATTGCTCAATATCAACCAGCGTGCCCTGTGCTTCGGCCTCACGGTGGCCGACACAGGGTCCACCCAAGCAGGCGCAGCAAGTGCCATGCAGGCATTGGTCAACGCCGGCGTGATTGGAGTCATCGGTCCCCACTCCACAGAGGAAGCACTCGGCGCATTCCCCGTCGGAGAAGCCAATGAAATCCCCATCATCACCTACGGTTCATTCTCGGATGAAGCGATGGAGGATGCCTGGGAGGATGCCAACCCAGACCTCCAAGATTACGGATGGTTGTGGCGCGTATCCCCCGGAGCGGATGTGCACGCGAATGCACTCACTGCCCTCATCTCAGATGGTGGTCATGGCGATGTCGCCATCCTCCACAGCTCGGGCAAGGACCACAGCGCCATCGCTGCGGGGTTGAACACCACGTGTGGCACGCAATCCTTTGCGACCGATGTGACCGATTTCTCCTCCCAAATCACCGCCCTTTCAGGTTGTGATGCTGTGGTCATTCTCACCGGCTCGACACAGGGTGCTGCCATCCTCGGGGAAATCGCTTCGCAGGGCTTGAGCATCTCGATGATTGGCGGTCACGGGATGGGTGACATCTCTCTGGCCAATGCGGTCAGCGACCCGGCACACCTCGCGAACCTGACAGGCATTCGCATGGGCATCGACCACGACATGGCTGAATTCGATCACGAACTGAAGTATGTCTACGAGATGAATTACGGCGGTGAAGTCCCTGCATACACCGGATGGGCGGGCGATGCAACCCTCATCCTCGGCACAGCAGCCGCCACTTCGGGCACCGGCGGCGATGTATCCGGTGAGCGCATCAACAGGTACGGCATTCTGTTCGCCGCCGATGGATACGCGGTCAGCACCGGCGAGATTACCTTGGACGATTCCACCGGCATGACCAGCCACACCAACATGGATGTCTACACGTGGGCTGCAGATGGCACCCTCAGCGAGATCGGCCAGTGGCGAAGCGACCTCGGCCTCATCATCGACTGAGCAGCGCAGCCGCGGCCGCGAAGTGGGGCATCGCCAATTGCATGCGGTGCCCATCCTCGATCTCGAGCAGGGCGACCACACCGGGCACCTTGCGTGAGTTCTCGATCGGCACGACGTCATCATCGGTCCCATGAAGGATGACCGTTGGATGGTTGAGGGTGGGCCAGGACAGCTTATCCGCAGCCTCCATGAAGTCCCATGGCAACTCGATATGATGACCGAATCCATGGTGATGATAGGCGATGGAACCCGTCGTTTTCCACGCGTCCATCTGTGCTGCAGGCATGCCCGTTCGCCACAGATCGGCGAGACCAAATGCAGGCGCGATCAACAGCAGGGAAAAGTCCGCGTCAGGCCGCAGTGCACTGGCGTTGGCCGCGGCGAGACCCCCCATCGAGGAACCGGCGACGATGTCGTACTCGTTCGCATCGATGAGATCCAGAAGCACTTGGGTCTCCTGCCCGATATTCCAGCCCTTCGCACTCATCACAGGCGAGGTCACCTCCCAACCGAGCACCTCGGCCATGTAGGTTGACTTGCCACCGTCTGGCGTCCCCTCGAACCCGTGGGCGAATAGGACTCGCATGCCATCAACTCTCGAAAGACAACGGCTTGAATTCACTGCCCGCCACCGAGCAGCGGGTCATCGGCACCTGCACATTCTTCTCGAGCACACGCAGGTGGATTTCAGCGACGACGTGAACGGTCGTTGCGAATAGGTGCCCGCCGTGAACAGTGTGTTCATCATCGGACAGCACGATGTGGATGTGGGTGAACGGTGCCCCATCGAGGACGGCGACATTGCCCTGCATGCTGAGCAGTTCACACGCGTCTTCGAGGACGATGCGGTGGTAAACAGAATCATCACCGAGGAAACCGATGTCGGTATCGCGCACGCGCCCGATGCCGCTGGTGATCGCCGCGCCGCTCACACCTTCGATTCTGCAGGTCTTCTGAATCGATGCATGAATCTCATCACCGGGGTCGAGTCGGAGGAAGATATCACTGCCAGAACGTGTGTGCTCCATGGCCCGGCGTATGGTCAGATGTTCAAAGGGATTGCCTCGGCTCGTTGTTAGAAATCCAATTGAACCGTGCCTCCATCGGAAATGCCGGATGCCCCCAGTGAGTGCATCGCGGGGTTCTGATTCCACTGGAAATGAAGGGGTTGACACCTCCCCTTCCACTAAGTTCAAAGGCCTCGGAGAGCCGATGCGGATGCCCTGTGAGGAGGAAGATGTATGCTTCAGGTCCATGACTCCGCCGCCCGTTGGCGGTCCTTTTTGCAGGAGACATGCGCGAACGAGATTTCGAGTCTTGCCGCCCAGTGGCCGGACACACCTGCTCTGGTTATTCCGTTCGAAAAGCTTGGGGCCTGGGATCCCGCCTTCGCCGAGTTGGTTCTCGAGCATCCGCGCTCGGTGCTGCGCCATGCGGATGAGACGCTCGCCGCGCTCTGCCGCGAGTCTGGATACGAAGTCGATCCGCGCATCCGAATCGAATTGCTACCGCCCGATTCTCAACGTAAATTGCGTGATGTTAGTAGCGAGGAGATCGAGCATTTCGTCACCTCGGAGGTCATCGTCACCAAGGTGAGCGAATTGATGCCCCGCATCTACAACGCGGTCTTCACCTGCACCACCTGTGGCAATACGATGGAACTGGGCCAGCCAAATGAGCTCGAACT
>CAVOCV010000146.1:0-4272 GCA_963694325.1 Candidatus Thalassarchaeaceae archaeon | reverse complement strand
GATTCAGATCAGGACGGCTACACCAACAAATGTGAAGAGAAATGGTACACCAATCCACGGCAAGCGACCAGCTTCCCCGGCCAAGGTCAACACTGTGACCAATTCGAGTAGGTCTCGTAAGCGCCCCGTAGGGGCGCTCAGGACGCACAACGCTTGAAAACAGGTGAGGGGCCCCTCTCCATCCAATGGACCAAAGGAGCACTGTGCGAGCGGTCGTGCTCTGCATGCTCCTGATGCTCATCCCCCCGGCTTCAGCGCAGGAACCTGACGACCCACCGATGGTACTCATCGACCAGGCCCAAGGCCTCAGCGTCCAAGGAGATCTCAACCTGACGGGCCTCTTCATCGATGAGGATGAGCCGAACAGCCTCGGTTGGCGGCTCTTCGATGGTTTCACCGTCGTCGCCGCCGGCGACCTCAACGACAGCATCGAACCGGCGTTGCACGCCTCGGAATCCTCCCGCTCGGCTTGGGCCTGGGCATTGAATCTCGACCTGTCAGGGCACGCACCGTGCGCCTGTGTGGTCGAGGTGACCGGGATGGACGCCTCGGGCCAGAGTTCGGTCGCTTGGCAGATCGTCTTCGCGGCTGACGAGGCCACCGACCTGCCGCCTCAGGTGCTCGTCGAAGGGCCCTTGTGGACCGAATTGCTCTCCGGTGCGATGCTCATCGAAGGCGTTGCCCTCGATGACGCGGAGGTAGCCCCCACGGTCCAGTGGGCCATCTCAGCCGATGCATCGGTCGCCATCGCCTGCATGCAGCCCCGCATCGACCCGCCCGCCACATTCACCTGGACAAACGTGACCAATGTCTTGGAGGACGGCCAATTCGAGGTTCCCATCGACACCTCGGTCTATGCGGACGGCGTCTACAGTCTGGTCGTTCGTGCAGTCGATGCCAATGGGATCACCTCACCGAGCGCCTGTGTACCGATCGGACTCGACAATCACCCTCCCATCGCCGACATCTCGGGCCTTACCGCAGTCGACGAGTCCTTGGACACGCTGGTCTTCGATGGCAGCGGCAGCAGCGACGAGTATTGGGGACGGGAAGAACTGGTCTTCCTCTGGATGCTGCAGGACGAAGGCGGCAATCGCTGGATTGAGAGTGGCCGAGACCTGCGCACCTTCGAGTTCCCCGCCACCGATGCAGGCCACTACACGCTGACGCTGACCGTCGCGGATGACGGCGGTTTCTCAGATACGACCAGTCATGCATTCAATATCACCAATGTCGGTCCGACCGCGGCACTCCAAATCGATTCGATGCGTCTTGAGGACGGCGATCAAGTCGTCCTCTCCGCCGACCAGAAGTGGTGGCTCGACTGCAGTGAATCAACAGACACCGCCAACGATCAAGGCGGCCTGGAATGCATCTGGCATCTCGATGGTGAACCGCTGATGTCGGGCTGGACCCGCCAACTCGAACGCCCGGCAGACGATTCACAAACCCACGAACTGATGCTTGTCGTTCGTGATAATGACGGCCGGACCGACTCCATTACCGTCACATTCGGCATTCAGGGCACAGACTCCAATCCGATGTCCAGCGCGAGTGAATCCTCAGACCTACCCGTCTGGGCTCAATTGCTCTTCTTCGCCGTCATGCTCTCCGGTTTGATGGCCGCTGGCACCCTGCTGAGTCGCCGATACACAGGGGCCTCCATCCCGATCCCGAAATGGAAGAAACGGGCGAGTGTGATGGAAGGGGATGCACCCATCGACCAGACCGAGGACATCGAAGACGCCTTCGATGATCTATGATCATCGGGCGAATCCCTCATGAAGCACGAGTCGGTGGCCTGCACCATGTACGAGGCGGTCAGTGGCGCGCTCGGGCCTTGCCCCGCACCCATCGGGCCGGCAGAGATGCGCGCACGTCAGGCCACGTTCACCGAGTCCCTCGAAGAATACGATGTCGCCATCTTCGTCAACAACCCGACGGCGACGCGCAGTGCGGATGTCGATCACCGGCACCGGGCCAATTCCTACCTGATGTATCTGACCGGATGGACCGAGGCTGGCGGCGTTGCGGTCTTCCACCACAATGGCGGTTGGAAATGCAGCCTCTTCGTTCAACCGCGGGATGTTCTCAAGGAAACCTGGGAGGGGCGCCGACCGGGCGTTGAAGGAGCGCTGGAATGGCCGGTCGATGCCAGCCATAGTCTCGACACGCTCGATGCGGTGCTCGGCGAGATTCTCAAGGATTGCGAAACGGTCTACCACGTGACCGAATTGGACACGGCCGTCGACGCCATCGTCGACGCTGCGCTCACCGAACAGAGCCGGGCCCGGCAGCGATACGGGACCGGCCCGACCGCGCTGGCCGACCCAAGGCCCGTGCTCGACGAAATGCGGCTGTTCAAGTCGGCCGCGGAAATCGCCCAGATGCAGCATGCAGCGGACCTTGCTAGCCTTGCCCACATCGAAGCCATGCGCCGATGTACACCCGAGATGGGCGAATGGCAATTGCAGGCGATCATCGAGGGTTGCTTCCTATTCCATCAGAGCCACTGGGCCTACCCGTCGATCGTCGGCTGTGGCGACAATGCGACCATTCTCCACTATGGAGAGAATTCTGAGAAGATGAATGACGGCGACCTCGTCCTCATCGATGCGGGCTGTGAGGTCGCTGGCTATGCGAGTGACATCACGCGCACCTTCCCCGTCAACGGCAAGTTCACAGACGCACAGAGAGAGATTTACGAACTTGTCCTCGCCGCCGAGGAGAAAGCCATCGAAGCCTGCGTCGCAGGTGCGGACTACGATGCACCACACAAGGTGGCTTGTGAGGTCCTGCAGAATGGACTCGAAGCCCTCGGCGTCATCCCAGCATCACTTGACGACGACGCGAAATTCAAACTCCTCAGGGAATTTTTCATGCACGGGACCGGTCATTGGTTGGGCCTCGACGTCCACGACGTCGGCATCTATTGTCCCGGTGAGGACAAGGCACCGCGCGCCTTCCAGCCCGGCCAGGTCATCACCGTCGAGCCGGGCCTCTATTTCGGCGCCTGGCGCGACGACATTGACATTCCTGACCGCTACGCGGGCATCGGCATCCGCATCGAGGATGACGTGCTCATCACCGAGGATGGACCCGTTGTCCTGACGGCGACATGCCCGAAGACCATCGATGAGATACAAGCCCTCATCGGCAGCGCCTGAGGCATTCCCATGTGGCAGGAAATCTTGGAGGAACAGCGGGGAGAATCCCCTCCGCGACTCACAATCGAAGAGGCGACCGAACTCTATGAGCAGGCGGACTTCAACCAACTCCGTGCCGTCGCCGCATCTCGCAGAAGCCAAATGAATCCCGGCGGCGAGGTCACCTACCTCATCGACCGAAACATCAACTACACCAACATCTGTACCATCAACTGTCAATTCTGCTCCTTCTACCGGCCCCCGGGCCATGCTGAGGAATACACCCAGACATACGAACAGATCTCAGACAGAGTGACTGAACTCGAAGCGGTGGACGGCGTCCGCATCCTCATGCAAGGCGGTGTCAATCCCCTTCTATCCTTATCGTGGTATACCGATCTGATTCAATTTCTAAGTAAAGTGCATCCAACCATCGCATTGGATTGCTTCTCACCGATCGAGATTGAAGGCATCGCCGACGTCTGCAAACTGAGCACTCTCGACGTCCTGAAAGCGCTGCAAGAAGCGGGCATGCACGGCTTGCCGGGTGGCGGTGCCGAGATGCTCGTCGATGATGTTCGACTCGACATCTCGCCCAAGAAGGGCAGCGCCGACAACTGGTTGCGCGTCATGCACGAAGCCCAATCCCTCGGATTGACGACGAGCGCGACCAATGTCATCGGATTCGGGGAGACCGAGAACCATCGCGTCAAGCACATGGCGCGCATCCGGGAACTCCAAGATCAAGCGATCGAGAAGGGTTACGCCACATTCACCTCGTTCATCGCTTGGCCGGTACAACTCGAACACAACGTCTTCGGGCGGCGCAACCGAGGCCGCAATCGCACCGAACTCGGTACCGGCCCGACCGAGTATCTTCGACACGTCGCCGTCGCCCGCCTCTTCTTCGACAATATCGATCACATTCAGGCCTCTTGGCCGACGATGGGACTCGACATCGCCCAGATGGCTCTCTTCGGCGGGGCCGATGACATCGGCTCGACCATGATGGAAGAAAACGTCGTCTCCGCCAGTGGCACGGACAAGACCTGTGCGCTCGAAATCGAATTGCAGGAGGCGGTCAGCCGGGCGGGATTCACCCCTCGCCGACGCGATTCCGACTACA
>CAVOCV010000145.1:0-4276 GCA_963694325.1 Candidatus Thalassarchaeaceae archaeon | reverse complement strand
CCGCTCATCACAGATGCGCCGATCATCACCCTGAGCGCCCTGCTGTGGTACACAGCGACCGGCATCTCTGGCGTCGCCACCATCCTCTACCTCGCGGGCGCGGCCTTCCTCACCTACCTCGGCATCGATGGGCTGCGCAGTCCCGCTCCCTCGCTGCAACGGGATGAGGACACGCCGGTCGAGCCCGAGTCGCTCAAGCGAGGCGTCATCACCAATCTTCTCAATCCCAACCCGTGGCTGTTCTGGACGCTCGCAGGCGCCCCATTTCTGGTCGCTGCATGGAATCAGGCGCCATTGATGCCCTTTGGATTCATCATCGGTTTCCTCACCCTGCTGATCGGCGTCAAGATCCTCTTCGCGGTCACCCTCGACCGCTCAAAGGGACTCCTCACCGAGAAAGGCCTGCTCTGGGCCATCCGACTCTCATCGGTCGCCCTGCTGCTCCTCGCCGCCCTGTTCGTGCTTCAGGCCGTCTCTTGGTAGGCGTAGCGCTCCTCATCCCACGGGTCACCACGGTTGTGGTAGCCATTGCGCTCCCAGAAGCCGCGCTCATCCACGGACAACAACTCGACCGCATTCACCCACTTGGCGGACTTCCACGCATACAGGTGATGACAGACGAAGCGCAGCGGTCCACCGTGGTCCGCGGTCAAGGGCGCCCCATCGTGATGGGAGGCGAACAGATTGTCCGCGGCCAAGAAATCCTCGATCAGCAGATTGGTCGTATAGCCGCAGGTGCAGTGCAGCATGACCGCCCCCACCTCTTCCGAAAGGTGGGGCGCGATCTTCTCCCAGACCGCACCGATCGGCACACCCTTCCAGGTGTTGTCATAGCGAGACCAAGTTGTCACACAATGAAAATCGCGCATCGTCTCGTGATTGCCCAATGCGAGAAAATCATCCATCGACCAGACGATCCCCTCGGACAATCCGTGGCCAAAGACGCGAAAATTCCATCCTTTGAGCTCAACATCGGGCGTCGAACCATAGGTGAGGACAGGAAATCGAGAGGTCAGGAACTGGCCGGGCGGCAGGCGCTCACGACCATCTTCGAGCACCTCTTCTGCCCCAGACATCGCCTTCAACCACCGGCATGGACCATTTAAGGGAGGCGCACCACGGCGTTTCTAGAGGAGGGGTGCCCTTGTCCGCTGACATTCTCGTGGTCTACAAGAAGAATTTCGAAGCGGTCCATGACCGCGCCATGGTCCGCATCGAGGCGGACCTGTCCGCATTGGTCGCCGAGCGCGGCATCCGCGTCGAGTTCACCGCGCGCGAGAAGGTCCGCCATTCGGACTTCATCGGTAGAGATCTGGTCATCGTCGTCGGCGGCGATGGCACCCTGACGAGCATCGCCCACAACGTCGGCGCCGACACGCCTGTGATGGGCGTCAATTCACACCCGATGCGCGACGACCCCGATGGCTCCTACGGCTTCTTCATGGGAAGCGATCCCGACAACTTCGCCGCCGATGTCGTCGTCGCCCTCGACGGTGGCGCCATCGACAATGACCTGCCGCGCCTGCAGGCAGAGATCGTCACCACATCCGGAAACCGAATCAAATGCGACCCGGCTCTCAACGACCTACTCATCTCCAATACCCACCAATACCAGCCGAGCCGCTACCGACTGCAGCGCGAAGCGGACACGACCAATCCAACCCTCGACATCACCCAGCGCAGCAGCGGCTGCCTCTTCTCGACCTTCGTCGGCCAAGGCGCATGGTTCCGTCACATCGCCAACATAGAGGGCACAACCTTCCCCCGAAATGAGGCCGAGGACCACTACCTCTTCGTCTCCCGAGAATTGCCACGCAGCGAACGAAAGCTGCCCGGCGAATACACGGCATGGACCGACCAAGCCACCCTCATGACCAGCGACATGCACCGCGGCTACGTCGTCAGCGATGGTTGGGACGAGACCCATTTCACCCGCGGCGCGGTCATCTCTGTCTCGATGAATGGACCGCGTCTGCATCTCCTGACATTCCGTGAGAGGATCGTCGACAAGTTGACGCACTGGCTTTCGGATTGATGCTGATGGAAATTCTCGACGCAAAATGGATGCTCATCCCGATGGCGATTCAGGTCGCCATGACCCTCTTCACGTATCGCATCACTTGGAATCGAAGAGTCTCAGCGGTACGAAATAATGAGATGGACCCGCTCTACTTCAAGACGAAATCTGTCGGCGAAGCAACACATCACGTCAAAGCCGCCGACGAGCTGCTCCTGAATCTCTTCGAGAACCCCGTCATCTTCTACGCCGGCTGCATCACGGCAATCGCGCTGGACAGCGTCGACGCCATCCTGATCGCCATCGCCTCAATCTACGTCATCGGCCGCATCCTGCACGCCAATGAGATGCTCGGCAAGAACTCGATCCGCCGCCGATTCCGGCCGTGGGTCGTCTCACTCTTCTGCCTCGGATTCTTCTGGGCTTGGCTGCTGGTCCGCGCCTTCGTCCTCTGAAGGCTCGCGCAGCATCCACCACACCAGCGGCACGCACAGGAATGGCAGGATGCCGTCGCCCCATGAGGCCGTCATGCGGCCCTCAAAGGCGATCCACGCATCATCATCCGCCGGCGGCGTCTCGGCCGCAGCGCTTCGATTCTCTTCAGCGATCAGACCGAGGTCATATCCAGCAGAACGAAATTCGACCTCGAGCCCATCCAACGTCAGGTCGAGTTCACTCGATGTCTCGTGATGGGCAAATTCCGAAGCCAGCGCAGCATCACGGTCCCCCGAGGTGAAGCCACCACCCGTGGAGTCCTCACCATCGGTCCCAAAGTCCGCGAAGGACGCGATTGGAATCAAGATCATCAGCAACAAGCCAGCCGAGACCATCGCCCCACTCGAGGCCCAGTTCAAACTCCGATTCGGATTGAAAATCGACAGCACTTGCAACAGAACCAGCAGCGCGAATGTCAGCGCCAACACATCCCGGGTTCGGTCCACGCAACCCGTCTCGCAACGGCTCTCCATGGGCGTTGGCTCAGTAATCGATTCTCGCTGATTCATGTAGTGCAACAAGGGCGTCGCATTGGTAATCTCCATCTCGATGACCTCCTCGCTCGCATCGACCGTGTAATTGACCCAAATCGTCGGCTCGCGCTCCAAGCCTTCGACATAGACGCCCTCACCCTCAACGGTGAACCACGTGCCATTCCAGGCCATCGACAACAACACGCACACCAACAGGGCGCGGAGCGCCCGACGACCAGCCACCGCGGAATCCAGCTCGCCCACCTCAGGGCCAACTCTCTGGCAGTTCTTCCGGTTCTTTGACCCGACCTTCGATGATTGACATCACCAGCGAGACCGGGACCAGGATCAAGCCGATCACCGCCGCGCCGCAACCGACGTCGGGATGGATCCCGATGCCGAGGACCTCCGCCCGATTGTGCTCATCGTTCTCATCGGGCGCGAAATATTCCCACCAGATCATCACGCCGCCGACCATCAGGGCGACGGCGACCAGAATCGCAACGCTGGACGGCGTGATTCGCATCGCTTGCGACTCAGGGTGAACCCTGAATAGTGTTGTGCCTACCTAGGGGGAAGCAATTTCAATCCCCAAGCATACCGGACATCCGAGGCTTGGCCATGTCAGGGGATGAATCCGAGGTGCCGGGGGACCCGGAAGAGGACCCCAGCCTCATGTTGGATTCCGACATGTACATCACCGACGAAGACGATTCAATCGAGCGAATCAAGCGGTGGGTGGTCGGCACGTGGATCGATCTCAAACTCTGGGCCAAACTCCGATACCTCAACACCAGAATCTGGATCGGTGAGCGCAGGCAAGAGCGGGAGGAGCGGGCAAAAGCAGCCGCACAAGAGGCGGAGGCGATGGCGGCAGCCGCCGCGCACCTCGAAATTTCAGAGTCTCCGACATTCGATCCACCGGAGGCCACCGAGGAGGATACGGACACGAAGCCCGCCCCCGAGGTCGATCACGTCATCGACGAATCGGAAGTTGATGATGAACCTGAAGTCGAATCTCTTCCCGCCTCCTTTGGGAAATCAACTTTCCAGCGGAAATTCATCATTCCTCGAATTATTCGGGTGATCGATTTATTCTATGGCGTGTTAATTCTGTCCTATGCCGTCGCCCTGATGGATCACGTCTACAATCTTTATATTTTCCCAGAGTGGGCAGTGAATGTTCCAGCTTTCATGTCGAACCGACTCATCAGTGACTATGCTGGGACGGTAATCCCGGTCGAAATCCGAGCCATTCCCATTGTTGCATTCCTGATTATTGCGAGTCTAT
>CAVOCV010000144.1:0-4318 GCA_963694325.1 Candidatus Thalassarchaeaceae archaeon | reverse complement strand
AATCCGCCTATCATGCGTTCGGCCCGAACAACTGGGGATCGAATATGGCTGGTGCGATTCAGTCCATCAAAAAGAATCACTGAAACGCACCAATGTCCTCGAATAAACAGTCAGAATCAGCACTGTTCGAAGTTCGGGAAACCTGCCCGGCACGGTACCGATTCATCGCGTTCAAAGTGCCGGGAAGGGGGCTCGAACCCCTGACCTTCGGATTATGAGTCCGACGCGCCACCAACTACGCCACCCCGGCTTGGGCGACCGGTCGACCGACGAGGCGGATATGAGCATATCCATCCGAACGGACCGTTCGGTTGATGGGATGCCCGCGGCCCGGTGGTGCCATGGGAGCACCAAATGCGGGTGACAGGGTGCGATTCAGCGCCGCGACGCCAGAGGGTGCGGTCTGCCACGAGGGCATCCTCCTCGCACCCGCGGCGACCGCCGGTGTGACGGTCAAACTCGACAATGGATACAATGTCACTTTCATGCTCGAACACGTCTCAGACATGGAGATCTTGTCGACTGAGTTGGCAACGACCGAGGCACTGAATCCTGTCTCGGCCGAGGATGCATCCCTGCCCGAGGTCTGGATCATCCATACCGGAGGAACCATCGCGTCGAAAGTCGACTATGTGACCGGCGCGGTCGCGGCCCGATTCGAGCCGGAGGAACTACTCGATGCCGTGCCCGAACTGGCCAATCTCGCCCGCATTCGCACGCGTAAACTCGGCAACATGTGGTCCGATGACATCCGTGCCCGCCATTGGAATGCGATGATGGAGGTCACCGCAGAAGCCTTTGACTGCGGCGCGGCCGGCGTGGTCATCACCCATGGCACTGACACCATGCATTTCTCCGCCGCCGCCGCCGCCTTCGCCTGGGCGGGGAATGGCGAGCGACCACCGGGTCGAATCGTCTTCACCGGCAGCCAGCGCAGCAGCGATCGCGGCTCGACGGATGGCACAGAGAATTTGCTCGCAGCGGTCCATTGGGCCGCCCATGGACCGGCGCCAACCGGCGAGAATGGCGACGCCAGCGTCATCATCATGCACGCGGGCACGGATGATGGCACATGTGCGGTGCTACCGGGCTGTGCGGTGCGTAAATTCCACTCTAGTCGACGGGGCACATTCCAGTGCATCAATGCCGAACCATTGGGCACGATCCACGTTGGCCGAGACGGACGTTGCACCATCGATGCCAAGTCCTTGCCCCCGACGCGCCCCGTCGCTGGTCGACCCGCCGCATTCGATGACACGAAACGCATCCTCCAATTGATGGCCGGCGCCCATCTATTCGCCGATCAAATCGGTCTCGCTGCACAATACGATGCCGTTCTATTCCACGGCACGGGACTCGGCCATCTTCCCATCGAGGATTCAAACGAGGACAGCCCCGAGAATACCGCGGTCAGTGAGGCGGTCCAGGCCTACTGTGCAAACGGTGGGGTCGCCGTCATGGTGACCCAATGCATCCACGGACCGGTGCACATGGATGTCTACAGCAAGGGACGGAACCAGCAAGAGTTCGGAATCATCGGCAATCACGCATCGACCAGCCCGGATGCAGCGTTGGTCAAACTCCACTTCCTCCTCTCCACCGGCGCCGATGTCGCCAGCGGTTGGGCAACGGATCTCTGCGGGGAGAATCCTGCTTCAATAACCAATTGAAGAATTGATTTACCAATTGGAAAGTTCACAGGAACTGAGGACCGTTTTCATCAAGGACCGCTCTCCAATGGAGAGCGTCATGGAGGACCGGGCGGAGGACCTCGCATGGCGTCGGTCCCAAGCCCGATCCGGTGGTGGCAGGGCCCGTCTCGAGGCACTTCGAGCATCCGGAAGGGGCACGGCGAAGGAGCGCATCGATGCCCTGCTCGATGTGGATTCATTCATCGAAATTGACGCCCTCGTCTCCCATCGCAATCACGACAACAATCTGCACATGCATCCGCAGTTCGGCGATGGCGTGATCGCCGGCCACGGCAGCATCGATGGACGCCGGGTATTCTGTTTCAGTCAGGACTTCACAGTCTTCGGTGGCTCGATGGGTGAAATGCACGCGCGGAAGATCGTCAAAATCATCGAGATGGCCGAGCGGGCCCGATTGCCCTTGATCTGCATCTGGGATGGAGGTGGGCAACGCGCACACGATGGCGTCCACGCTCTGGCTGCGACCGGAGAGATGCTCGACCGTCTCGTCGCCTGTTCGGGCCGCTTGCCAATGATCAGTCTGGTCCTCGGCCCGGTCGTGGGTGCCTCGGCCCTGGCCGCGGGTCTCGCCGATTTCGTCGTCCTCGGAGAGGACCATGGCCAACTCTTCCTCTCCAGCCCATTGGAAACCGAGGAAACCGCCTCGGGAGAGATGACGAACGAGGAGGTTGGGGGTGCGCAGATGCACGCGTCACGATCGGGCATCTGCTGCCTGACAGCCACCGATGAACACGACGCGATGGAAATCGCGATCGAATTGCTCTCCTTCTTCCCCGACCATTGTGGGGCCAGCCCGCCCGTGCTCGATTCAGGAGATCCGCACGACCGGGATTGTCCAGAGCTGACCGAATTGGTCCCCGATGATAGCAACCGTCCCTATGACATGGTCAAAGCGGTCAAGGCGATCGCCGATGATGGCCACTTCGTCGAACTATTCCCGATGTACGCCGACAACATCGTCGTTGGGCTCGCGCGGCTTGGGGGACAACCCATCGGTGTCATCGCCAATCAGCCCAAGGTGCTCGCCGGCTGTCTGGACATCGACGCGAGCATCAAGGCGGCGCGGTTCATTCGCACCTGTGATGCCTTCAATATCCCCCTGTTGACGATGGTCGATGTGCCCGGCTTCCTGCCCGGGACCGTGCAGGAATGGGGTGGCATCATCCGTCATGGCGCCAAGATGCTCTACGCCTATGCAGAAGCGACCGTACCGATGATGACCGTCGTCACTCGGAAGGCCTACGGCGGCGCCTATCTCGCGATGTCATGCAAACATCTGGAATCGGATTACAACGTCGCTTGGCCAACCGGAGAATTGGCCGTCATGGGGGCGGCCGGCGCGGTCAACATCATCCATCGACGCGAGTTGAAAGCAGCGGAAAATCCCGAGGCGGAGCATGTCAAATTGGTCGCCGATTACAAGGCCAAATTTGGCGACCCTTATGTCGCGGCCCGCAACGGTTGGCTCGACGATGTCATCGAACCGAACGAAACCCGGGTACGATTGATCCGGGCGCTGCGACCCCTGCTCTCCAAGCGTGTATGGCAACCGCCGCGCAAGCACGGCAACATCCCGCTGTGATCAGCGCTGCTCGACGCGGCCGAGGAGACCACCCTCGTGGTTGACCGACTCTGACTCTGCCTCTGGCAATTCAAGGAAGTTGTCCTCTCGAGACATCATCACAAACATACCGATGCCGATGATGGCAGCGATCGCGATCGCGGTGATGCCCAATACGACCCAGATCGAGAAGGGCTCATCCCCGCCTGCGTTCGGTTGTGTGAGGGGTGGTGGCTTTGGATCATCGCCCTCTCCAACGGCTGAGGCAACTTGAATTTGGTATTCCTTCGCATCCGACCAGTTTTCCCCATCGGCGATGGCGACCGTCAAACGGTGGGCACCGGGCAATAGGTGGACGGTGGAGATTTGCAGTTCACATTCCCAATTCGAGGTCGACCAAGTTTGACATGGAGTCGATTGTTCACGCCAATCCACATCATCATCCCAACGGTAGCGCACATCCCACGGCAGTTCGCCGTCCTCGTCGACCACGGAGTAGACGAAACGCCAGACCCCGCCGCCGACATCCTTGCCCTCGCCCCAGGCGAAGTGAGCTTCATCGTCGACAGAAATGACATCGAACCCGATACCGAGTGTGACGACATCACTCCCACTCTTCGCCGTCAGCATCCAGCCGCTGGAATGCCCGTACCAATTCGAGGGTGGGGTGATTCTCAGCTTCTGATTGAGCACCATCACGGTCATGTTGCCATCACCGCCGCTGACCTCCAAGGTCACAGCATCGCCGTCCTCGTCCCACACCAGTTGTTCGAGTGGGATTTCAACAGGGGTATCCTCAAAAATCTGGATCGGTGTATTGTTGATGATCGGCGCATCGTTGACCGAGGCGACATCGAGGTCAAAGGTCACCCGCAAGGGCGTGCTCTGCCCATCGCCGACGAACAATTCGACCTCGACCGAACCGTACCAGTTGCGGTCCGGTGTCATCGATACAGCGGATCCGAACCAAGCGAAGGTCAAGCCTTCGATCGGCGTCACCAAATCCACCAGAATATCCCCTCCCTCGGGATCGGAGAAGTGAGAG
>CAVOCV010000143.1:0-4321 GCA_963694325.1 Candidatus Thalassarchaeaceae archaeon | reverse complement strand
TGTACGCGGCCGACGCCCCCAATTCGGCGGCAACATCGCGGGCATGTCCGCGGTCGCCGAGGCCGAAGGGGAATTGCGACGCCTCGAACTCGTCTCTGATACCGTCAATGCCGCTCTTCTGGAATCCCGTGGCAATGCGCACCGGTTGCGTGAGCGCCTCAACAGTCTGGGTGGCGATGATTCATCTCTGCGTCTGCGCGCTTGGCAGGATGACATGAAGCGAGCCTCGACCGCCTTCACCTCATCCGAGGACAAACTCAAGGTGGCGAATGCCCAACTCACCGAGTCGAAAAATCTCCACAGCAATACCCAGGCCCGGGCCGATGCGGCTCAAGAGGCGCACGACACGGCGGTGGCCAACCGGCAGTCCGCCTCCGATGCCCTGCTTTCCTCCTCGCCCGAGCATCTCTCAGAACGCCTGCGTGGTTGCGAGACATTGCGCAATGACGCGATGGCAGCGAAGTTCGAAGCTGAGGGCAAACTCGCCAGTGGCAATGCCAACACCGAACTATTGCAGCGGAATGTCAGCGACATCGAGCGCCGCACGGTGGAACACACGACGACCATCGACAAGTCGACGACACGGATTACCGAGTTGACCGCAGAGATCGAAACCTTGTCGGCTGAACTCGAGACCGTCTCCGAAGCGCATGATCAGGTCGCTGAAGAACACCGCGAACTCAATGAACGCGCCAAGGGATTGGTCGAGGAGCGGGCTGGACTCAAGGCCGCGCTCGAGCAGCACTCCGCCCAGCGTGAGACGCTGCGCAACCGCTGCGACGACCTGTCCAAAGAGATCGATACCAAGCGACGCTTACTCGAGGAATTGGCCGATGAGATGGCGGCTCAGAACATCGAGCCCATCGCTGTCGAAGTCGACCTGCCGAGCATCGGTGACGCCGAGGTGAGCGTCCGCAACATCGAGCGCCGCATCTCCAATCTCGGCGATGTCAACATGCTCTCCATCGAGCAATATGACGAGGCTGAAGATCGCCTCGGACGCATCACGGATGACGCCAAGAAACTGCGCACCCGACGCATCGACCTCATCGAACTCGCAGAGAATTTGGAGGGCGAGCGAAAGCAGCGCCTGACGACAGTGCTGGCGATGGTCTCAGAGAACTTCAAGCGGGTCTACAAGCGACTCTCGGACGGCGGCAATGCCGAACTGCGCCTGGAGAACCCGAAGGAACCCTTCACCGCTGGACTCGAAATGTGGTGCCAACCGCAGGGCAAGTCGAGCAAGAGCAAACTCGCCCTGCTCTCGGGCGGAGAGAAGTCGATGGCGGCCCTGGCCCTGATCTTCGCGATCCAGGACTACGACCCGAGCCCCTTCTACTACTTCGACGAGGTCGACCAGAACCTCGACGCCTACAATGCCGAGCACATCGCCAAGTTGTGCCGCCTGCGCAGTCAGCGCGCCCAGTTCATCATGGTCACACTGCGCAAGGTCAGCCTGCAGATGGCGGACCACCACATCGGCATCACCCACGCTGGCGACGGTTGCAGCCGCCGCATCACCGACTTCGACCGCGAACAGGCAGTCGAGGTTGGCGATGCCGCCCACGCCGAACTCGAAGCCGCCCAGGAGATCCTCAAGAAGAAATTGAACCAGACCAAGGACCTGCCCGACCCCACAAAGATGGCCAAGGCACCCGAGGAACTCTCTGCACCGACAAGCCTCGGTGGCACACTGCTCGACAGTGACTCCGAATCCGAATCCGAAACCGAAGCCGAAGGCCAAGAGGGACCCGACATCAGCATCGTCTCTCTGGCCGACCGCGCCGCGGATGACAAAGAGGACATGGATGAGCGCAACGAGTGGCAGGAGAAGGTCGATACGGCCACTGCCGAAGAGGGCGAATCCGAGACAGAGGTCGAAATCGAAATCGACATTGAGGTTCCAGAAGAGGCAGAGGAGTGATTCCGATGTCCGTTCTCGAAACCCGTGACATGCAGGCCGACATCGTTCGGCAACTGCTCGGTGAGCAGGACGACGCCGACCTCGACCAGCACCGCTACATCGAGCGCCTGGTCGAGATCGCAGACTTGGAAAGTGCCGAGCATCAGAGCCTGATCGACCCCTTCGACCGTTCGGTCGCGATGGTTTTCCAGATGTTCAACGATGCCAGCCTTGACCCCTGGGATGTCGACCTTTCCGTTTTCATTGAACAGTTCAACCAACGCCTCAAGGATGCCGAAAACATCGACCTCCCCACCTGTGGACGCCTGATTCGAATGGCCTGGCGTGTTCTGCACGGTCAGGCGATCAGTCTGCTGGACCGAGCCGAGCGGGCCGAGGATGAGTGGGAGGACGACCCTTGGGCCATGGAGGGCTGGCAAACCACCTTCGAGGAGGAGGAGTACAACTTCAGCGTTGGCATCATCACCGGCCAATCGACCGCAGCCCTACCGACATTGCTCGACGGGCGCGTCAAGCGTGAGGAGGGCCGGCCGGTCACCCTCGCCGAATTGCTTCTCTCCCTGCAAGATGCCCGGGAGGAGGCCGAGGAGCGCCAAATTCGCGAGAAGAGCCGCGTCAAACACGCTGCTGAGGTGGCGGATTGGATGACCAATCTGACGACCCGCCTCCACAAGGAGGACCTCGAGGATGACATTCGCAGGTGCTGGGATGCCATGCGCGCGGCCAGCCCAGACGGCGCCCCTGTCACGCTCGAAAACGTCGCCAAGAAAATGGCCGAACACTCCGAGGCCGAGGGATGGACCCTCGCAGAGGCCGAGGAAGAAGGGCAGGTGACGGGTTTTGTCTCCGCACTCTTCCTCACCCACAGAGGATACACCGACCTGTGGCAGATGGAAACGCCCAACGGTGACATATTCCTGCAGGACAAGTGGCCTGACCTGGCTTCCTTTGAAATCGCCAAGGCCGAGGTCAGACCCGGGGGTGAATTCGATGAGTGAGGTCGATCTTCGCACCCTGCTCGAAGCCACCCTATTCGGGGCCGGCCGCTCCCTTTCAGTCGAAGAGTTGGCCACGTCCATCGAAGCGACGCCCGGCGAGGTCACGGCCCATCTCGAAGCCCTACAACACACGATGAAGCGACGTCCCGGTGGGGCCTTGCAACTGACCGATGTCTCCGGCCGTTGGGTGATGGAGGTCAAGCCAGCCTTGGCCAATCACATCCCCTCCTCCTTCCGTACCGACATCCCGAAGCGGGTGCTGCCGACGGCGGCCCTGATCGCCTACCACCAGCCGATGGCGCAGAGTCAATTGGTCGAGATGCTCGGTCAGCGCGCCTACGACCACGTTCGCGACCTCGCCCATCTGGGTCTGATCAACCGTCGACGAGAGGGCCTATCTCGTCGATTGACCACAACCCGCCGATTTGCCGAGTATTTCGGCTGTCCCCATGCCGATTCCAGAAAGGTTCGCACCTGGTTCCGTGAACAGGCTTCATCGATGGGGCTGACGGGCACCGAATTGGCCGCCAGTCTTGGCGATGGTGAGGCCGGCGAGATTCAAGAGGCACCCGAGGTGCCGATCGCCGAGGATTGGGACGAGGATTCGGCCGAGATCATCACGGTTGACGAATCTGAGTGAGGGCTGCGGCCACCGCGGTCTGGGTCACCGGTTCTCCAGATTCGACGACCGCTGCGGCGACGCGTTCGATCTCTTCGCCTTCCGCACCCGCCGAGACCGCCATGTTGCGCAGGTGGAGTTTCATGTGTCCTGCCTGGATGCCGCTGGTCGCGAGTGCACGCATGGCGCCGAGATTCTGAGCCAATCCCGCACTCGCCATGATGCCGGCGAGTTGCTGGGCGCTGTCGGCGCCGAGGATCTCGAGATTGGCACGGGCGACCGGGTGGACCTTGGAGGCGCCACCGACGATGCCCACAGCGAGTGGAATCTCGATGCTGCCACATAGCCAGCCCTCATCATCCACCGTCCAGGTGCTCATCGAGCGATAGCGACCTGTGTGGGCTGCAAAGGCGTGCGCACCGGCCTCGATGGCCCGCCAATCCTGTCCACAGGCCAGTCCGATGGCTGAGATGGCGTTCATGATGCCCTTGTTGTGGGTCGCTGCTCGATGTGGGTCAACATCGGCGAAGCGAGCTGCATCGAGGATGCCGGCGATGACGTCCTCGCCACCAATTGCATCGGGTGAGATGCGCACGGAGGCCCTCGCCAGACGTTCTGTGGCCAGATTCGAGAGGATGCGCAGGAGCACACGGCCGCCGGTGAGCGCCTCGATGCGCGGTGCGACACGCTCGGCCATGGTGTTGACCGCATTGGCCCCCATGGCATCGCGAACATCGATGATCAGGTGCAGGATGAGCATGTCCTCGACAGTCCTGCACT
>CAVOCV010000142.1:0-4367 GCA_963694325.1 Candidatus Thalassarchaeaceae archaeon | reverse complement strand
GAAGGATTCCTTGTCGGCCCGGGTGATGCGCCATTCCACGCGGTCATCATGGACCAGACCTTGCACGATTCACCCGCCGACGGGCTGACCGCCTACGTGTTGATCGACCCGATGCCCTCCACCTTGGCTCTACAGGTTCCTCAGGGTGGGGTCGGCGAGGCGAGTTCACTCGAAGTGCCCGAATTCACCACCGACGAGGGCTTGGCGGGCATCGCCTTCTTCCTCTCCGGATTCACCGACTTCGGTCAGAGTGTCAACGGCATGCTCGGCGAGGTGGTGACCAGTGTCACGGGTGGCGCCATCGACGACCAACGCTCCGATTTCTCTTTCGGCATTGAATTGACCGCGGATCAGGGCTTTGATCTGGTCGTCGATGCACAGCAGGGGAGAATGGCTCTCGATGAACCCGAATGGCTGCACGGCATCTCGATGGAAGCGGGCCTGGCCGAGGACAATCACACGGCATTTCGCGCACGCGTTTGGCTGCCGGACCTCGCCCCGACGATCGACCTCTCAATCTCTTACCAGAATCTCAACGTCACCGACCGTTGGGATATCGGCGTCGAATTGGAGGGATGGATTCCGGCGAATTCGGAATTCATGATCGAGGTGAACGGCTACAACGGGCGAGATCTACAATTGATGATGCTCGGTTTTGAGCCGGGCGAGGCGACCGACCTGTCCATGGAGACCCAGATATCGACCGATTATCGTCCGGTCGTCCCACAACTCTCCGTATTCTCGAATTATCAGATGAGCGTCGAGATCGATGCGGTTCATGCCACATTGCTCGATCGTACTCAATCCACACGGTACGAATTGCTGCTGCAAAAGATTCCCAAACAATTGGACATGACGGCATCACTCGGGTCGACTGTCTCGGTCGGCATGGAGGCGGAGGACCCCCAGAACACGGGTCTTTCGATTGATTCTCTGATGTTGCAGATGAACCGTTTCAGCGCCGGTAAATGGTGGCCTGCGACGGTATTCCTACACGAATTGCCCAGTCAGATGAATCTCTCGACCGCACCCTCCGCCGTGTTTGACATCACCCAGCCATTGTCCTTCCAGGGCATGTCTACGCTGTCGTATTCTTCCTCGGGTGCAGGGATGGATCTGTTCATCTCGACCACCGGTCGGGCGGTCGAGGTTCGTGGCGACTCCCTCTTGCTGGCCGAAAACATCGCCAGCCACATGAGCATCGAACCGACCTCGGATTATGGGTTGCGGGTGCGCAGCAATGACGACGGCATCGGCCGATTGTATCTGCGCCAGAGCAACGTGCCAGCCCAACCCGGGGTCTGGCTTGACCAGTTGGAGGCCGCGGGTGAGAACCTCAAGAGTGCAACGATTCACCTTCGGACCATCGGCCCCTATCCGATCATCGAAATCGACGATGTGCGCGGCGGTCGAATCATCGCCAATGCGCGGGTCGACATCGAGGTGGGCGGCACCGTGGTCGATGGACGGGCTGTGCTCATCGATGCCCAGTCCACCGGCGGCATCCCGACTGGCACCACGGTCGGCATCAATGGGCTGGCCGCCGACCTTTCTCTGCTCAACCTGATGGGCTTCGAGGGCGAGACCACACACTACCTGATGCCCGAGCCGCTGACCAGCGCTCTCGCCACGGGGGTGGCCACACTGGTGGGGGATTGAACATGGCCGAAGATGAGATCGAGGGCATGTACTCCCTGGTGGGAGACCCCGAAAACCCAGATTTGGAAGCGGCGGATGCTGGGCCACTCTCATTGACCGACCGGATCAAACAGATGACCAAACGCCCACGTGTGGAAGAGAGCTACGAGGCCACCGCTGAGGAGCGCGAGATGGCGGAACGCGCCCTGGAAAAGGCGCGATTGGTCGCCAGCCAAATCACGCCGATGCGCGTCGTGCTCGCCTCGGTCTTCATGGCCGCATTGATGTTCAGCATCTTCGCGCTCGGATTCTGGGTCGTGCCGCGTGATGCAGTTACCGTCGAGGTCGTCTACAAGCAGGGCGGCCCTGGCCATGTCGTGTTGGTGCAGGTGCACAATTACGGCAGCCGCCCGATCGCTGCAGTCGAGGTCGAGGTTACCTTCAGCGATGCAGATGGCAACCTGCTAAATTCCACCCGTTTCACCAAAGACACGATTCCAGCCCATACCTCGATCGCCGGCGACGATCTTGAATTAATCATCACCGGGGTCTCGAATTGGGATGTCTATCGACTCGAAGTCACCCTGGATTACGACAACTATGACGGGGCCGTTGAAGCCCAGTCATGGGGCATGGATGTCGGCGAATGGACGTTTGAAACCCACAACCTCGAAGCCGACCGAAACTGGTTGTAAACGACACCATAGGTGTCGACGAGAGCAGGGAAGATAGAAAGCGGTCTCGGAGACCGACAGGGTTGAGGACAGCGCATGCCTTCCCGAATCCCGTTCTGGATCCTCACGGTTCTCCTGCTCTCGAGCGCCTCGCCTTTTGCGGCTCTCCACCTTGATTCCGACGAGGCCACGGTCGAGGATGCCGTCGATCAGATCGAGCGCCTCCGTCTGACGCCGGACCCCGATAGCATCGGCGATGCCCACCCCTCCGCATCGTGGGATGGTGAAGAGATGGTACGTCCCACCACGGCCGAAACCCATCTCGGTATCTTCACTGCCGATGGACTGCAATCAGATGTCGAGGTGCCCGCGGTCCTCGCCGAGGTTCGCGAGGATATCGCGCTGGTTCTTATCGATGGCCAGATGGGCCTGTGGGAGGCCCGCGTCGCCCTGACCGCACTGCGTGGAGTCGAGGTTCGCGCCCACATCCCACCCTCGGGATTCCTGCTCCAAGGCCATCCAGATGCGCTGGCCGCCGCGGCGGAGATCGACGGCGTCGTCGCCGTGCACGCCCTGCCCTTGGCCTTCGTCGTCGATGCACAGGTCCGAGACATGTTCGAGATTGCTGCCGATCTGGACCCCGACCTGATTCCCGCCACGGCTGTCCTGATGGCCGGTTGGCGTCTGGCCGATCTCGGCACCCCCCAGGACCACGTTCGATTGGCCAGCCTCACCGGGGATCTCGATCGCACCGCAGCGGACCTGTTGACCAATCATCGTCCGATCGATACCGGTCGCCATCACGGTGTACTCGCATTGGCCGACGTCGCGACCGCTGCGGCCGAGCCCGCCCTGGGCTGGTTGACGCTCGAACCGGTGTTCCGTCCCCACAACGACATCGCCATCGGTCACATGCGGGCAGATGATGTCTCGAATTTCTTCACCATCGATCTGAATGGCAGCGGTCAATCGATTACCGTCGCAGATTCGGGCATCGATCGGGACCATGGTGACTTCAACGGCCGCATCCAGCATGTCGAGTCCGTCATCTGGGGAGACACCTCCTCCGAAGATATGCACTCTGGGCATGGCACACACGTCGCTTGCACCGTACTCGGCAATGGAAGTCGAGGTGGCTATGCCGGCATCGCACCGCAGGCGACATTGCGATTCCAAGCCATGGAAGATGACAGCAGCGGAAATTTCGGCGGGGTCAGCATGGACACCCTGATCCGAAAGGCCTACGAAGGCAATTCACACATCCACACCAATTCTTGGGGTGCCAACGGCTACTATGGCGAGTACACGACGAGCAGCGAAGATGCCGATAGTCGCACCAATCTCTACGACCAATTCTGGTCCTACGATGGCATGCTGGTGTTGGTCTCGGCTGGAAATGATGGGTCGGATTCGGACACCATCACACCGCCCGCCACCGCCAAGAACGTCATCGCCGTCGGCAATCACCACAATCGGGGCGGTGGCGCACCGGCCACGCTGTCCCAGAGCAGCAGTCGTGGCCCGACCGACGACGGTCGCATCAAACCCGATCTCACCGCTCCGGGCTCTTGGGTCCGGTCCTGCCGAAGTCAGGATGCGGGTGATGTCAGCACAGCGACCTGGACCAACACCTGGTATCTCGAATATTCGGGCACCTCGATGGCTGCACCCAATGCAGCCGGTGCAAGCCTGCTCATCCGCGAATACCTGATGGAGGTGGCTGGAAGGCCCGCTCCACAAGGCGCCCTGATCAAGGCCATGCTGATTCTCGGCGCGGAGGATACCGGCACACGCGACATCCCCAACATGGACGAGGGTTGGGGACGGGTCAATCTGGCAAATTCTCTGATTCCGGGCACGGATACCGGCATCTGGGTCGACGATCGCAACTCCATGCGAAGTGGACAAACCCGTCAGTATTCTTTCAATCTCAGCCGCTCGAACACCCCCTTCAAGGCGGTGCTCGCATGGTCGGATTACCCCGGTTCGACCTGGGCGACAACCCAACTTCAGAATAATCTCGACATGGTCATCACCGCCCCGGATGGCACCGTC
>CAVOCV010000141.1:0-4375 GCA_963694325.1 Candidatus Thalassarchaeaceae archaeon | reverse complement strand
GAGCACCTCACCTGCTGCCGGCGCAGCGGCCTTGAGTTCGGTCATCAATTCGGTGATCAGGTCGGTATTCTTCAGCAGGTCTTCGACCTGGATGTCCTCGATCTCCTCGTCGTCGGGAAAGAGCAGGGCCGACATGACCCGGGCCTTTTCGCGGAATCCCATTTTGCGCCAGGCGCGGCGCAGGGTGGTCTGGATGTCACGGTCGACCAAGGCGACCTCCTTGTTGGCCTCGCCCGCGGCCTGGATGGCGGCGAGCAGGTCGGTACCAGGCTTCTCGCCTTCGGCGAGTCCGAGGCGTCGTTGCTCGGCGGCGAGCATCGATTGGAAGAGGACGAGGGGTGCCTTGCCCTCCTTCAACACCTTGCCAAGGGTCTCGTTGTCGAAGCGGTCGGGCTGGGTCAGCGCATCCAGTCGACTCTTGCACAATTCGACCGCGACGATATCCGGATTCCATTCCGCGATCTCACGGCGCGCGGCCTCCGCACTGGTCTTGGAGATGTGTGCCGTGCCCAGCAATCGAAGATTTTCATCGATGTCGACGACGGTCATGCGCCGACCTCCGGTCGAAGCGTCGCCATCGTTGTCATCAGATCCGCATGCGCCGCCACATCGTGAACGCGGAGAATGTCGACGCCTTCGAGCATGGCATGTGCAGTGACGCCAAGGCTTCCCGCCAAGCGTTCCGACGAGGTCTTTCGACCGAGGAGTTGATTGAAAATGGACTTGCGACTTACACCCCAAAGAACGCTATAGTTCGGGAAACCACGCTCATGCAACAATTCGAGATTGTGATTCAAAGTCTTGCCGAAACCGATGCCTGGGTCCAAGCAGATCAAAGCGGGGTCATGCCCCTGTGCCACGAGCGAAGAAGCGGTTTCAATCAAATGGGCTTCAACCTCCAAACGCACATCTGCATAGGCCGGTGCCGCCTGCATATCACCCGGTTCGCCCTGCATGTGCATGATGCAGACCGCACAGCCCGATTCGAGCACGAGGTCGAACATCTCTGGAGAACGCAATCCGGTGACATCGTTGACCATCGAGGCGCCCGCCTCCAAGGCGGCTCTCGCCACCGATGCATGTCGAGTGTCGATGGAGATCAGCAGAGAGGGATTCGCAGCGATCAAGGCGGAGATGACCGGAATGACTCGCTCCATCTCCGCTTCGCTGGAGACCGGTGATGCCCCGGGCCGGGTCGATTCACCGCCGACATCCAGCCAATCCGCACCCTCTGCAATCATCTCTAATCCGATTCTCACCGCATCAAAACCACTGACTCTGGAGTCCGCATGGAAAGAGTCCGGGGTGGTGTTGAGGATGCCCATGAGCCTGCAACGCCCATCGGCGCGGCGCGTCAGAAAGGGTCTCAAATCGACCATCTGAGTTCCGGGTGGCGCAGTATGGTTTATGATGTGCGCAGAGGCCGTTGGCCTCTCGTGAGCAGCGTGTTGGATGAAGATTCTCTCGCCCTTGTCCCCTCGGAGGATGCGAGTCGCCTCTCGGTTGCCGATGAGGCGGATGAGCTGCCGACCGCCGAGGCACTGGAATTGGCCGAGTCGATTCTGCAACGCTTGAAGCCAACGGATCGTCACGAGATGGGTGCCATGGTCTACCGCAATGCGGTCGCTTCAGGCGTCCTGTTGATGGCCGTGGTCCTGTTCTGGTGGTTGACCGTCACCGTCTTCGGTGATGAGTTGGGATCCGAGAAGGCCCCAGCATCCCTGATCATGGGCTGGAATTACATGGTCGTCGCGGCCGTTGTGCCCCTCCTTGTCTTCGTCGCGACCGTGCTGATGAAGATGAGCCGTGAACGCAGTGAACCGTGGCCCGGCTTCTTGGCGGGTGCCATGCTGATCCTCGGCGTCTTCATGGCGCTGGAACCGATTGGTCACCTCGCCTTTGGTGGGGCGCCGCCACAATTGATGCTGCACTCGGCGCGATTGCTCGCCCTCGGCGTCATGGTCTACTATTGCGCCTCGATGTTCCTCGACGCGCTCCTGCTCTCCTGGGTCCGCAACCTCCTGACCTCCTTCTCTGTCGACATCTCGCCCTTGGCCATGCCCACCTACGAGGGACAGGCTGAAGAAGAGGCGCCGACGGCTTGAGTGGTGTGCAACCCGACGTCACCGTGGTCCGTCTCGGCCATCGCCCACAGCGCGACAAGCGCATCACGAGTCATCTGGGCCTGACGGCCCGGGCGATGGGTGCATCCCACTTCATCCTCTGCGGCGAAGCCGATGACAAGGTCCTCGAAACGATGACCGATGTCTCGACCACCTTCGGTGGTGACTTCACCGCCGAATATGCCAAGGGTGCGCTGCGAACGATCAAGCGGATGAAGGCCGATGGCGTGACCATCGTCCATCTGACGATGTATGGCGAGCCCCACCCCAAGGTTGCGGCCGCGCTCCAACAGACCGAAAGGGTGGCCATCGTCGTCGGCGGCGCGAAGGTTCCGGGCGAGATCTACAAGTTGGCCGATTACAATGTGGCCGTTGGCCACCAACCCCATTCCGAAGTCGCTGCACTGGCCCTGTTCATGGATGGCCTGATGGGCGGCGTCGCCGGCCCGGAGAGGTTTCCGGGGGCGCGCTTGGAGGTCCACCCCCACCCTTCTGGAAAGGTCGTCGTGGACCACTCGGAAGACGCCAAGTCATCTGAATGATTATAACCGGATTTCAGGCAGAGGTTGAAGGTGCAGAGGTGACGGTTGCAGGGGGCTTCTCTCCCGGTTCCGGACAACTCGGTGTTTCGAAAGCCTTTCACGCCCGTGACGCAGCTGATCTTCTGCTCCCCGGTGCGCTGTCTCATGGCCATGTCGCAGCCTCTGGGCGCGGCGTTTTGCTGCTCGCGGATGGCAGTCGTCACGAAGGTGATTTGTTCGGCGCGGACGTGCTCGCCGAAGGCGAATTGGTCTTCACCACCAACATGACGGGCTACCAAGAATCACTGACCGACCCCTCCTTCGCGGGGCAGGTGCTGACCTTCACCTGGCCCCTGCTCGGGAACTATGGCATCGCGGCGGGCATCTCCGAGTCGTCGAGCATCTGGCCGCGTGGTGTGGTCTGCCGCGAGCAGATGGCCGAACCGGATCATCGCCACTGCATCGGTTCGGTGAACGATTTCTTGCTGGCCCATGGCGTGCCGGGCATCTCTGGCATCGATACGCGGGCCGTGACCCAACGCGTGCGAGAGCACGGCGTGATCCTCTCGATTTTCGGACCGCTCGAGCGGGAGGGCGAGATGGCCGCCATCCTCTCAGAGATGGAATCTCCAGACCTCGCAGATCTCGCCGATGAGGTCAGCCGCGATGACCCCATCCTGCTCAACGAGGGCGCGATGACGGCATCGAGTGCCCCCCTCCCACGCGTCGCGGCTTTGGATTGCGGCATCAAATACAACATCCTGCGAGAACTCTGTACGCGCTTTGAGGTCCTGTGGTGCCCCCCCGACATCTCCTATTCGACCCTTGTCGATGACTACCACATCGACGCCCTCTTCTGTTCGAATGGCCCGGGTGACCCGGCCCACCCTGGCAAGGCGACCGCAGCCCGAATGACCCTCGCGAAAGCGACCAAGGAAGGCCTCCCTGTGATGGGCATTTGTCTCGGACATCAGCTGATGGGATTGGCGAGTGGACTTCGCACCTACAAGTTGCGCTACGGCCACCGCGGTGGCAATCAGCCCGTGCTCGACCTCGTCACCCGCAAGGTCAGCATCACCAGCCAGAATCACGGCTTCGCCGTCGAGGATCCCGTGCAGGGCATGCTCGCCCCCCACCCCTCGGGAGCGAATTCCGGTGAGGTCAGCAATCTCACCGGCTGTGAGGTCGAGGTGCGCTATGTCAACGCCAACGACCGCACCGTCGAGGGCCTGGATGTGAAGGGACGACCGGCCTTCACCATCCAATACCACCCCGAGGCTTGCCCCGGTCCCCACGATGCCAATCCGCTGTTCAACCGGTTCGCGGACATGGTTGCAGAACACTTGGAGGAGGTGAAGCCGAATGCCAAGACGCGATGACCTGCACAAGATCATGATTCTCGGCAGTGGGCCGATCCGGATCGGTCAGGCGGCAGAATTCGATTTCTCGGGTTCCCAAGCCTGCAGGGCCCTGAGGGCTGACGGTTTCGAGATCGTATTGGTGAACAGCAATCCCGCAACCATCCAAAACGACCCCGAGATGGCGGACCGCATCTACATCGAGCCCTTGCTCCCCGACGTGGTCAAGCGTATTCTCGAGATCGAGAAACCCGATGCCCTGCTCGCGGGCATGGGTGGACAGACCGCGCTCAACATCGCCTCGAACTTGGCCCATAGCGGCGCTTTGGCAGAACTCGGCGTCGAACTGATCGGCTGCGACCTGCGCGCCATC
>CAVOCV010000140.1:0-4384 GCA_963694325.1 Candidatus Thalassarchaeaceae archaeon | reverse complement strand
GTAACAGTCCACGGGATGCTTGACACGGATTAGGTCCGCTTTGTCCTCCAATGCCCGGAGGTAGCGTCCGAGTCGGCGCCATCCCATGCATGGCCGGGGACGTTCCTCCTATGAAATCCCGGTGCCTTAGGCACCGTGTCATTCAAGGCCCGGTTGCACAGGATGCCTCTCGATGGCGACCGCTTGTGACGTGCTCGTGATTGGCGCGGGCCCCGGTGGCGGCGCTGCGGCACTGCACTCAGCGCGCGCTGGATTGAGCGTGATGCTGATCGAGGACCACGCCGAGATCGGCACCCCGGTCCACTGTGGCGAATGTCTGTCCGACCTCGCGGTTGAGAATTTGGAGTTGGACCTGCCCGAGTCGGTCATCTCGAAGCGGGTCGACGGCATCCGCGTCCTTTTCCCCGACGGCACGGCCAAGTTGCTCTCAGAGCCCGGCTATGTGCTTGAGAAGCACCTGTTTGAGCAGTGGATTGCCGCCGAAGCTGTGGAGGCGGGCGCGACCCTGCACCTTGGTCACAAGCTGCAAAGCATGGAGAAAATCATCACGGATGGGACATTCAAGGGCTGGCGGTGCGAGGGCAAGGGAGACTCCTTTCCCATCGAAGCAAAGATCGTCATCGATGCCTCTGGGGTGGCGGGCGTCTGCTCCAAGTTGCTGAAACTCAACGAGCGACCGAAGGTCATCGCCGGCATACAATACGAGATGCTCGAGGTGCCGTCCGATGGCTATCTCGACTTCTACATCTGGCCTAAATACGCCAAGAAGGGCTATCTCTGGATGATTCCAAAATGCGACGGCCGCGCCAATGTCGGCCTTGTGAGCGAGGACAAGAAGGGCTTGGTCAAGTCCTTGGATGCCTTCATCGACAAGACCCATTTCAAGGAGCTCAAGATCGAAAATCCGCCGTGGCGAGAGGAAGGAAAATCTGTCCGTGGATTTGGCGGCACCATCCCCATCTCCGGTCCGCATGCGAATACCTACGCCGATGGCCTGATGCTCGTCGGGGATGCGGCTGGATTCACCTCGCCGTTGTTCGAAGGCGGCTCACACCTGGCGCTGAAGTCCGCCGTCTTCGCCGCCGAAAACGCCGCCCGCTCCATCGCCTACGACGATCTCTCGGCCGAGCGCATGTCCGTCTATCAGGACCGGTGGAAGCGAGAATTCCCACCCTATGCAAAGATCCTCAAAGGCAAGACTGCGCTCTACAATCTGACAGATGAAGAGATGTCCATCATGGGGGGCTGCTTCCCGCCGGAAATGGGCAATATGGGCATCAGTGGCAAATCCATGATCGGTGTTCGCCTGTTGATGCGAAAACCCTCTCTCCTGTTCAAGAAAATCATCCCCGCGATGCTCGCCTTCGGCTACAGCCGCGCCAAATATTACGGGTGGTGAACCCGATTCGACAGGTCATCGGCTGGCTGTTGATGCTGCCGTTCGCGTTGTTATTGGTGCTGTTTCTCATCGATGCCTCCTCCTTCGAATATGTCTGGCTGCACGGTGGGTCGGACCTGCCGCTCGCCTATCGGATCAGCGCGCTATGGGCGGGTCGGGCCGGCCCGTTGCTGCTGTGGGTTGCGATGCTCGGCGCGCTCTTGCTCATCGATGGACAGAAGCACGCGTCGGAGTCTGCAGACCAACATACATTGCGCATTCGATTGTTGATCGGATTCTCTTCGCTTTTGCTCTTCATCGGTTTGATGTTGGACCCCTTCAAGGCGACACCAGCCGGCATGAGCGAGGGGATGAGACCTGGCTTGAACGCCTTGCTGCAAACCGATTTGATGGTGATTCATCCACCGCTGGTCTTCGCCTTCTACACCCTGTGTATCGGGGTCGGATTGCACGCCGTGACAGCGATGCTCATTTCGGGCGCGCCCGCGAAGGACCGCATCCTGCACCTTGCGCGCCCCGCCCTCTTTGTCGGCACATTGGGCGTCGGTCTTGGTGGACTGTGGGCCTACACGGTACTCGACTGGGGTGGGTATTGGGCCTGGGACCCGGTCGAGACGGGCTCTTTGATGCCGTGGCTTGCGCTCATCCTGCTGCTCCATTTGCGGTTGCCCAAAGGGATGTCGAACAAGGATCATTGGTTCATCGGGCTCGGGACATTGCCGGCCTTTTTCTCGGTCCATGCCACCCTCATCACCCGCGCGAACGGGGTCTGGGCTAGCGTCCACGCCTTCGTCGCGAACAAAGCCAATGCGCAAGACCAAGGCCCAATCCAGCGAATTCTGGAAATTGGGGTCGGCAGTTCGGAAGGGCTTGAGGTCCACCTCTATCTTCTGATTCTCGTCGCCATCATGTGGTTGACCATCCGACATCTCGCCGGCACAGATCGTGAATGGGCGCCGGTCTCGATGCTCGCCGGTGTTGTGCTGGGCTTGCAATTCGGCACCCTTGAGGTCGGTCTATTGGCCGGCGTTTTCGCCTTCTTGATGTGGAGCCAACGCCATTCGAATGAGCGGGGGATTTGGATGGCGGCCGGCGTCGTCCTGATGCTGTTCAGCGCCTGGGCCTTCCTTTTGCCGAGGGCTGAAGCCTTCGTCGGCATGGTACTCTTCCTGCTCCCTTGGATGATCGAAAAGGATGCCGAAGACGCCGTCTTCGATTGGGCGGATGGTCGATGGCAGCAGCGCGTCGTCCTGTGGGCACCGCTGGCGATCGGCGCGCCCTATCTCCTGCTGACCTGGTTGCTATTGCTGGCCGAGGTCGATGGCACATCGCTGGCCTGGCACGAGATGTTCGGCCTGCCGCTGATATGTCTGGCCGCGTTCGCCATGTCCGTCTACGCCTGGCGCAAGGTGATCGAGCCGAGACATGTTCCCACCCTCATCGTCGGATTGATTCTCGTCGGCTTGTTGTTCGGCGCCATCTTTGGCAACCATCTTCCCGGCGATGCCGACCATCTCTTCACCGATTCCATCACGCGTGGAATGGTGGCTGGATTCGCCCTGCCGATGCTCGTCTTCGCGATGCCACCGATCGCTCGTTTGGTGTGGGTCCGGGGCGGGGAATTCAACCTGCGCCGCAAGCCGTTGCAGTTGCGCCGCATGGCGATGCATATCGCGCATCTGGGCATCCTGCTGCTATTGGTCGGTCACGTCTTCACGACGACGTTGGTCGAGCGCGGCGATCCGAGTCACGTCGTCATGCTGCCGCGCGATGCGCCGATTCAACACAATGGATACTGGTACACCTTCACTGACCTGACGGCGACCGAGGACGTGGAGATCGGCGACGGTTTGATTTCGGTCACCATTGAGATTCGTGAGGAGTCGGATGGACCCGTCATAGCCACGCTCACGCCGGGCATGACGCGATTCGACGCCGGCAGCATTTCCGCCCGTTCCGAAACCGACACCTGGATCCGCCCGCAAGGCGATCTGGTCATCATCTTCGATCAGAGTCAATCCAACGTTCTCGGACTGACCTCATTCATGCAATCCGGTGAGGATGTCGACCGCATTCGGGTGACCATTTACGACCTGACGGGCAGCCACATGGTCTGGGCTGGCTGGATTCTGACGATGATTGGCACCTCGCTGAATTGGCTCATGGTACCATCGATTTCCAGAGATGAAGAGGAATGAGCCCTATGGGCTCGTCTTGACGGCAGCCAAACCGCTCATAAAGGGGGAGTCGGTCGCCGGGCCGCCCACAACTGGGCAGGTGTCCCCCCCATGGAGAACGGTTCCATCGTCCACATCGACTACGACCTGTACAATGCTGAGGATGAGTCCCTCATCGAGACCACCCGCGAAGAGGTCGCGAAAGAGGCCGACAAGCACGAGGAAGGCCGCGAATACACCCCCCTCATCACCGTCATCGGCGACGGCAAGCTGATCGCTGGCTTCGAGACTCACCTGCTCGAGGCAGACGCTGAGACCGACTACGAATTCGACATCGCGCCCGAGGATGGCTATGGCGAGCGCGACCCCAATGCGGTCGAGACGATGGGACAAGATGTCCTGTTCCGCTCTGTCCGCGATGCCGAAAGCCTCGCCATCGGCGGCCCCGTCGAAATCAACGGCAAGAACGGCGTCCTGAGGATGATCCGTGCCGGTCGCGCGCGCATCGACTTCAACCACCCGTTGGCCGGTCGCACCCTGCGCTACAAGTACCGCATCGTCAAGGTCATCGAAGACCGGGAGGAGAAGGTCACGACCCTGCTCGAGACCAATACCGGCCGCGATGGCTTCGAGGTCTCCTTCGATGGAGATGACCTGACCATCACACTGCCCGAGTTCGTCGCCTACGACCAGAACTGGGCCTTCACCAAGTTCAGCCTCATCCGCACCCTGCGCGACCACGTCGGCGTGCAGACAATCGTGTTCCGTGAGGTCCACGAAGCACGCCAGATCGGCGAAGAGGAGTGAG
>CAVOCV010000139.1:0-4427 GCA_963694325.1 Candidatus Thalassarchaeaceae archaeon | reverse complement strand
CGCTCCTACGCGAAGATGCTGGAGAGTTTCGAATGGGAGGAGGAGGTGCGCAATTCGCTCATCGTCAAGGAGCCCATCGGCGTCTGCGCCTTCATCACACCGTGGAATTTTCCGCTGCACCAGATCATCGGCAAGGTCGCACCCGCTTTGGCGGCCGGCTGCACCATGGTGCTGAAGCCCTCCAAGGAAGCCCCTCTCAACGCCTTCCTGCTCGCCGACATCATCGATGAATTGGATCTTCCCAAGGGTGTATTCAATCTGGTCAGCGGCCATGGGGTCGACGTCGGAGAACACATGTCCGCCCACCCGGATGTCGACATGGTCTCCTTCACCGGTTCCACGGGCGCGGGCGTGCGCGTGAGCGTGGCTGCCGCACCGACCGTCAAGCGCGTGACGCTCGAACTCGGCGGCAAGAGCGCCAACGTCGCTCTGGAGGATGCGGACGCGGTTCTCGTCGCCAAGAAAGCGATCGGAGGCTGTTACCAGAACTCAGGTCAGACCTGTTCCGCCCTGACCCGCCTGATCATTCCCACCGCCATGCGTGACACGGTTTGCGAGGTCATCGCTGGGCGGGCTTCGGGCTATGCCTGTGGGGACCCACTGGATGAGAATACCCGCTGCGGACCGATGGTCAGTGCACGCCAGCAGGCGAGTGTGACCGAATACATCCAGGCTGGCATCGATGAAGGTGCAACGCTCATCGCCGGTGGCTTGGGCATGCCCGAGGGACTGGAGCGCGGTGCCTATGTGCGCCCGACGGTATTCGCTGATGTCACCCCGGACATGACCATCTGGCAGGATGAGATCTTCGGGCCTGTATTGGTCATCGCCACCTATGACAGCGAGGACGAGGCATTGGCCCTTGCCAATGACTCGATCTACGGACTCTCTGGCGGTGTCTGGTCAGCCGATGAGGAACGTGCACTCGAATTCGCCCGCGGCATGCGAACCGGCCAGGTCAGCATCAATGGCGGGCCGTTCAACATCAGCGCGCCGTTCGGCGGATACAAATTGAGCGGCAATGGTCGCGAACTCGGTCTGCACGGGCTTGAGGAATTCCTCGAGGTCAAGGCGATTCAGCGCTGAGGCCTTCGCTACGAAGAAGAACCCCCTCCGGTGAGGCCATCGCATGTCAGAGGGCAGAAGCGTCCCGCGGTTGGTCCTCATCTCAGGGGCAACGGGGGTTGGAAAGACCACTTTGGCGACCTCGGTCGCCCACAGTCTGGGCATCTCACGCATCGCATCGACGGATACCATTCGCGAGGTCATGCGCGCGACATCGACGTCGGAGGACCCGGCCCTGGCCCGCTCCTCCTACGGCCGGGGTGAGATCGGCGATGCAGTGACCGATTGGGAGGATGCTAGCCGCGCGGTGGAGGCTGGCATCGAAGCCGTCATCTCGCGCGCGCGGCAACAGGGCGTGGATCTCATTCTCGAAGGCGTCCACATCATCCCGTCGCGCAAGCATCTCTCCGCCTGGGAACAGGCGGGCGGTGCAGCGGTTGGGGTCATCGTCAAGATCGATGACGAGTCGACCCATCGGGACCGCATCGAGTCGCGTGAGGCCAATACCTGGCGCGGTGCGGAGCGGTATCGAATCGGGTTTGAGCGCATCCGCGCCATCCAGCGCGCCATCGAAGAGCGCGGGTCTGGCGGCGAGTGGAAGGTGGTCGACACCCGCATTCACAACGATGGCCTCGGCATGATCACCCATTGGTTGGATGCGGCCTGGTACACGGCGAATAGCCGTTGATCAGGCGAAGCTGACCGTCGCAGTCAACACAAACGAACTGCGGGCATGGGAATCGGAAATTCCCGCGGTCGCCGTCACGGTTCTCTCGCTGCCTATGCCGGTCACGATAATGTCGGACAGGACGATTTCGACTCCTCTGAAATCGCCGTGGTGCATCATGTCTGCAGCCACGGATTCCGCTGCGGCTGAGGCCGAGACATTCTCATTGGATCCGGCCGCATAGAGCGTCGCGCTGCGATTCTCCAACATCGGCTGCCAACTGTTACGGATTTCTTCGGCCGCATCGAGTACCGCATCTTCGTGCGGGTCGTACGGCTCGCCAAGGCTCGCGGTTCGAACGGTGTTGAGCGACATGGTCAACAGGGCGAACATCAGAATCAATCCGGTCATCAGGAGCATCTGGCCCCCTTCATCCTCGGCCATCTCTCGACGCATCAGGCCCCACCTCCGGTGTGCCAGACCTGAAGGCTGACCGTCCAAGCCTCGCCCTCCGTGTGAATCAGATGATGGATGGTCAGACTCCGCCCTTCAGGTTGGGATTCCGTGCCGTGAGAATCGAGTGCCCCCGCATCGACGCCCAACCAACAATTGCCTCGAATCGAGGCCGGCAGTGCGTCGAGCATCGCATCACATGTGGTATCCAAATCCCCAGCATTCAGCATCTCTGCGAGCAGGGAAGAATGGTTGGCCGCATCGACAGCGGTCGCACCTGCGAGGCTGTCGTATGCATCCTCGGCAGCCAGATCGAGCGTGCCATCCAACGCCGGAGAGATCGGGTCGGGCACCTTGAGTTGCAGGATGAACGTCGCCGTCATGAAGAATAGCCAGAATAGCGTGATCATCTCAAGGATGTGAATCTGGGCCGAATCATCGGCCTTTTCACGACGGAAACGCATGGCGTCATCCTCCGAGCATCGGGATGTAACCGATCTCCGGTCGCAATCCGACCTCGGCGGGTACACCGATCAGATCGGGTGAGAATGCGGCTAAATTGAACAGTACAATACAGATGATCAGCATCATGCCGGCGTGTTTCATGCCCGTGGCGAGCCGACCGGTGGCCATGAGGCCGGCCATCGCGCCATTGCCCAAGGCCTGGGCCGAAACGCCGTAGAAGAACACCACGAGGAAGAAGAGTGGGTCGACAGCGTTGATCTGCATGTTGCCGATGGTCTCGGATTCTCCACCGGAATTGCTCGATGAAATGGCGGGGATGAAGACCTTCGCCAGCACGACAATGACGCCGAGGAAAACCATGTACGACACCCAAATCACAGCGATGTATGAGCCGATGGAACGGGCGCGCTCGCCCTTCAGGAATTGGATTTCGCGACTGTCGTTCGCAGCGGTCACGAGAATGTCGGAGATTTTTCCTCCGGCCTTATTCGCCTCGCTGACCAGGCTGACCGCGCGCTTGACCAGGGGCGTGCCGACGCGGTCTGCGAACATGACGAGCACGTCGCCGAACGAAATACCCCACGACAATTGGTCGGACATTTTCTTGATTTCATCGTTTAAAGCACCATATTCTGAATTCGCCAACGTTCTCACCGCGAGCGTCATCGAGAGTCCACCCTTCCAATATTCGGCGAGGTCACGGAGGAAATCAGGGAACTTCGCTTCCATCTTCTCGATCTTGACCATCTGCCTATCCGAATAGATGGCGGCAGGATAGACCATGATGAGGAAACCGAGTCCGAAGAAGTTGACGAACATCGTCGGTCGCAGGCTCAGGGGACCGAGGTTCACCTCGGGACCGAGCCACAACGACTTGTTGTTCATGTTCTCAGGGATCCCATCCCAAGATTGGACTGTGATTGTGAACGTGACGGATTCAATTCTCGCCGTCGAGTCGCCATCGGGCGCTGGGAATCTCAGCCACAACTGATATTCGCCGTTGGGATCGGCATTCGGAATCCCACCCTTGCAAATCTTATCGGCATTGGCGATGCAAGTGACCGTGAGAATGTTGGTCATATTGTTATCGCCCTCGGGTAAGAATTTGATCGTGGCCTCGAAGTTGTAGTCCTTGTCCGCCGCTGCCTCCAACGAGAGGGTCAACGGTTGCGGAGGATGCTGTCGAGCGACCATCGTGACCTCCCCTGTATTGGGGTCCTCTATCGACTCGAGCAATTGCTCACTGGTCATCCCCGGTATGGTGAAGCCTTTGGCAAGGCCGGGTGGTTGAAGTCGATTCCAAGTTTCGGACCAGACCTCGTCCCGTGGAGATTCTTTGGTCAAGAAGCAGGATTGGTTGTCGAAATACGTCGGCCCATGGGGGTCCTCAGCGTCGAATGAATCCGGACAGGCGAGGTTGATGAACATCGGATTGCCATTCGTCGGGGTGAAGACAAGATCGGCATTGGTGATCCAAAACGCGAGGCAGGATAGACCGAGAATCATGCCGACGAGCAAGATGGCGATGAAGGTGTCCTGTGACTTGTCGTCCCTCGGCAGGTCGAGTTCGACCCGAATCTTCTCCTTCTTCTTGCCCATGAATCTCACCTCCTGCTCACATTTTCTGCTCTTCACTCATCAGCCACACCAACACACAATAGGCGATGTGAATCGCCGGAAGCATGCCCATGACGATGCCGTAGACCATGCCTTCGCTGATCTGGCTTCCCGCGCCGGACACCCAGAACATGATGACGAGCATGACGATCAGGAACAG
>CAVOCV010000138.1:0-4436 GCA_963694325.1 Candidatus Thalassarchaeaceae archaeon | reverse complement strand
GCGGCGACGTCTCCTCCTCATTGTGCAGCCGCGAGTGGATGGACCACCCGCTCAAGTATCTCAGGGCCCGCCAGCGCGCCAAGCACCGGGATGAACAATCGGGTGGTTCGGGAACCTCGGGAACCTCAGAAAACTCGGGAACCTCAGAAAACTCGGGAACCTCAGAAAACTCGGGAACCTCAGAAAACTCGGGAACCTCAGAAAACTCGGGAACCTCAGAAAACTCGCCCTGAATGCTGTCGTCAGACGCCCCAATAGCGCCCTGTATCTTGGCGGGTCGCCCAGGACCTGACCGCCGTTCGCACGGCCCAGAAGATGAACAGGGCGAGCAGGGTCTGTCCCCAATCGGTGATGATCGTATTGACGTCATACTCGTAGCCAACTCCATTGACGATGCGAATCGCAACTGTCAGTGCAGCCGTCGACATCGTCCACAACACGATGCCGAAGGCGATGATTTGGATGGAACGGCCGGTGAATGTGCCCTTGCGCCATCGCAAAACCATCAGTGAGAGTGTGAAGGCGAGTGCACCGAGAACAATCCATGTCATCGCGCTCTGTAGCACCATCAGACCGACGAGAAACGCACCTCCCTCGGGGCGTTCACTCATTTTTTCGAAGTCTGCAAAGGTGTCGTACCCCTCGACCACGCCGAGCAGTATGGCCACGCCTGTGACCGACCATAAGAGCGAGGATAGAATTGCAGCATCGGCCGATTCCCGCATCTCTCGAACCAATCGTTCCAGTTGCTGTTCCGCACCCAGTCCCTTGAACAGGAGGTAGATGCCGACCAGAAGCGGCATTGTGCCGATGAGCACGCCACCATTGGGCAGAATCATGCCGAGGCCGAGGATGATCATGATGACGGCGATGGGCACCAAGAGCCGGGCGCGCCAGCGAGGGTCTTCGATCGCCTTGGCGATGTAGTAGTAGGTGCCCTCGATGCCCTTTGATTGGCGAACGATGATCTTCTCGACATGGTCGATGGACAGGCGACTGGAGAGGATTGGCAGGACGGATTCATCCTCCATGCCATCGGTCACGAGGATGCCACGATCTGGCTGGAATCCTGCGATTACATCCTCCAATTGTTGGGCGATGATTCGATCGGATTTGATGCCGACTCGCTCATCACCGGTGAGAATGGCGATTTCGACCTCATCATTCGGTTCGGCTTGTTCGGCGAGGAGGTCGTGCTGATGCAAGGCGCCGAGAATCGCGTTGGTATCGCTCTCCTCGGGGTCGGCGATGCCCAGACGCAGGGCCGCAGTCAGCACTTGACGCCGGCCGACGACGCTTCCGCGGATGCCCGCCTTGACGCCGAGGTCATTGTCTCGGTCGACCGTGAGGACCAGAGTACGAACCAGACCAGACCCCTCCTTCGCCCCCTGAGGGGTGCGAGTCCGTTTTCAATCATTGGACTGGGTTGAACCATCAGGCTGTGAATGTCGATTCGGTCAGACATCCCGGGCAGGTCACCTTGATCGGGCGGCTGGCGGGGATGCCGAGAGCCGATCCACATGCGGGACAGATCACGGCTTGTTCGATCTTGGATTGGCGACTGCGTCCCTCTTGGCTGGGGTCGTAGGCGGGGCGGTACTTGTGAGCGTCCTGAATGTAAGAAGCCGAGGTGCCCCCTGGAACCTGTGCCTGTGGTGATGGGGCTGCCCCGGACGAACTCGGCATAGAGGCCCCGGATTTCCATGCATTGTACTGGGCTTCGACCTCGGCTGCACTCATCCGATGGTCCCGGCCGAATCGGTCGTAGGCGAGCTGACGATCATAATCATCCATGGCGTCGAGTTTCGCGAGCATCTCGGTTGGTAGCATGGCACTCAACCGGGCTTCCGCAACCGTGCGTCTTAGCGATTGCCGCCAACCGTTCACGGCAAGGTCACTTCCAGAAATCGGGGGGACCCCTCGATAATTCTGCAAAGTGCTACCGGAATCTGGGAACTGATGGATTCAAATAGGGAACGCAGTGGGGCCCGGCTCGAGGAATGAGGCTTGGGTGTGCTGTCTGAGGGGCCGGCTGGCGTTCGGCGCAATGTTGCGCGGGGAACCCGTTCGAATGATGCCCGAAACCTTCGCTGCGGCGAGGTCATGTCCAAGCCTCGCATGCTCGGGGACTCCGCCTCGCTCTCTCGTGTGATTCATGTCATGACCGAGCGTGAATGGGACCACATCTTTCTGGTCGACGACGAGCGTGTGCCTGTGGGTCGCGTCCACGCTGTCGACTTGCTGAAGATGGTCGATCGCAAGCGGGTCAATCGCGATACCGCCTGGGCCGAAGCCGTGCCCGCCCTGCAGTGCGTCAGCCTCCCACCTCTGGCAGTCAAGGAGAATACACCGCTGCTCAAGGCCACGGTCCTGATGCTCACCCACGATCTCAACCAACTCGCCGTCGTCGATGGCGAGGGTGCACTCATCGGCATGGTCAGCCATGCGACCGTCGCCCGTCACCTGCCCCGATATATCCTCTGATCAAGGGGTGAGGTGTGGCCCGAGGGCCGTGACCAGAGTCTCTGCGAGGGCTGCACCATCTCGTTCGATACCACGGGAAAAGCGGATGGAGATTGCGGTTTTTGCTTCGGTACCCGAATTGCGGACCGCGATCGAGACCGGCCGTCCCTCGTCCATGCCCTGGAGGAGGAGAAGGGCCGGTTCTCCGGTGACGTCGATGCGAGACAATTCGAATCCACACCATGCCTCGGCCTCGGTTTGCACAAGGTCGGCCAGTGCATTGGACCCGTCCCATCGGGACCGCTCGCTCGGTTGAATTGACACCCGTTTCTTCCATCCGGATGCGAATGGGCCGGCATCGTCCGAGTCCTGCAGTGCCGCCCGTGCCATCAGACAGCCGAGAAGGGTCGCACCACCGTCTCCGACCAAACTCCAATGGTCGGCTCGACCAGGGTAGGGAGCGGGCATGACCAGATGGCCGGAATCTTCGGTGCCGATGGAGGCGGGCAGGGCCGTTCCTTTGAGAACACCCTCGGGCGCGAGGGCGGCGGACAACCATCGGTCGCCGACCGCGGTGATGTGTGCGGTGTGTTGACCGAGCCGGGCAAGGTCTGCGGTCAATCCCAGATCACTCTCGATACTTGCAGCCATCGCCCACGGTTGGGATTCGTTGCCGAGATAGGCGCGCATGATCTCATCGCACATTCGATCGCCATCAACCACGGCAAGGCCGGTCTCGGTGGCCTCGATGAGCAGGCAGCGGTCGCCATCTCCATCCAGTGCAGCGGCGACGATTTGTCCAGCTTGCCACGGTGCCATGCCGTCATTGGATTCGAGGCGTTGAGCCAGTGTCCACAACAGGCGGTGGGTCTGTGGATTCATCAGCAGTTCAGAAATCGACCAGACATCGGTGGGGGAAAGGCCCCCCGCCCCACAGTTCTCGTTGATCGGGTCCAAGCGACTGCTGACCTCGGTGGTCTCCAATCCGCGTCGACTCAACCCGTCGGCCAGCCATTCCGTCGCGGCGCCTCCCGAACAATCCAGCAACAGACCTTGTGAGGGGATGAGGTCGGTCCAATCGGTGGATTCGAAATTCAATCCAAACGAGCTTTCGAAGACCTCAAACCTTTGCTTCAGGCAGCTTCGATACAACTTCAGCCCATCGATCGATGCCTCAGAACCACCGTTCTCCTGGGGCGCAGCAAGCGTTCCGTCGACCAAATCCCAAGCGATTGCCGAGATGCGATCCTCCACCTCGGGCATCGACTTGAAGCCTCCCGCATCGAATAATTTGGCGCCCGAATCGGTGGCGGGATTGTGACTGGCTGTGATCATCATACCCGCATCGGCTGCGCTGGCCAGCACGGCATGGTGCAGACCCGGGGTCGGCACCTCGCCGATGCGCAGCGTGCGACAACCGGCGGCAAACAGTCCCGACTCCAAGGCATCCACGAGCGGCGGATTTGCATCGCGTCGGTCCCAACCGAGGATGACCAGAGGCGATTCTCCCACCGCATCGACCAGATGCAGTCCGGTGGATTCCCCAATGATGCGCATCGAACGTTCGCTGAGAACCCGCTTCTCGACCAGGGCGAGCAACGCGGCTTCATCGCTGCCATCGAAGGTGGCGAATCGACCTCGGATGCCATCCGTTCCATGCAGACGTGTCACCGAGATTCAACTCACCCCCGCAGTACAGATTCTGCAGGATGTGCTCCGCTGACGTTGACGTTCGGCCAGACGTTGCAATCCGGCCCGAGCACCGTGCCCGGATTGCACACCGCATTGCAGCCGATCTGCACCCCTTCGCCGAGAATCGCACCGAACTTTCGCAGGCCTGTATCCACGGACAAAGACTGGATTCGAATGTTGCGACCATCGTTTCGCAGATTGGAGAGTTTGCATCCAGCCCCGAGATTGACGCCACGCCCAAGAATTGAATCCCCGACGTAGTTGAAATGCGGCGCTTTGGC
>CAVOCV010000137.1:0-4438 GCA_963694325.1 Candidatus Thalassarchaeaceae archaeon | reverse complement strand
CCTCTACGCCACACCGTCCAACGCGTTGGAAGTCGGTCGACGGGCCGGTCAATCCTGAACCGCATCGAGACTGACTTCAGCGGCGGCAAGGCAAGCCAGCAGGTCATCCATCGTCGCCTGGAGGGTTGCGATGCTCTCCGCCTCTGTTCGCACGCACAGTTCGCTCACTTTTCCCGCGATGAGTTCAACCTCAAACATGCCAGGATCATCGGCGAGGATCGCATCTCGCAGTGCCACGGCCCGTTCGAGAGGGCCCGTCCAGCGGGCTTCACAGGTCACCATGACCCGCCGAAAGCGCTCTCCTTCATGGCCGATTCGGTCGCAAGCGACTTCATCCCCCGCCGCCTGCCCGAGTCATGGGGGGGCTGCTCGCATGGTACGACCTGCACGCAAGGCCCCTGCCCTGGCGTGTGGAAAAGGTCAGTCCCTGGGAGTATTTACTGGCCGAAATCATCCTCCAACAGACGCGCATGGAGACCGGTCTACCCTATTGGGAGCGCATCCGCGCCGCCTATCCCACCCCCGAAGCCCTCGCGGCTGATTCCGAGGAGAATCTACTGCGCTTGTGGCAGGGCTGCGGCTACTATGCACGGGCTCGAAACCTGCATCGACTGGCCACGACCTTGGATGGCGGACCGCTACCAAATACGCGGGATGCATTGCTCGAATTGCCGGGGATTGGACCCTATACCGCCGCCGCGGTCGCTTCGATTGCGTTCGGTCAGGCCGTGGCCTGTGTTGACGGCAACGTCCGCCGTGTCCTCAGTCGGCTTCAGGCAGCAGATCTCAGCGATGCTGAAGCCTCAAACCTCGCCGATCAATTGCTTGATTCGGACCGGCCCGGAGATTGGAATCAAGCCCTGATGGAACTCGGTGCCAACATCTGTTCGCCGCGAAATCCGACCTGTGGTGATTGCCCATTCAATACCACTTGTCAGGCCACGAAGACTGAAGATCCGACGCGTTGGCCGAAGAGAAAATCGACGAAGCAGAAACGCATACTCGCGACAGTTCTCATCGTCGAGGGGCCCAAAGGCATCCTGTTGGAAGCGCGGCAGGGCAAGACCCTCAGCGGCATGTGGGGCCTACCGATGTCCGAGGGAGGAGAGGACCTCCTCATCGGGCGTCAGACCGAACACATAGGGCATGTGCGCCATGATTTCACCCACAAGCGATTCGAGATCAGTGTTCACCGTGCACCTGCGCGAGAAGGGGACGCGCTGGTCGATCCGAGCACGGTACCATTGGCCAAACTCGATCAGAAGGTGCTCGCCTTACACCGAGGTGAATGAGTTGGCCAAGGATGCCCCACGAGCTCGAGCCGATGGCAGTGGCACCCTCTTGGCGGGCAGCGGTGGTTTGGCCGATGAAGCCCAAGACAGTCATCAGGGCCGTCGTGCCATCTTGTTGACCCGGGAGGAGGATGTCGAAGAATTCCGCGCGCTGGCTGAAACGATGGGTCTCATCATCATCGAAGAGGTATTTCAGAAGGGTGGATCTGACCCACGCACCTTCCTCGGCAGTGGCCGGCTTGAAGAGGTCGGCACGGACCTTCACGCCAGTCGGGTCCTCAAGGCCCACGCTTGGTACGGGGTCGACCTCGTGCTCGTCCATCACAATTTATCGCCGCGTCAACTGGTCAACATTCACGAGGCATTGAGCATCGATTGTTGGGATCGAGTCCGCCTCTTGCTCGAATTATTCACCCAACACGCCTCTAGCGTTGAGGCGCGTACCCAGGTCCGAATCGCCCGATTGAAGGCGGACCGGTCGATCTTGAGGGAGTTGGTCCAGCGCGATACCGCTGGCGAGCGCCTCGGCTTTGGTGCGGGCGGTCGTCACGCTTGGCGCGGGGTGCTGGAAACCGTCACCAGAGAGATGGCCTCGTTGCGACGACGTCAACGCCGACATGCGGACAGTCGAAGAGAGCGGCGCAGACAACGGTCGAGATCGGGCGCGCTCTCGGTGGGCTTGGCTGGATACACCAACGCCGGGAAGTCGAGTCTCTTTCGCGCCCTGTGCGGCAAGGAGGTGCTGGTGGAAGACCGTTTATTCTCGACCCTTGAGACCACGGTCGGTCGGATGCAGAAAGGTCCTAGGGTGCTGTTGGTCGACACCATCGGCTTCATCGATCGGTTGCCGACCGATCTACTCGATGCATTCGGTGCCACCCTTTCCGAGAGTCTGGAGTGCGACCTCCTGCTGCTCCTCGCCGATGCTTCGGATGCATTGCCAGAGTTGACCAGGCGCCTTGAGACCAGTCGCAGGGAATTGTTTGAACGGCTCGACGAAAAGGCGTTTCCCAGTCTTCAAGTCGTCCTCACGAAGGCCGATCTGGTCGATGCTCAACACCTCGAAGACGCGATGGACATCGTTGAGGACATGGCGCTTCCACCCGCCCTCGCCGTCAGCAGCACCTCGGGTGAAGGGATCGAAGATTTGCGGAATTGCATCCTCACCGTCCTGCATGGCGAGCCGGTCGACTTGATCATCGCCCCACCGACCGAATCGGGCCACGACGCTGCCGAGGCATGGTTGTCCAAAATCCATGATCTCGGCGCCCTCATCTCTCATACCCGCCGCGAGGATGGCAGCATCGAGTGCCGCCTCTGGGTCGAGCATGGAGAACTGGCCGCATTCATCTCTCGCACCCGCGGTCAAGTTGCCAGGCGGGGGTCTGTGGGCGAACAGTCTTGAGATAAACCTCACATCCGCCTGCGTGGAAGATGCGGAACCCCTCCAAGCCCTCCCGCCCGAGGAAGTGCCGACGTTCCAGAACTCGGGCGCTCGCATGGTGCTGCCGAGCGAGCGAGCGCTCCACCGTCGGGCGATGCTCGCCGCCCTGCTCGCCCTATTGGCTGCCGCTGCCGGCATCGTCGTCGGCATGGATTATCTGGCTGGGGACGACGGCATGTACACCCATCGACAACTGATCTATGCTCAGGCTGCGACAGCGCCTTCTGGCTCCGCCACGTTGACTGGTGTGATCCTCGATGCGGACGGAAATCCATTGGTCAATTACACGATGACGGTATTGGCCGACAGTGGTCAAATCCGCAACAAAACGGATGCTGAGGGCAATTTCCGATTCGAAGGACTGGATCCTGGTGTGGCGATTCTCGACATCGATTCACCAGATCGGTCCGAGATGTTCCGCAATCGCATCCTGCTGAGTCCACCGGCCGCATTCGAATCGAATGGATTCACCCACCTCAACCTCCAGTGGCCCGACGATGCCTCATTCGACCGGGCCGAAGATGAGACCGGTTCTCGCTGGATTGATCATTCCGATACCCAGCGGGAGAATAGCACGGAACCCTATGACCAGACGGCAGGTGCGATGTACGACATGTTTGGCACCGCATTCTTCGCACTCGGCACTCTCTCGATCATCCTGACGGGCATGGGATTGCGCTCGCGCAGTGCAGGCTTGATCCGACTCGGCGCCCTGACTGGATTTTTCTCGATGGGACACCTGTACGTTTCCTGCGGGCTGGGGCTGTTGGCGATGTTGCTGACAATGGCTCTGCCCAAAGAGGAATGATTTTTCCGGATTTCGGAGAAGTTCCACCGGAAATGCAGGTATCGGGCCGAAAACTGAATCAGAATGACTCCATCCGGGCAGTCTTTTATATCCAAGACAGCGTTCTCGTCAGTTCGGCAGAGAACACCGGCATCCTCCGCTCCAGATACGCTTCACAGGACAAGATTGGTTTAGTCACAGCCATCTCGTCTCTTCGCCGGTGTTCTTAGCCACACCAATTCAGGATTCAGACAGCGTCTGCATTCGACCGTACCAGGGTTGCACCACAGGGTGCGCCTCGAGCAGATCGTATCCGCGCAGCCCTTGCATTGAACGCAGGATACCGAAGTTGGCGAAATCGGCGCCGTTCGGCCCATCGCCGCCGAAGAAATCCCCCTTGAATCCAGCCGACATCACATCGAGTTGGTGGGTGAAGTTATCCTCAGGCGCCAGGTCGAACATCTTGGCCCGCGATTTGCCGACCATCTTCATGACGAAGCCACCAATCCAGATGGATTGCCAAGCCGAGAAGCGACTGAATTTGTCCACTGTCGTCACGTAGCGAAGTGCTTGGCGACTGCTCTTGTAGGAACGATAGATGACGGCGACGATCGACTTGCCCAGCACATCATTGCTGAAGGCCATCCAAGCATCCTGATCCGCATCTTGGCCTTGGGTGGGAAATTGCATGCCACCCGTGTGATTCTCATTGATCCAGTGAAGGATGTCGTTGGAGTCGTTGACCTGGGTGCCATCGGCCTCGACATAGACGGGCACGACCTTCCAATCCGACCAAGCGACCTCTTTCTTCTTCATCGGGTCGACCTCGACCTCGGTAAAGGCCACACCCTTGGCGCGCAGGAGCGCGCGAACTTTCCAGCAGAAGGGGCAGGTCTGGAATCCATACATCGTCGG
>CAVOCV010000136.1:0-4461 GCA_963694325.1 Candidatus Thalassarchaeaceae archaeon | reverse complement strand
CCGCTGATGGAGCGGCAGCGCTACCGAGAACTGGTCGAGATCATTCTCGCCTGCCGCGAGCAGATTCCTTGGGACCGGCCGATCCACATGTTTGGCTGTGGCCACCCACACCTCTTCCCAATCTGCATCGCCCTCGGTGCGGACCTATTCGATTCCGCTGCCTATGCTCTATTTGCGCGCGATGACAGACTTCTGATGCCTTGGGGGACTGTCAAACTCGGAGACTTGGTCGAATTCCCCATCAGCACCGAGGCTTTGGCCGGTCATTCACCGGATTCGGTTCGACTGCTGAAGGATGCGGACCGATGCGAACTCATCGCCAGGCACAATCTCGAGGTCACGGCCTCGGAGTTGGCCCGCTGCCGCCAAGCGGTGCGCGATGGGACGATTTGGCGGCTGGTTGAGGAGCGCAGTCACACGAATGCCGCCTTACGCGAAGCGACTGAATATCTCTATGCAAACATGCCTGTGGGCCTGGTCTCTGCGACCAATCCATTGCGCGATGGTGGGGTCTGGGTCAGTGCTGACCACGGCATCCATCCGCCCTCCGTGGCCGCGCTCGGTCGCCTGCTGGAGTCGCACGAGACCGATGCGGAGCGAGCGATTCTGTTCTCGGGTGCCTCAGGGCCTTGGCGCAATCGCATCGGTGGGCTCGTTGAGACGATCGCCCGCCGTTGGCCGGATGCTGCAGTTTTCATCGAGACTCCGCTCGGTCTCTTGCCCTACACGATGGAAGACGTCAGCCCGTGGGCCCATCTGTCCGGGCCAGCCTCGATCTGGGACGGGATGGATGCGGCCGATATCGAGTTCGATCTGGAGGCGCTGGGTACCTTCTCGGATGTGCTGCAACTCTCCTTGACCGACGACAAGAAAACCAACCTCGCCGCCATCGAGGCCGCCTTCGGTGAAGGCGGTGATGATGGACCGTCAAAGGTCGAGTTGGACCGCGAGATGATCGAGGATAAAATCTGCTACTTCTGTGATGTCGACCGCGAGGAGGTTGAGGGGTTATTGGATGGCTGCTCATTTGTCTATAGTAAGACGCATCGGGTGCGCAACGTCCATGCCTCGGATGGTGAACACCTGTTCTCGCCACGGATGAGAGATGGCGGTGTGAGTCTGACCCTCGAAGGGGCCCGCCGGCTGCACGGCTCGACCATGCCGACCGTCGTCGTCATCGAGGATTCTGTACCCTTCACCCGCAAGGGTCGCAACATCATGCACGGGTTCATCGCATCGGTGCGTGGAGAACTCACACCCGGCCTGCCCTGCCTTGTCGAATCCGAGGACGGAACCTTCCTCGGCCATGGGGTTTCACAGATCCGAAATGAAGAGTCATTGGGATTCAGAAAAGGTGTCGCCATCAAAATGCGTGACGGCATCGGCGAATGAACCGGCCGGGGCAGCCTTGATAGAGCAACCCTGAGGTGTCGAACGCGTCGATTCGTAGAATCGAAGGGGGTTTGGCATGGTCGAGGAATACATCGTCGAGACCCAGGACCTCGTGAAGAAGTACGGTGAGCACGTTGCCCTCGACGGCGTGAGCCTGTCCATTCGACCCGGTGCGACAGGATTGCTTGGCCCGAATGGCGCCGGGAAATCGACCCTGATCAAGACCATTCTCGGCCTCATTGCACTGACCAGCGGTGGCGGCCGTGTGCTCGGCCACGACATCGCGACACAGGGTCAATTGATCCGCCAACGCATCGGCTACATGCCCGAATACGATTGCCTGATCCCGGAGATGGAAGCCATCCATCAGGTCCGATACGCCGGCGAATTGTCTGGGATGCACCCGGCCGCTGCGCTGCAGCGGGCCCACGAGACGATGGAATACGTTGGGCTGCAAGATCAGCGCTACCGAACGGTCGGCACCTTCTCGACCGGCATGGCCCAGGCCACCAAACTCGCTTGTGCATTGACCCATGACCCCGACCTGCTCGTCTGTGATGAACCGACCAATGGCCTGGACATGACGGCGCGTGGCTTCATGCTCGACACCTTATTCCAAGTCGTCAAGCAGGGCGGTCGCTCGATTCTCATGAGCAGCCACCTGATGGATGACGTCGAACACATCTGCGACCGCATCGTCATGATTCACAAGGGCCAGGTCATCGCCCAGGGCCGCATCGAGGACTTGAAAGCGATCGATCGTGAGATTGAAATTTCGGTGTGGGGCGGTGCGAACCGGCTCGAATCTCACCTGAAGGATGCGGGTTTGACGGTGCGACGCACCGGTCGCGTGATGCGGGTTCAACGACAGGATGAAACCACCTACACCACGATTCTCGCCTCCGCCGCCGCCACCTCTGTTCAGGTGCGTCGGATGGAGGATTACGAACCTTCTCTGGAGGACCTATTCATCGTCATCATGGACCGATTGGGTTACTCGGTCAAGACGAGTGAGGACCTGCTCACCTCGAATACACCGACCATGGATCACGCCGCGGGGAGGTCATTGCCATGACCGAGGACGACCCCTTCGCACTGGACGATATCCTGCAGACCCCTCCGACCCTTCCAGTACCGGTCGCCCCTGTTCCCACACCGGTCGAAGCACCGGTGCGAGAGGCCGAGTTCTTGGGCGAGGTCGGTGCCGGAGTCACCGGCCAAACACGCATGGAGGCCGCCTACGGATCGGGCGATGGTGATGATGACGGTGTGGCCATCGTCGCCCAATCCGGGCAGATTTCTCCAGGCAAAATCTTCCAGCAAATCTACCGGCCATGGCGCGGCACCCTGAACCCTCGATGGGTGCGCAACTGGTCGATGCTCCGCCACCATGTCTACGGCTTATTCCGCAAAGGGCATCGCCCGTGGCCAGCCTATACGAAGGTCCTCATCGTCATGGTCACGATGGGTGCGCTGATGCCCCTCATCACGATGTTTCTCGGCCGGATGTCCGGGTCGGAGGAACTCATGCGCATCTTCGGCGTCACCCGGGCCAATCTCTGGGGCCATGTGCTCGGTTCGTTCAACAACATCTGCTGCTGGCCGCTTGTGACCGCCTTGGTCGTCGGTGGGATGATCTCTGAGGATCGCCAACATGGCAGCTCTGCCATCTACTTCTCCCGGCCCGTGACACGCACCGACTATACGCTGATGAAATTCATCTCGGCCTCCTTGATTCTGTCCATGATCATCACCTTCTCCTACTGCGCTTACTATGCGGGGGCAATCATCCTGAACGACGAGGGCTGGTCCTATCTACTCGATACGTTTCCGTTTTTCCTTGGTGGATTCATCGCCAGCTTGATGTTGGTCTTCACCTATACGAGCATCGGCCTGGCCTTGTCGAGCATCAGCCAAGGCAAATTCTTCCCCGCCGTGGCCTTCATGGGTGTGCTGTTCGGGTCGAAGATTATCGCCTTCCTCATCAATCTGCTCTTCGACCGGGATGTGCTTTATCTGCTCAGTCCACACGACAATCTCGCCCATGTGGGTCAATGGATGATGGAACTCAATACGACCTATGATTTCCCCGTCGCCTGGTCATTCGTCGCCCTGTTGCTGATGAATGGGCTCTCACTTTATGTCTTGATCAGCCGGGTCAATTCGCTGGAGGTGACGCGCGAATGATGCCGGACATACACCAGGTCGGCGAAGGCCAACAAATGCCGTCTGCTCCCGTGGTTCCCGGTACGCCAGCGATCATGTTGGACCACGTCTCGAAATGGTATGGAGAGGTCATCGGCCTCAACGATGTGAGCCTTGCGATCAGCGGCGGCGTGACCGGTGTTCTCGGCATGAATGGGGCTGGGAAATCGACGCTGCTGAAGATTATCGTCGGCCGATTGATACCCTCTCAGGGTCAGATTCGATTGTTCGGCACGGACCCATTCAAGAATCCGGCCCCCTATCATCGACTCGGCTATGTCAGTGAGTCCGAGAAATTGTATGACTGGATGACGGGCCTCGATTTCGTCACTACGCTTGCCCGTCTGCACGGAATGACCCGTGACGAGGCCCGAGAACGGGCCCTGCACGTTCTCGAGTTCGTGGGACTCACCGATGTTTGCAACAAGGAGATTGGCAAGTATAGCAAGGGGATGCGCCAGCGGGTGAAAATCGCCCATGCCCTGGTCAACGACCCCGACCTGATCGTGCTCGACGAACCCCTGCAGGGTTGCGATCCACTGGCGCGCACGACCATCATGAACGTGGTCCGAGAACTCGGGGCGATGGGCAAAACGGTGCTCGTCACCAGCCATATCCTGTCCGAGATCGAGCGCATTACCGAGCAGATCGTGATTCTGCACAATGGGCGCCTTCTGGCGCTTGGGAACCTTCACGCCATCCGTGAATTGCTCGACCATGTCCCGCACCGAATCTTACTGCGCACGGACAATGCGCGCACCCTCGGTCGACACTTCCTACCGCACCCAGATGTCTACGGCGTTCGCTTCCCCGATGAGGGCGAACTCATCATCGAGACCAACAACCTCTCCGGGGTTCACCAGG
>CAVOCV010000135.1:0-4655 GCA_963694325.1 Candidatus Thalassarchaeaceae archaeon | reverse complement strand
GGCGGTGGAGATCGTCGCGGTGGCAGCAGCGGTGGCGGAGGCTACCGTGGCGGCAGCGGCGGCGGAGAAAGCCGTGGCGGCAGCGGTGGCGGAGGCTACCGTGGCGGCAGCGGCGGCGGAGAAAGCCGTGGCGGCAGCGGTGGCGGAGGCTACCGTGGCGGCAGCGGCGGCGGAGATCGTCGTGGCGGCAGCGGCGGTGGAGATCGTCGTGGCGGCAGCGGCGGCGGAGAAAGCCGTGGCGGTGGAGGCTACCAACGCCGAGATAATCGAGGCGGAGACCGCCCAGGCGGCGAACGAAGCGGGAATGACCGCCCGCAGCGCCGTGATGGCGACCGTGGAGACAGTGGTGGCGGCAGTGACCGTCCCCCGCGCCGTGAATACAAGGGCAGTAGCGAACGCCGCACCCCACCCCGTCGAGATTCAGGCAAGACCACCGGCTGGGGTCCAAAGGGCGGCGGAAGCCGTCGAGACACCTACCGCAAGCGCTGACACCTACCGCAAGCGCTGACACCTACCGCAAGCGCTGATGCAACGCGCGGAGACTTCATTTGACGCGTCGGCCGGACGGCTAGACATGGGTCGCAAGGCGAAGGTCGACGCACTTCTCGATGACCTCGATGAAGCCATCCAACAAGGCGACAGGGCCCTCGCTCTGATCAAAGCCGTCGCCGTGGTCCAAGCCGATGAGAACAACGTCGATGGATTGTGGGCCGTGCTCAATTGCAGCCTGCCTGAATTGCGCCATAACGGCGCCTATCGCAATGATCCGAGTCTGGCCGAGGCCGCCAAAGGCTGGGTCCTGGCCAAGCGCATCGTCGCCATCGATCCGAGCCATAAATCGGCCTGGATCCGCGGTGCCATCCTCTCCACCCAACACCTCGGATTGACCGAGGAAGTCCTGCAGTGGTGGGAGGATTACCGCGTCCACCACCCCACCGACACCACCCCCATCATCGAACAAGCGGCCTTGCTCATCCGCATGGGCAAGTACGGCCAAGCCAGCCTCCGTCTTGCCACCCTGCTCGAGCCGGGCATCGAGGAACTGCCGAGAATGCAGATGATGCGCGTCGAACGCATGAATCGAACCGTCGCGCGCTATTACGAATTGGAGAAACTCGATGTCTTCGAGGCCCAGAACCCCGATCACGCCGCCTGGAAGGACATCGATGCCATGCGCAACATCAAGCCGGCCAATGAGACGTTCACCTTCTTCATGCTGGCCGGGCCACTGGTCATCTGGGAAGCTTTCGCCCTGCGGATGTTCATGCCCTCCTCTTGGTTCGGCATGGTGCTGGCTTTCATTCTCGTTTATGCTTCCGTGCTGCTCATCAAGAAGCTCTCATTGTCGATGACCGAGAAACGAAATCGACCTGTTCTCGACCTGTGGCGCGCCATCGAGGTCGAGGCGACCAGTGGCAAGGTCTGCATCCCCAAGCCGATTCGTGAGTCCAAACTCTACAACCACGTACTCTCGAAGGACTATCCCATCGCCTTTCGTGAGCGAATCGAAAAGATCGTCGACAACGATGAGGAAATCTCCAGACGCTGGTCGATGACCTTGCCGGAATGGCGGGACATCGAAATCGAAGAAGAGTGAAAAATCTTCGACGGCGTGGGAATTAGTTGAGCGGATGATCTGAAGGACGAACACTCCAACCTGTGGGATCAATAGTATACCTCGTATTCCTTGTTTCAACAAGAGCAGTTCCATCCTCAGCGTAGTGAATGCCTGCAACCGTCGATGTTGTCACATTTCCAGCACCCAATGTTGGATGATTGAGGGCATATCCCTCCAGTCTTCCATCGACAATTTCTGCATCTCGAATGATGACATCAGGATTGTTGAAGGGGTGGTCATCCGGGATGACCTTCCAACCGGTCGGCCCAACCACGTACATCGTGTTGCGCGTCTCCACATTGGCCGTGGCTCGCTCATCGTATTCCACACCCTGGATTTGTGAGGTTCTCACTGGACCCTCGCCGAGTTTGGGATGTGCATAGGCGTAGCCGTACAGGTCGCCGTTCTGGACATATGCATCTCGAATGACCACTTGGGGCTTGTATTGGACGGCTTCTGAATCCTCATCGGTCCTGATCATGTTCTTGATCAATTCACGATAATCAAGTTCGGTATCCAAGCCGATGCCGAGTTCAGCGAATTCCGCCATGACCTGTTGAGGATTGAGGGATTCACTCCCCATTTCGGTAAGAATCTCGAAATACTTCCGGGCTGAAATCGTCCCGGTGCCATTTTCGTCAAAGACTTGGAAAGCTTCAACCAAATCTCGCTCCGCTTCCCCGACAATTTCGAGATACTGCTGAACTTCAGCCGAATCCTCTTGCAGGGTTTCGATTCGACCCCATTCCACACGGTCTTCAATATCACCATCATCGAAGTGAATCATGAAGGTGTGATCTTCGTGCTCATTGGCAATTATCCCTGGGTAGTAATGGCCGTAATTCTTCCAATTTACGAGAACTCGATCCCCTGCCTTGAAGGGGGGTGCGGCAGGACGGATGGTGCCCGGTGCTGAACCGATGACGACCCCATTTTTCGATTCGACGCGAGAGGATTTGGGCACCTCGATTCGATAGGTCCGGTCATCGTTGACCGCGACAACCGTGCAACGGTTCAACCAACGGGCATTCGTCGGGCTGTGATATTCGACATGGTCGCCAACCTTGAACGAGGGTGGCAATTCAACCTCAGGCGTGGGTGGTGCGGGCGGAGCGGCGGGTGCCTCACCGAAGGCTCCGATCTCTCGAAGGGCGAGAATCACCGCTGAGGTGACGGCGGCTGGATCATTGTGGATGACCGTGCTATGAACGACGTCGCCACCGATGACAGAGTCCTGCATGTTGAGTCCCTGTTCAGGGGGCGCTTGGGGTTCGGATGCAGCGGTCGGAGGCGCTGGAACCCACTCGGTTCCCGTCCACATGAATTTTCCATCAGGACTGAACACCGGGTCGCTCATGTTCGCCTATAGGGGGGCAGATACTTCTGTGTACCTGAGCAGGAGATGACACTCGCTCGGGGAGGCAGAAATAAAGAACCGCCATTGGCGATTTCGCCCCATGCCGGGATGTCTTGACGATGTGCCGGGTAGCCTTGAGATGTCTTTGGGCTGTGGCTCTGATGTGCTGAATTTCGGTCCGGCCACAGCATTTTTGATCATCATCATTGGCGTTCCTCTGATCATGATTGTCAAGAAATACCTGCGACGGTTATTCGATCGAACCGAATTCGATGAGGCGATTGAGAATTTCATCTACCGGGTTGCTGGGGTCACCCTGTGGATCATCCTGCTCCTGACTGCCGCCAATGAGTTGGGCATCAATGTAACAGGGCTTGTGGCCGCAATGGGCATCCTAGGCTTGGCGGTGGCTTTCGCTGCACAGGACACGATGGAGAATGTCATCGCTGGGATCTTCATCATCTTGGACAAGCCATTCCGCATCGGCGACCGAATCCTCCTTCCCAAGAGACTGGGAGGGACCTACAGCAGTTGGGGTGACGTCCAGGACATCGGTCTGCGAACCACCAACGTGCGTTCCACCGATGGTGTGATGCTCACCATTCCGAACAACTTGCTGACCAAGGATGTGGTCGCCAACTTCAGCCATAGAGCTGACATGGAGCTGAGGGTGCGGATTCGGCTCGGGCTGGTTCCGAGTTGGGGCAATGTCAGCAAGGCGACGGAGATCGTCAAGAAGATCGCGGAGGATCACCCCGATATCTGTCAGGAGAAACCGAGACCACCGGAGGTGGTTCTGCGGGATTTCGGCGACCAAGACGTCATCATGGAGATTCGCTACTATGTCAAGAACCCGAAGAAGATGCGTCCCACAAAATCCGACTTCGTGACCGAGATCCTGCGTCGCTTCGAAGAAGGGAGTGTCTCGCTGGCCTTCCCGGTCAGGGTCAATATGAACAGTGACATCAATCTTGAGGACATGGGTTACTGAGAGTGGAAGAGGAGATTCCACTCGTTCAAGTTCCCGCGGTGTAGTCGGAATGGTAGGCGATTTGCTCGGGTGTGAGCGTGTCGATGGAGAAGCCGAGGGTCTCGAGTTTGGTGGTGGCGAGGCCACGGTCCTGCTCGATGGTGATGTCGTGAACGATCGGGTCCAATCCCTTGCCGTTGGCGGCGAGGTGGCAGAGCGCGAGGTATTGGTTGGCGAAGCTCATGTCCATGACCTCTGAGGGGTGACCCTCGGCCGCGGCGAGGTTGACGAGTCGCCCACGCGCGAGCAGGAAGATGCAACGGCCGTCCTCGAGGGTGAATTCCTCGTTGTTGGCGCGGATTGTTCGGACACTTTTGGTTTGGGCCTCGAGTTGCTCGATGTTGATCTCGCAGTCGTAATGGCCGGTGTTTGAGATGATGGCGCCATCCTTCATCGAGGCGAAGTGGCGGTCGACGATGACGTCGGCCATGCCCGTGGCCGTGCAGAAGATGTCGCCGATCTTGGCGGCTTCGTCCATCGGCATGACGCGGAAGCCGTCCATGACCGCACGGAGCGCGGGCAGAGGGTCGATCTCGGTGATGACGACGTTTGCACCCATGCCGCGGGCGCGCATGGCGAGCCCGCTGCCACAGTGGCCATAGCCAGCGATGACGAAGGTCTTGCCAGCGACGAGGACAGAGGTGGCACGG
>CAVOCV010000134.1:0-4674 GCA_963694325.1 Candidatus Thalassarchaeaceae archaeon | reverse complement strand
TTTCGGACGAGACGCGGTCCGATTCCCATTGCTGGGCATTGTAAGCCTGGACCACAGCGATGCCCGAAATCACATTCTCGAGCACGGCCGAAATGCCGCCGGTCGACTCGCGCTGCTTGCGGTACTTGCGCTGCACACGGGTGGAGAATAGGTAGACCATCGGGATGATCAGCACCAGTGGCCCGAACAAAACCGCAGCCAGTTTCAGCGACATCAAGGAGAGGATGCCAGCCGCTGTGACGAAGGTCACGACGATACGGATGATCGAGGTCGATGAATCCGAGATCACATCCTCCAATTGATTCACATCCGCAGACAGCACGGACATCAGCACACCCGTCTGCCGTAGGTCGTAGTAGGATGCCTCCATTCGAATCAGTGAACGCGTCGCATCCATGCGAATGTCGTGCTGCACATTGTAGCCCAGGGTCTGCCATGCATACTCTGAGATCGCCTGAAAGATTGCGAGGCTTGCGAAGCCGAGGAAAATCAGCACACCATAGCCGATGGCCAGATCATCCGTGAAGACGGGAAAGAGAGTGTAATCGAGCCAATCCCGCATCGAACCGAAGAAACCCTCGCTCGGGTTTCCACTGTAGAAATCGACGGCGAAACCAATGAACACGAACGGCAGGAGATCACAGAATCGAGCCAATCCATTGCAGGCGATCCCCAACGTCGCACGTCGCCAATACAGCTTGATGTACGGCAGGACTCTCCAGATGCGCTTTCCAAGCACTGCGGTGCCATCATCCACAGCCGGAGCCTTCCCGACGGGTACCGCAGCAGGCGAGGGCATCATGCCCGCCGCTCCGGCCGATGGTTCTTGAATCCGTGGGCCAACAACCCAAGCCGAACGAGGCTGAGTGTCGGTGAGTCACCCGCACGATATCAATACGCATCGTTCAAAGTGCGGGTGACGGGACCTGAGCGCTGGACTGAGCGAAGCGAAGGAAGCGCGAAATCAAAAAACAATAGAAATCGGTGAGTCACCCGCACGATATCAATACGCATCGTTCAAAGTGCGGGTGACGGGATTTGAACCCATGACATGAGGTTGGAAACCTCAGGTGATACCCCTTCACCACACCCGCGTTGAGCCGGGGGGGCCGCGCACCGGTCTTATCCGATTCGGTCCTGTAGGTCCCGTATATTCATGGAGGGGAACCGTTCGCAGTGGGTCATGCACTGGCGGCGAAAGATCGGCATCGGGATCGTGTTCTCATGCATGCCTGCGATGGCACCGCTGTGGGCGATGGCGCTGGATGTCGAGATCGTGACGATGATTCGGCTGCTCACTCTGCCCTTCCTGTTCGGGCTACTGATGACGCTGGCCGGCCATCAGCCCTCGCACGCTGAGGAGGAGTAAACATGGCGATGCCGTGGCTGCAAATCGCAACGATTTCGGCCTCGGTACTGCTGGCGGGTTGGCTCGGCTTTCGCATGGAGCGATTGCTGGAGCGGGATGCGGCGACCCGGGATGATCTCGTGGCGCGACGTGCCTTCGCTTGGAATCTCTCGGGTCGAACCCTGATGGAAGCGAGTTGGTTCATGCTCGGTTTCACCGTCTTCCGCTTTCAGGTAGAGGCGCTCGGTGCGCCGGTCTGGTTCACGCCGCTCTACCTCGGTCTTCTGGTTCTGGTCTACGGTGTGGGCTCCTTCATCTGGGGCACCATCGCAGACCGGGTCGGTCAACGTCGCCAGTTGATGATGCTCGGTTGTGCGGCGATTGTCGGGCTGATGGTGCCGATGCCCTTCGTTGGCTTGGTTCCGTTCGTTCTGCTGTCGTTATTGCAGACGACGATGCTCGGTTGCATGCGGATTCCATTCGCTTTGGCGAGCGAGTGGACACCCGACTTCCGTGGCGAGGCGATCGGTCTGGTGCACGCGATGGGATGGATGCTCGCCGTCGGCGTGGGTGCCGTGGTCGGTGGCATGTACCAGCGCCACGGCATGCTGTCCGCAGCGATTGTCGGCGGGCTATTCTACGCCGCCGCTGCCGTGTGCTTTTACCTCATGCGAGATGCGCGTGTCGATGCGGTTTCAGCGAACGTTGCACGATTTGAGTTGCGCGGACTATTCCAATTCGAGAGCCCCTGGCCAATGCGCATTCTCGCCGTTGTTCTGCTGATCTCAATCCCGCGCGGTGCGATCGTTCTCAACAGCCTGAACTACATTGAGAAGACGGGATTCGACCTTGAATTTCTCTTCATCATGGAGGCTTGGGCATTGGCGCTGAATGTCGTGCTGTTCACCTATGCAGGGGTCATCTGTGACCGATTCGGCGCAGAAATTGTGCTAACGGCATCCGGCCTGCTCTACTTCGTTTTCTGGGCCCTATTCGCCATCGGATTACCCGCGCCGCTCGCCGTGGCCATCTATCTCTTCCCCGTGGTCGGGCTGCTCTACACCTCATCGGATGCACTACTGGCGCGGCACACAACGCTGGAGGAACGCAATCGTGGGGTCGGGATCTCTGGCGCGGTGGTCTTTTTCGGTCAATTTGTCGGTTCGGCTTCCGCCGCCTTGATCATGATGGGTCTCTCGGGCAGCATGGGGGCCGTCGATCAGTATCTCTGGTCCTTCCGAATCATGGTTCCACTGCTGGCGGTGGGCACTTTTCTCGGCTGGCGTTTGACCCAACACATGGCCGCGGATTCCGATGTGCTCGAAGCCGAGATCGCCGCCTAAACGACCTCGAGAAGTCGAGAGAATCCGAGGGCGAACGGTCGGCCGTCGATGAGGACGCGCCAATGGTGGACTTCGAGCCTGTATCCGTGGTTGGCGTGCGAGAGGACGACCTCCTCTCGGTCCATGACTGAGAAGGCCAGCGGTGAGATGTGCATGCCGAGGCCGCAGGCCTTCTGCACGGATTCTTTGACCACCCAGGTACGTGTCGTCTCCTGCATGCCGATCCATTCATCGACATCCCAGAGTTGTTCGAGATACTGGTATTCTTCGCCTGTGACCATCATCGGGAGGAGATTGCGTGGGCGTTTCATGTCGAGCGGTTCAGCGTCGAGGCCGATCATTGACCCGTCGACCGAGACCGCGGCGATGGCGATGCCGTTCGAGTGCCCGATGGAGATCTCGGGCAGCGCAGGGCTGAGCGGTCCACCGGCGCGCTGGCGTGCTTGGTCATCGCGCCACACCAAGTTCGGCTTGCGGTGTTCATCGCGGACGATGCGAAGGTCGTAGGGGTCGAAGCCGATGTCCCTGAGGAGTGTGGCGAGGGCATAGCGGCCCGCGGCGTGTTCATAGGCGCGCTTTGCGACAGCGAATGTGCTGGCCTCGAAGGCATCGACCAACGGCACGCGATCCAAGATGGGAATCGGGCCGGTGGGGTCGTGGTCCCCGACCGGCATCCACACCGCGAATACCCGGTCTGGATCACAGACCGCAGGCAGTTGGAGCGGGGAGACGACTCCAGCGGGATTCCATGGTTCAGACATTCTTATTCCTCAATTGGATTATTGATTTTTCAATTGATTTATTCACTCTTCCTATTGAGGGAGAATCGGAGCGATTCTGGGACGGGAGCCATGCCTTTCAGTCGCAGGCCGACCAGAGAGATGACCGGCTGCTGATTGCGATCGAAGACGATGGCATCGTGGACGGTGATGCCACCTTCCTCGGCCGAGCGGCGATAGCTCCTCACACGTAGATCATCGCGTGCGGCCGGCAATTTCAGCACCTCCGCATGGTCGATGCCGACCGGCAGACTCGACAGACCGTCAACCTCCATGGCCACCAAACCCGCATTCTGGAAACAGGCCTCGATCAACATCGGTAGGCTTTCGAGCAGGGTCGGCGTCTCGTCGAACAGGTTCGGATTCGGCAATTGACTGCGCAGCAAAGCGATGCCATCGGCCCCGAGATCCTCACCCTCAGCCACACCCTTGACCAAACCACCGTGGACCTGGAATCGAGGGCCGTGGAAGAATCTCTCGTAGATGAATCCGGGCTGATAGGAGGCCTTGCCACGCGAGGGATGACCCGAAAACGGCATCACCGCGTCGCGCCCGGCACCTTCCTTCAACAGGCGCACCGTGGCCTCGTGGTGCAATCTTGGTTCACCGAAGACCTCACCCTGGGAGTTGACCAGGTCGCTCTCCAATCGACATTGGATGAACAGAGAATTGTGGTCCTGCCCAGAGAATTCGGCGGTCATGCGCACCTTGGCCTCCGGCTTCACCAGTTTGATCGGTAGTCCGAAGCGGACGTCCGAGAATCCCTCCAAGGTGCACATGGGGTAGAGCAGTAGGGCATTTTGCGCAAACATCTCCATCGCCATCACGCCGGGGTGGTAGGGCGTGCCATCGATCGCATGGTCGGATAGGAAGGGGAAGCGCGTCGTGTCCAGGGTGCACTCCGTGGTGATGGTGGAGTAGGGTTCGTGGGTGATGACGCGGTCGACGAAGGGGAACCGCTCGGGTTCCGAAAGGGCTCCTGCGGTATCGTCGGGAAATTTCTGGGGTGGGTTTCGCTTGCTCGCTTCGGCGTCCATGATGCCGAGTGCGCCCGCGGCGAGTACGCGGCGCTTGCCGCCGGCAAGCATCTCATCGACGAAGATTTCGACGCCTGAATCGACAGGGATCATTTCGATGCCCGCTTGGGCAAAGACCGACTCGAGCGAGCCCCGCGTCGCCATGCCGACATCTCGCCAACCCGACC
>CAVOCV010000133.1:0-4700 GCA_963694325.1 Candidatus Thalassarchaeaceae archaeon | reverse complement strand
AAACGCTCGCTGAATATTCCGAAATCACCGGCATGGAATGGGGTGTGCTCGACAGTGGTCTATCACGACCGAGCGGAATCGCCATCGATGGCGACACGTTGTTCGTCTCTCAGAATGGCAATGCCAAGATCAGCGCTTACGATCTCGCCACCAACGGTAAGAGTGCCACACACATACAGACTGTGACGACCAATGCGAACTCAATCATGGGCATCGATATCGGTCCTGGTGGAAAGTTGTGGTATGTCGATGCTGGCATGAATCGCGTCATTCGGCTCGACCCCTTCCCCGATGCGGATGGCGATGGCATCGAGGATAATGCAGACAACTGCCCGAATGTAGACAATCCCGGTCAAGAGAATCACGATTTGGATGCCTTTGGCGACCTCTGCGATTCCGACCCGGACAACGATGGTGTGCTGGGTAACGATGACGACTGCACATGGGGTGATATCGGTTGGATTTCCTCTTCGAGCACGGATTACGATGGCGATGGCTGTCGCGACGCCAGCGAGGATGGAGATGACGATGAGGATACGGTGCCCGACAGCATGGATGACTGCGCCAAGGGTCAACTCGGTTGGCTGAGCGACGGTTCCACGGACCACGACGGCGATGGCTGTCGAGATTCATCCGAGGATGACGATGATGATGGCGATGGTATCTGTGATTCAGGTGGTCCGATGGAAGGTTGCATCGATGGCACGCCCGGGTATGATCGATGTGAACTCGGTCGCGTCGGATTCCGCTCCAATGGCGCGACAGACCGCGACCGTGACGGTTGTGAAGATGCGCAGGAAGACCTCGACGATGATGACGACAGTTTTGTCGATATCGAGGACGGATGCCCGAACCAGTTCGGCACAGCCAGCGAAGGTGTGCAAATCGGCTGTCCAGATTTCGATGGCGATGGCTGGGCTGATCTCGAGGATGATTACATCATCGATCCAAGTCAGTGGCGAGACACCGATGAGGATGGGTATGGTGACAATGTCAGCGGTACGGATGGCGACGCCTGTCCGACGATTCCCGGCGGATCAATCGAAGATCGACTCGGTTGTGCGGACAGCGATGAGGACGGTTGGTCCAATCCCGATGTCCAATGGGCTGTCAGTCAGGGCGCGGATGCCTTCCCGATGGATTCCAGTCAATGGGCCGACCGTGATGGGGATGGCTATGGCGACGAAGCCGACGGATACCAAGCCGACGCCTGCCCGGATCAGTCGGGTACGTCCATCCACGACCTGCTCGGTTGTATCGACAGCGATGGTGATGGTTGGTCAGATGCCAACGATCTCTTCCCCGCCGAGGCCAGTCAATGGGCAGATTCAGATTTGGATGGTTACGGCGATCAGACCGATGGCGCCGATGGCGACGATTGTCCCTCACTCTGGGGCAACTCGACCCTGGGCCTGCTCGGTTGTTTGGACACCGATGGCGATGACTGGGCGAATGCCGCAGAACCCTATCCTGCGGATGGACGGCTCTGGTCGGATACCGATGGTGACGCCTATGCGGATCAGGCCGAGACGAATCGATCCGATGACTGCCCCGAGGTCTGGGGCAATTCCACAGAGGACCGACTCGGTTGCGTGGATGGTGACGGCGATGGTGTCTCGGACGAGAATGACTTCTACCCGCTCGATGCGAGCCGTTCCGAAGAGGAGGTCGCCTCCTCTTCGATGATGATCGTGATGGTCATCGGACTGGTCGCGCTGATCGGCGCTGCGCTCGTCCTCGCCCTGATGCTGATGCGGCGCAAGCCGGACGAAGCGGCCATGCCGACACTGGATCCCTTCTCGATGCAACAAGCCGCACCGGCGATGCCTCAGTTCGTGCCGCCCGCGGCAGTGGCTGGGCCACCGATTCCCGCCGAGGGCATTCCCCCCGGTTGGACGATGGAACAGTGGCAGCACTACGGAGAGCAATGGCTGCGTGACAGTGGCCGACTGTGATCAGTGGAATAACCGCTTGACCACATTGGTCGCATAAGCGCCCGGTGGTAGCGAGAAGCTGAGCGTGCACTTTGAACGCTTGTTGCGCGAATTGCCGTTTCGTTCGTCTCGCTGTGGGCTGCTACACTTGAGGTCGCCCGGGTGAATCACGGTATCTCGGCTGTGGTCAGTAAGGAATCCCTCCACGTCTGAAAGATCCTCCACGCGCATTGGAAGGGTAGCTGGAATCTTCTGAATATTCCGAGAGATATCCTCGATGAGGGAATGTTTGGAGACGCCGCTCTTGCCTGGTGGTGCGTTGGGATAGGAGAGCACATCGCCGGAATTCAACTCGACGCGCTGGAGCAGATGATCCTCGAAGAGGCCTTCGAGTTCTTTGGTCAATTGACGATTCCAGTCCCGCGATTGCCAGGCCGATAGCCACATGCCGCGCAGATCGCGAGGGATGGCCAGATACGCGGCCTTCCACGGCTCGGTTTCAGCGCGACGCCAAGCCGATACACATCGAATCAATGGTTTATGCTCCAATCGGCCGACCCCATGGAGATTCGGCCAGATTTGGGAGAGGTGACGCTTGTCGCGACGGGGGCCCGCACGGTCCGAAGGGTGGGCCTCGGTCAGATAGAGTCCCATCGCGCGCTCAAAATTTCGTTCGATAATCGCCGCGCCCGGCAATTCGCCGTTCACCGCGGAGCCGAAGCGCTGTGAATCGAACCAGTTTGGAATTCCATGGCGGTCCAATTGATCCAAGCGACCTTCCAATCGTTGCACCTGCTCTGGGGTGATGTCGCGGATGACGAGGGTGAAGCGATTGCCATCATGATCGCCACTTCGCAATCGCTCCGCCACCGAGCCGAGGCGGGTCAACGACCAGCCCTCACCCCAACGGTCGCCGAGATCGGTTGACAATGTCACGAGTTGGGTGGTCACGGCATGGCGATCTTTGAGCCCGGCCGTGCCCCAGTCCGAACGCTTCACGCCCAACTCATTCGACAGGCGGGCGAGCAGTGCCAATGTGTCATGGCCTGTCTTCTCCAACCGATAGAGCGTGAACTCGCCCTCAGTGGCCTGTGGCCCGCCGACCTCATCGACGCGGAACTCCTCGGGCGAGGAGCGCAGTTTGACCAAGTGATCACGCCTCGTTGACCCAACGGCCTTGGAATTCATCGCCCGTATTGTCGATGTGGACGAACAATTCGAGCGATATCCACACCAAGGTGTTGAAGCCGGTACCCAACTCATATTCGCCACCCGCTTTGGTGACCATGAAATCGAGATTATCGGTGCCGGAATGCCATTCCTGCCAGAAGGAGAGGTCTCCGCCTGCGCTGAAGAAATTGAAGGTCGCCCATCCCTTTTGGAAGAAGGCACAGTGATCACTGGCGCAACTCTCCGCCGCTTCCCAGTGGATGTCATTCTGCGCGGTGTCATCGTAGGCGAGGTCCTCATCGACCGCTTGACCAACCCAATCCAGCATCTGGCTGAGGTTCTCATCCGACGCCCCGGCCACAGCGATACCGAGATCGTAAGGGCCGTATCCAGGCGGCGGCACAATCGGGTAGTTCAAGGAGACCATGTCGAAATTCATGTAGGCCTTGATGGTGACATTTTCCGGCAGATGTGCATTGAAGGCGAGACTGCCTTTGAGCCCCTCCTCCTCGCACGCCCACAGTGCTGCAACCACCGTGTGGTCCCATTCCATGGCGGCCAATCCCTCGGCGACGGATAGAGAGACCGTGCTGCCACTGGTGTCGTCATTCGCCCCTTCGGAGGTGCCGCCACCGGGTGGGGTGAACGCGTAGGCGACATCGAAATGCCCACCGATGACAATCCACTCGTCAGGGGTTGTCTGACCCCACTTGTAGGCGACGACATTCTTCTGGTCGGGATCATCGGCATAGTCGGTCACCTCGACATGATCGAATCCCATGTTCAGATAATGCGTCTTCATCGCCTCGGCGGCCGCGGCATAACTCGCGCCGCCCTCGTGCAAGGAAGCGGAGGCACACCAGCGGTTGTTGTGTTGTGTGGTCAACCAATCGATGGTGGCGAAGGCGCGCTGGCCATCGACCAATTGATTCCCACCCTCGGTGATGGACAGGCCCAATCTCGCACTCCCTTTGCCATCCTCGGTGGTCAAGGTGATGTTGAACATCCGCCCGTCGACCGGATGTGGCATGATGCCGATCTCGGTCGTGCCTGCGGGATAGGTGTGGGCGCGGTCGCGCATCACACCATTCTCATCGATGAGGAAAGCGGCGAAGCCACTGCGGCCGTCGGCTGAAGCCGACACGTTCGCGGTGAAGGCCTGATTGGTGAATATCTCGAGATAGGTCGGCTCGCCCCCAGGAACGGATTGACCATCCTCAGCGGTGAAGGAAACCTTGCCATCCGAGGCACCATCATCGCCCCCAAAGCAGCCCATCAAGGGCATCAACAGGAGCAACATGGCCAACATGACCGCCTGCGGACATCGTGTCATCGCTCCGCGCGTGCGACCTCCCCCCCTTGAGCGCATCGCCTGTCCGGCAACTTGAGAAGATGGAGCAACCGCGCCGAAAACATGAGTGAAGATACCGAGCCACAGGGTGGCGTCCAAGCCGACAAAGTTCCCGAGCGGGTGATGGATGGTCTGCCGACGATGTATGGATTCCAGACCTGCCCCTTCTGCTGGAAAGTTCGCGCGCTCCTGCGCGCCAAGGGTGTGGCCTTTACCGAGGTCGAGGTCGACCCGATGAAGAAGAA
>CAVOCV010000132.1:0-4726 GCA_963694325.1 Candidatus Thalassarchaeaceae archaeon | reverse complement strand
CGGTGCCCGGTCTGGATGATACTGAAGGCTACACCTCACCCTACGAACTCGCCTCGGGATTCAAGACGGAGTCCGCCAATGTGACGTCATGGTTCGGTCTCATCTTCTGGTGCTTGCTCTCGATCGCCATCTTCGTCGCCGGCTTCGCGCTATTGCCGCCGCTTCCATTCAAGGAAATCTCGATTCTGTTGACCGGGTTGGGTCTGCTCGGCGCGATGTTTGTCGCGCCGCTGGTCTCGGGTCCTGTGCTGACCGGGATGGCGGCCAATCCAGACGACCCGGATGTCTGGACGATTGAGGAACTCGCCCAATTGGAGGAACGTGAGGGCACGTTTCTTGGGGATGCCTTGACGGAGGGATACAAGTTCACCCTGTATGCGGAATATGATTCGATCTACACGACAAAACACGAAGGGCAGTTCATCTCTACACTCGGTTTTGAGTCGGATGAGGATATTCTGGGTGACCCCATGGTCAGTCGACGTGGACGCGAATACGTGCAATTGTACTTCTCCGCCTTCCATGCGGATCTTCGGCCGGGCCAGGCGGTACTCGCCCAGATTGAGATCGTCAACATCTCCGGTGTCTTCGTGCCGAAGCATGCAGACCCGGAGACGGCGATGATGATCCCGGTCGAAATCGACGGCGCGACCAGTGCGCGATTCGCCATTCATGGTGCTGCTGTGACGCTGGTTGGCGATGATTTCTCTTGGCAGTATTACCCGGTGCTCGTCACCGCGGTTGGCCTCCTGCTCGGCGGGGTCGGCTTCTGGCAGGTCTACAAATCGAGGTCCGACGAATTGGACGGCGCCTCTTATGATGAGGACTTCGAGGAAACACTCGACGAGTTCGAGGACGACTTCGACGAATTCGATGATTTCTGAGGTTGTGCCATGGGCTGCAACCTGAAAGATCTCGCGAGACCTGAGTCCATCGAACTCTCTGACCTTGCAGGCCAACGGGTCGCGGTCGATGCCTTTCTGGTCGCCTACCAATTCATCACCAGTCTGCGGGCGCGAGGTGAGGGTCAAGATGGGACCTTTTTGCGCGACCCGAGCGGCCGACCGATCTCGCACCTGATGGGATTCCTCGACCGCGCCACCATCATGGTCGGTGCGGGCATCGACCCGGTCTTCGTCTTCGATGGGCGGCCCCACGAACTCAAGAGGCACACGCTGGCCCAGCGCAAGGATCGGCGCCAAAATGCGGTCGAGAAGTGGGAGGCTGCGGTCGAGGCCGAGGATTGGCAGGCGGCGCACAAACTCGGCGCCCAAGTCGTATCCTACACCCCTGAAATGGTGCGCGAGACCCAGCAGATGTTCGACTTGTTGGGCATTGCCTGGGTCGAAGCGCCGATGGAGGCCGAGGGTGCGGCGAGTGTTTGGTGCGCCAAGGGCGAGGTCGCTGCCGTGGCCAGTCAGGACTGGGACGTGCTGCTCTACGGCAGCCCGATCATGGTGCGCAATCTGACCAGTCACGGCTCGAAGCGATACGGGCGCATCATCAGCGCCGAGCGCATTGTGCTCGCCGACCTGCTCGCCGAGCACGAACTGACCCAAGCCCAACTGGTCGATCTCGGCATCATGGTCGGCACCGATTTCCACCCTGGCATCAAAGGGATTGGGCCGAAGACCGGCCTCAAGCTGATCAAAGAGCACGGCACGATTGAAGCCGTGTGTCAAGCCAAGGAGAAGGAGGTCCCCGAGCGCTTGGATGAGATCCGCGCCCTCTTCCACGACCAGCCCATCAATGGCGATCTACCCGCCTCGGGTCGGGCTGATGAAGCGGGATTACGGAAGTTCCTGCAGGATGAGCGCGCCTTCAGCGAGCGTCGTGTCGACCGGGCGCTCGACCGAATGAAGAACGTCGGCCGCCTGCGCCAGCAGGGCCAATCCTCTCTCTTCGACTTCTGAGACGCCCACAGAATCAAGACTTCCATGCGATGAGAGTGGGTCATGCGAGCGCTGTTTGAGGACCGGCGCTTCTGGATTGGACTGCTGATCACCGGCCTCCTGTTCCACCTTCACGCTGCGGAATCGATGCCGCTCGGGCTCGATACCCATCTGCACGCCGTCTACGTTACCGATGGCATCGCCGATGGTGAGGCTGACCTTGAGTGGGGCCCGGTGCGACCGGATGCACCGGATGGCTCGACGCCTTCCGAGGTTTCTGCGGATGGGCGTTGGTCTCTATGGCACACGTGGATGGAGGCTTGGATTCGTCTTCTCGGGCCGAGCACCGACACCCTTCACACGATGGGGTTGGTGACGGGTATCGCTGCACTGGTGACCGTCTTTTTCTGTACGCGCGGGTTGTGGGGTGCTGAGAATGCGCTCCGATTGACCGCGCTGGCCTCGATTTATCCCCCGTTGATCCGCTCGGTTGGTCGCGGCTATCAGGAGGGCGCGGTCCTGCTGTTCATCGCCTTGGCATTCACAGCGCTGGTGCTCGGTGATCGGCAACGGCGTGCCGGTAAACCACCATTGTGGTGGATGGCGACAATTCTCTGCATCGCTGCGATTCTCAACCTCAAGGGCATGCCCTTGCAAGCGACATGGGGCGCGGCAGCATTGCTCGGGGTCTGGCCTTCGGTCGAAGGCAGATTGAACGATTTGAATTCCCAACAGCGGCTCGCCATCTTTGGATTGGCCTCGCTGGCGATGATGGTTCTCGTGCTATTACGCAATGGGGTGGAGATCGAATCGAATCTCGGGCCGATGCTCGGCGCCTGGCTGCTCGCCGTCCTGCTGGTCGTCTTTGTCTTCGTCTTCGCAGGGATGGGTCTCATCGGGCGCCGTGAGGCGTCGATGGAAGGCGAGGCGGCGCTGTTGCGCGATGCGGGGCTGCTCGGGCTCGGCCTGATCACTGGATATGTGGCCGCGCTATGGGTGGTCGAGGCACATGCACTCGACCTCGGTCTTTGGGATATCTTCGTCCCCTTCCGTTTCAATCCCCGCTATGCGAGTCTGCTCATCCTGCCGTTGTGGTGGGCCTGGATGGCCCGAGATGGAGAGGCGGCCATCCTGCCCGATGAAGGGAGAGAGATTCTGTTCGCTGTTATCATCGCCATCCTATTGCTGCTCAACGCCCACATCCTCTCTGCGACCGGACCTCGAGGAATGGAGGTCATCGGGGCAGATCTGGCCAATGAGGTAGAGGATGGAGATGAGATTCTCTATGTCGCCCCCGCGCCTCTGGCGATGCATCGGTTGTATTCGATGCATCTCACGCTCGACCCGGACAATGACCGGGACATCATCGCCCATTGGCGCGCCCCGGATTCGAATTGGCAGGCTGAGTTGGAGGATTGTGATGCTCTCGGCAATGTGCATTACGTTCTGATCGATCCGAATGCCGATGTGGATGGTGCGTACACCGATTCCAACCGAGACTACTCCTTGGGTTTGGAGGATGAGTGGGCCATCCACCACGCCCGGGACCGCTGTTGAGCCGAAACGTGAGAGGCCCCCGCCCGGGCCGGAGCCCGAACGGGGGCGTGTGTGTTCACTTGAGCGCTCTTCAGTCGTTCTTGTCGGCCTGGACCTGCTTGCGCACGCCTTGGGCCGCGTTCTTGGTGGACTGCATCGCCTTGCGGACACGTGTGCCCGCGGCGGAGTTGCCTCTGTCATGCTTTGCAGCATCACCGAGGGCTTCATTCAGGGTATCAATCATCTCTTGGACCATAGCCGCGACGGACATGGCTCAACCGCCTCCGAAGACCGCACTTAATCATTCACAATCGGCTCTGCGCTCCAAAACGGATACATCAGCGATTCTCGGCGAGCAGGTTGAATCCCGCGGGCGTGACCTGCCAGCGCTTCCTGACCCCTTCCTGTACGGCGAATACGAGCCCTTGCTCGGACAGTGAATTGAGGTGATGGGATACCAATTGTTGGGAGCAGGCGAGTGCCTCAGCCAACATGGTCTGGGTTGGGGGACCGGCCGGCCCACCGGGTGGTGTACGCGCCAGACGGTCGAGCAATTGGATCAGAATCGAGTTGGGGTCCTGCGGCAAGGCGGGTGCCGGCAGTTGCTCGGCGGGGGTTGTGCGGGGCACGGCTTGGGTGTAGTATCGAAGCAGGTGTCCATCTCGGTGGGACCACAGTTGCTGGGCCTCCTCCAAGATGCGAAGATGGTGTGCGGCCTGATGATTGCCGAGTGTCAGACCGCGGATGATCGTCCCGAGGTTGAGGCCTTCATATGCCGCGACATAGGCGTGGATCCTCGCCCGCATCTGATCGCCTTCTGCCGACATGGTACACCCCCACTGATTTGCCTGAAACGCGTTTGGGTTTTGAATCCCTCACAGGCTTGAGCGGAACTGATTCGGCCCCGGAGGGGGCCGAATCGGCCCGTGTTGTGTGGTCTTGGTCGGAGGCTCAGGCGGAGCGGACGAACGAGTTGTCCGAGCGCATCGTCCAGGCCGTGCCGTTGGGCGCGAGGTAGACCGTCTCGCCGGCGTGGCCGGTGATGTACTGTCCGCCGACGGGTAGGTGGGTGTAGTCGGATACGACCTCAGCCACGGGAGCGGCGGCAGGCGCCATCATCGCAGGTGCCATGGCGGAGCCCGGCGCGGCGAAAGCCGCCTCGGTGCCCCAGTCGACAACACTGGCTTCGTTCTCTTTGCGGCCACCGCGCAGGAGCATGGCTGCGAGCACGCCCGCAGCAATGACCAGCACGATCAGACCGATGAGTGCGCCGAGGACGGCGCCACTCATGCCGCCTG
>CAVOCV010000131.1:0-4758 GCA_963694325.1 Candidatus Thalassarchaeaceae archaeon | reverse complement strand
CGAGACTTGGCCTTCTCGGAGTGGAAGGATGGTCTTCGTCGACCAGGATCTCATGGCGGATGATCTTTTCGATATCGCGCAGGTACTCACCCTCGTTCTCATCGCAGAAGGCAATCGAGATGCCGCCTTGACCGGCTCGTCGTCAATAATCCAAGGGAGATTGATTCTCTCGGTTGTAATGAGCCAATATGAAGTACTAGTGGCGCTGGAAATATTCCATGGCAGTCACACTCGGTGAACAAAAGCAAGTCCCACCTGCTGTCTTGTTCATCATAGGAACTGTCGTGTTCTTACTTGGTTGCATCTGGCCTGCCTTCATGTTGGATGACTTCCAAAATGAGCTAGAGGCATCATCTTGGCCAACGACCGATGCTACTGTCGTAGCTCTGGATGTTTACATCTATGAATACCAATGTGGTGACTCTCAAAGTCCCGACACATGCCGAGAATATCTCGTAAACTACCATCTCCGATACACAATCAATGAAACCATCTTTAATGTTCAGGAATCAGAGGAGGTATCCCATTTCGAATCCCGTGTCTGGGAGGTTGATTACCCAGTAAATTCAACTCGTGAGATTGCATATAATCCCGAAAACCCCGAACATTTTGATGCTAACCCCCAGCATTATACTCCATTTATAGCGCCTCTTATGGTGTTCATAGCATCTTCACTGCTCTCTATAATGTTCATTGTCGGTGGAATAAAAGGCCTCTTCAAGACTTCAGATGCGCACCAAATATCAAGTGTTTTGGAAAAGGGAATGCTTCCGCAATCAAATGAGAGTATTACATTCACCCATGCCAAAGGTGCCTGGGGGCTTCGTATCTATGATCATCCAACTATCGAAGCATTAGCACAAAAGCTACTATCATTCAGTTGTACATATGAACAAATTGATACGTTTTTTACGGCATGTCAAGCAACTGGAGGGAATAGTGCCACATCCGAGGATAGAATTGATTTAGATTGGTTGAATGAAGTCAACCAAATGGTTGAACAACACAATTCGATCCAAAAATATAATTGGACACAAAAAGCAAAAATCGCTCGGATTATTTTGCTTCTAATCTCAGCAATATTTGCACCGATCGCTCTTATTTTCGTATTGCCGGTTTGGTTAACATATTACGCATTACCTTGGTATGGATGGATTCCGGTATGGGGGACTTTGACTCCACTTGGTCTCGTTGTTATCACCATAAAATTAGTTGGAGAATTAGAACAAAGAATCGATCAAGGACTGGCGGCAACACTCATGGATTCCATCAACAACATGGGTGACTGAACACGGTTATTTGGAAGGTTTTTTTGCCAGCAGCATCAGAGATGAGTTGTGGGTTCTTTCATCGCTAACAGCCTTGCAACGGTCCCCTGGGCGCTGATTCACATCGTCATGAGGTGAGATGCACAATCACACACAATCAGGTGTGTGTGGGGGGGGGGGCCCGGGGTGGACGATCGTTTCATCGCAGGGGGGTGCATCCGTATTCTCCACCCCGTCACTTCACGGCATCATTGGCTTCGGGTAGGGCTGCTCCATTCCTGGCCTGACCTGATCCCCCGATGATTGATTCCTGTTTTCTTCCGAATACAGTTCGTCAAAACCACGATCTCATGAAGGCGAGGCATCAACGTCCACAGATGCGTCCTACGATGCTCGGTTTCGTCGCCCCCGGGCGTTCGGACCGCCATGTTGCGATTTGCGGTACAGGGGACGCCAACCCCCCTCCTAGCCCAATCGATGTGCCGAGCGCGGTCCATATCAATCCGACGGTCTACGAATCGGCTGAGCGACAGGGGTGGACTTTTGTCCATGACTCTACATCAAGTCCCATACAACCCTCGTTTTCTGTGTCGCAGATTCGATGACCTGTGGGCCGTCGGTTTGGTCGCGGTTTTGGTCGGTGGATTCTTCTTGTTCAAGTGGTACCTTGAATCCGGGTTTTGATTACGCCTCCGACTCAGCCTCATACTTCGATGGACAGCCCGTCTTGATTTCGCTCGCGTACATCGTCCATTCGCCTGAGGTGAGATCGAATTCTCCGCGCACCGAGATGGTCTTGCCATCGGTTGCGCCGGCCGGCAGAGGGGTCCCTGCGTAGTTGACGGTGACATTCGTGCTCTCACCGGCCAGGGTGAGGGTCTGGTTGTTGGAATCGATACTCTCGGCGAGGATCATGCCGCGAATGCGGAAGGTATCGCCATCGTGGGCATCGGGAGATTCCATCAGTTCGTCGACCGAGAGGTCGAGTTCTGGCTCGCTGCCGATGGACATGAGTGCGGCGAGCACGGCGATCAGGCCGAAGACGACGATGATGCGGCGTCTGCGGTCCATGTGTTCAACTCCGGTGGGCGTGGCCGACAGCCTCTGTGAGGGTGCTGTAGCCGTGTGCTCGCATGTGTTTGAGCAATCCCTTGTTGATGGACTTGACGACGCCTGCCCCTTCGAAGACCAGGGCGCTGTAGAGTTGCAGGAGACTGGCGCCGGCTGCGATCTTTTCCCAGGCGCTGTCCGCATCTGAGATGCCGCCGACGCCGATGATCGGGAGGGTGCCCTCGGTGTGGGCATAGAGCAGGTGGATGACCGCTGTGGAGCGGGCGCGCAGGGGCGCGCCCGACAGGCCACCCTGTTCAGCCATGACGCCGTGTTCGTCGGGTCGTTCGAGGGTGGTGTTGGTTGCGACGATGCCCGCCGCGCCATTCTCCATCGCCGTGTCGGCCAGAGCGCGTAGTTGGTCATCGGACAGGTCGGGGGAGACCTTGACGAGGAGGGGGCGAAGCGCGGCTGAGACGCCATCTGCCAATCGTTCATTCACCGCATTGCACGCCTTCAGAATGCGGTCGAGTTCACTGCCTTCCTGAAGTTCCCTGAGGTTCGGTGTATTCGGGCTGGATACATTGATGACGAATAGATCGGCGAAGGTCCACAGGTGCTCCAAGGTGGCTGCATAGTCCTGTTCCGCCGTTTCATTTGGAGTGATTTTTGATTTCCCGAGGTTGATCGCCAACGGGATGCGAGGCCATTGGCCGCTGGCTTGAATTTTCAGGAGGTGGGCGGCCATGGCCTCGGCACCGGGGTTGTTGAATCCCATCCGATTGATGAGCGCGCGGTGCTTGCCATCGCGGAACATGCGCGGCTTGGGGTTTCCGTCCTGTGGGTGTAATGTGATGCCCCCAATCTCTGACCAACCGAAGCCCAGATGTCCCCATTGGAGCAAGCATTCGGCCTTTTTGTCCATCCCAGCGGCCAGGCCGACCGGATTGTCGAAGGAGAGGTTGAACACCCGACTCGGCACGCTGGGAGAGCGGTATAGCAAGCGGGAGATGCCTACACCTGCGGAGATTCTGAGTGCGGCCAAGGAACGTGAATGGGCCTTCTCGGAGTCCTGTACCGCCACGAGAGGGCGCGCGAACAATCGGTATCCGAGTCCCATTCAGACCATCGGGCCGGGCCGGCATCCTTCAAGCGTTCCCTCCCTTCGCAGGGTCGATGGACGGGAAATCCGTGGGTCTTGCCGAGGCTGCGCGCCGGCTGTTGCGCAGTGAGGCGAGCGTGCTCGTTGTCCCCGAAAGGTTGCGCCGGGAGGCGCTCGACCTCGCACTCGCCATCAGCGATGGAATCCCGAAGATGATTCGCGAGCCGACCATCCTGACAGGTGCGTCTGCGGTCGGGGTTGCGGGACTCTTCCAACTCGGTGGCGACGCCCCTGCACTCGAGGTGTGCTGGGTGCCGGGGTCGGTCGAGGAATTGTGGCCCAGATGGGTGCGTCAGGTGACCGATCTTATCGCCGCTGGATACCCGGGATGTGTCGGCTGTGGGGGCCCCGGATCGGAGGGGCCTTGGGATGAGTTGGCCTCGCGCGCGCTCACGCGCGCGAACGCAGGGGTTACGAAGTAACCCCAACAGATTCGCCTCCAACACTCCCTTCAGCAGCGTTTATGGGGGTGGGTCGTGGCGCCCGACCTCTGGGTGGGAACCAACATGGACTTGTTGATCGTAGAGAGCGGAGCGAAATCGAAGACCATTCAGAAGTATCTGGGCAAGGGGTGGATCGTCGGAGCTTGCAATGGCCACGTCCAGGACCTGCCGACCTCTCGGAAGACCAAAGAGGGCAAGAAAGCCATGTGGGCCGCCAAGCCGGACAGCCTGCCCAATCCCGCCTGGGAGTGGACCGAGAATGCCGAGCGCACCATCGGCAAATTGCTGACCAAGGCGAAAGCCAAGGCGGTCGAGAATGTCTACATCGCAACTGACCCCGACCGTGAGGGTGAGTTCATCGCTTGGAGACTTCAGGAAATTTTCGCTGCTGAAGGCTTCGACCAGATTTGGCGGGTCACCTTCAATGAGATCACCAAGACGGCAGTGCACGCTTCAATCGATGCGCGTGGCGAGGTCAATGAGAATCTGGTGAATGCGGCCAAGGTCCGTCGATTCATGGACCGTCTGGTCGGATTCCGTGCCTCCAAGTTCAGCCGTTCCTGGTCCCTTCCCGCCATGGGACGGGTGCAGACACCGACGCTCGGCTTCGTCGTCGATCGAGAGGTGGAACGAGATGCATTCGTGCCTCAACCCTACTTCTCGGTTCACGCTGATGCGGGTGGACTTCGTTGGAACGCCCGCTTTCACGACAAGGGCGATGCCGATGCCTGGATGGATGACAAGGGCAAGTTCCACGCCGACCGAACCAACACGAAGGCGTTGGCCGAGTCTGCGTTCACCGCCGCTGGAAGCGGATTGAACATCGCCTCTGTCG
>CAVOCV010000130.1:0-4828 GCA_963694325.1 Candidatus Thalassarchaeaceae archaeon | reverse complement strand
ATCTCCCAAGTGCCGGCCCCCCAGCCATGGTCGTTGTAGTGGGCCCACAATGAGTTGAGTTCATCCGCACTCAAATTCTCAACATTTGAGCCTCTCGACATGCCCTCCATGGTTCGGTCGATGTAGAGGAAGAGTGTGACATCTGAGCAATCGGAAACCTCGCCAGAGGTGGTGGAATTCTCTGCATCCAATCCACCTGCAGTCAGGCCGGAAAGGCTCACTGTGAGAACATCGCAGGTCGGGTCCAAATCGGTCTCATCATAATCGACGGTGACACGGATGTAAGCGAGAGAGGTGTTTTCTTGGATTTCATAAGCAGGAATATCAAGGCTGAAAATTTTCTCTTGACCATCCTGAACATAATCGGATTCCTGGCTGGACCCATTGCCCATCCAGGTGAGGTATTCCACCGTGTATGGGTCCCGGTCGACCGGCGGCGCCGGTTCTGGCGTCATGATATTGTAGAGCACGACCCCGCCCGCCGATGCGACGATCAAGGCGAAGGTCACGCCGAGAATCATCACCCATGGGAGTGATGTGATACGAGGATCATTGAACGGATTGACGAAGGTCATCCCATCGCCCTTCTTCTCCGCCGCCTCATCCTCACCCGGAATCGGGATGTCGAAGGAACGCAGGAAGCGGCGCGCAGGTGCACCATATTCTCCGAGCGTGTAGGTCATCAGAGCGATCGGCAAACTCGTGATGAGAACAGCCCAGCCCAGGAACGAATTGCCGCCTTCGAAGTCAAAATTGTCCGGGAAAAATCCGAATATCTCACTCTGAGAGGGCGCTTGGATCATGAAGTACAGCATCGCACCAAAGGCAATGGCCGTGCCACCCGTCATCAGAACGGTGTCCAAGATGCGATGGTGGCGGCATAACGCAGGCAGACGTTGGGCGAACCCGGTCGCGACACCGAACCGCCACAGCAAACCGAGGATGAGAAGCGTTGTTGCAATCGTCAACGCTGTGCTGGAACTGCTGATGACCTCGCCCATTTCTCCGATGCCTTCGCCAAGGAATCCGGTGCCATAATCCAACTTGATGGTCTCGCCAAATTCCTGAACCTCGATCTCTTCGGTGAGGAAGGCGACGTCGATTTCATCTCCACCCTCATCACCAATCGTATAACTCGCCCAGGCGCCGCCCTGCAAGAGGAGAATCAATGTGACCAAGACGATGTGAAAGACCGGCATCGCGAGACGCTTGGGATTGAGTGGTAGAGCGCTGAAATCGAAGCTGATATTCCCTCCCTCACGTGAAATGAAGTGGGCGATCGTCGGCTCTGGCAGGACATCACTCTCAAGCGGCATCATCCAGCCGGGCTTCTCATCGACCGCTTCGGATCGTTCCATTTTGACAACCATCGCCGCCATGGCGAGGCTGGCGATGCCGGCAATGAAAGCCAAAACCAGACCGTAAGAGGGCGTGGGTGAGAAGGCGATTTCGATCTGATCCTCCACCTCCAAAAAACCACCATATTGCTGAATGAAGGGGTTGGTGAACGCGCCATCTGAAGGCAGCATCAGGTACCAGACGATGGGGGCGGCGAACAGCAGAGCCGCGCCGATTCCAGCCGTCAACAATGCGGGGCGAATCGGGGCGATGCCTGCGAGAGAGAGGAAGACGATGACCATCGTCGCGATGCTGAGAGCGATGCCGCCAATGATCAGCCATTCCGCGGTCGCGCCAGCCGAGTCCATGTCTTCGAATGTCTGGGTCACGTTGCCTTCTGACCGCGCCGCGTTCTCTTCGTGCGTCTCGGTATCTGTCATGGTCTCGTCAAGATCCACAAAGGGATGCTCATTGACCGCATTGATCTTGACCTCCATGTCTCGCAGGCCGACATCGGCGTCGAATGTGATGTTGGTGGCCTGGATCCCAAACTCCTCTGAACCGCCGACTTCTTCCTCGGTGTGGACCGTCGCCCACGTTGATCCGTAGGCGATTCCTGACAACAGGATGGTCACCATCGCGAGAATTAGTGCGATGCCGCCGAAGCGATGACGGGGATGTGCTTCACTCATCGACACGACTGTCTACCTCCTACGCTTCAATGCTCACCCGGCCTGAGCGGGTGTTCAGCAGCCGTAATAGGCGGAGATTGCGGCATCGGTCTTGGCGACGGACACGCGCCAATCGGCCTCGGTGCCCATCATGGCGCGAATGCAATCGACGTTCTCGGGAATGACATCGGACTCCTGATGGATGGCCTGGAAGTAATACAGACGGTCACCGACGAGCTTGACCCCGTCCTCCCAGACGAAGATCTCGTGCAGGTCTCCCCACTTGCGGCCGATGTCTCGGGCCATCTCCATGACCTCGGCGGTGGTCGGAATGCGGTTGTCTCCACCGTGCATGACAATGACGCGCGGGGTCTCTTTCCACATCTCAATGATCGACTCGGTGGTGAGGCCATGCCCTGCGGGCAGGTCGGCGATGATGGAGTGCAAGTGCATCAGGGTGGTCGGCACGGCCACAGCGAGGCTGTTGATCTGAATCTCAGGCTTGACCGTCATCACATCGGGTCCGTGGTGGCTGGGCACCTTGAGCACCGGCTTGATGGCATTGATCGGTCCTTTGCTGGAATCGCCGGGGTCGGCCGCGCGACGGATCATCGTGCACTCGACCTGAAGGGAGCCGCAGTGCTCGTATAGCGGCACGAGAGTGCGAGAGAGACCAGTCGTGTTGCAGGAGACAACACGGGTGCCATCGACGTTCAGGTTGTCCGTGTGGTTCGCGGACGATGTATAGGAGCGGCCGGTGAGGGCGTGCTTCTCACCGCCTTGGAACATGTGCTTGATGCCTGCAGCCTTGTACTTCGCGAGGTTCTCATCGCCGAGTTTTCCGGGTGAGCAATCGACGACGATGTCGGAGATTGCGAGCAGGTCGGACAAGCCACCCGCGCAGGTGTAGCCTTGCTCTGCGAAGCGGGCGATTCTATCGGGTGCATCATAGGTGCAATAGAGCGGGAATCCCTTCTTGACGGCGAGGTCGCAACCGAACGAAGGGCCGGTCTTGGTGACGCCGACAATCTCCATGTCATCCTGTGCATCGACGGCGTCCGCGACGCGCTTGCCGATGGTGCCGTAGCCATTGATTGCGACCTTGATTTTGTCCATTCCTACGCCCCCGAATCGCTGAAGTCAGCACTCCGAGGCCGCCTGACGGCCACCTATGAACATGCCCCTGTGTGCGGAAACACCGAAAACGAAGTTCAGTCGTTCTCCTCAAAGGCCTCCAATCGCTTCTTCGCATCCCGCCAACAATATTCAAGATAAAAGATCGGAGATATGAGAATGGCCAACCCCGCCCATGAGATTGCTTGGAGTGCAGGGGCCGAGGTGATTCCGAATGAAAGAAGGAAGGGCGAGCCACGATTCGCATCTGAAAATAAGTAAATCCCGACGGGCACCATCATCAGTCCGAAGACCAGTTTGCCAATTCGCATACGTCGACGGGTGGCGTCGACCTCGGCCTCGAGCGCAGCCCGTCGTTCCCCGGTGACGACGGTGGCACTCTTCGCATCGACATTCCCCGAAATCAACGTCGAAGCTGGTGCGGCCATGTGGTGTGAAGTGGAGATTGAGTTTTTTGTTCTTCACCCTCCGGCAGGTGTGAACCCCTGAACAACCTGCACCCATGGCCCATTATCGCGGGGTCAGCATCAAGAGGGAGAGCACCCCGGAGGGGCGTGAGGGAGTCCAATGTCGGATGAAATTGCGAAGAGCCTCAAGCTCAACCGCAACCTCTCGGACAATCTCGAGAAGGCCATCCAACTCGACCGGGCGATCAAGATTGGCTGGGGCCAACAAGGGGATGCAAAACCCAAGGAAGGCGAGATCGGCATCGCGTCGCATCTACCGGAGGGGGCGCGTGTTCGACTCTTGGGCAACCTCGGCGATTTCACAGCGGCTTGCTGCAAAGGTGGTGCCTTCACCTTGGAGGGGAATGCGCTCGGTTGGTTCGGCGCCTTCACCACCGACGGACGACTGGTCGTCGAACGCGATGCTGGCGCCCGCTGTGGACACGGCCTGAGCGGTGGCCGCATCTTTGTCTCCGGCAGTGTGGGGGATGAATCCGCGGGCGCGATGTCCGGTGGAGAGCTGATCGTCCGCGGCAATGCGGGTCGGCGCATCGGCATCGGCATGACCGAGGGCCTCGTCATCATCACAGGGGATTGTGCGGTCGATGCAGGCCAAGGCATGACCGGCGGGAAAATCATCGTCGACGGCCGGGTGAAGCCGGAGGGAGAAGGGGCCAAACAGCGCACCATCTCCAAGCCCGAGCACACATTGATCTCAGCCATTCTCGAAGAACACGAACTCTCGGTCTCAAAAGATGCCATCGTCATCGAAGCCGATGCAGCCTCAGCCATTCCGAGCAACGCCCCATTCCAGACGGTCTGGGGTGACTTCAGCGAAATCGGTCTGGTCTCGGGCGAGACGGCCATCGATGCGAGCGCGCCTCTGGATTGCGTCAGCCTACTCACGCGCGGGGAAGAGGACGACGGCATCGCATTCCCTTTGCCCGTCCTGCCGGTGCTCAGCAGCGGTAAGGGACTCACAGGAACCCTGCTCTCCAACCAGCCCTGCCTGGTCGATGCCGACCCGCGCCCGCTCGATTTGGTGCGCATTGGCTTGGGCAATATTGAGGATGCCGACAGTCTGTTGACCAAGGCTTCAGGGCTCGTGCTCGACCTCGATGATTTGCCACCCCTGCACGACGGCGAGGTCGCTGCACTCCTCACCGCATTGCGCACCCACCTCGGCGAGTCGGAACCGGTGCTCATCTCCGGTCGGGTCGACCGGATTTCCAACCTGCA
>CAVOCV010000129.1:0-4830 GCA_963694325.1 Candidatus Thalassarchaeaceae archaeon | reverse complement strand
CGAACCCCTCTGTCCAGCGGGTCAAATTCAGTATCTCTGGTCCTGCATCACACCGGTCACCAACCTTGCATACACGATTCCAGACGACGTTCGCGTCGGTGATTCGTTCTGGTTGACACCGACCTATGATGGCGATGATGCCCGACGTTGGAATGCGAGCTGCGCCGACGTGCTGATCGATGGTCGAGTCCACATCTTCGCAGAGGAGCCCGGCACCATCGAATGCACCGTCGACGGCGGCAATCCCGTCTCGGTCGCCTGGACCAATTTCAGCATCGTCGTACGACAACAAGCGCCTTCGAATATCGATCTCGGCCCTGGCGGTTTTGTCCTCATCAAGGGCCAACCGTGGACCTTGGATGCGCCCGACATCGAGGGCGGCCCGGTCGTCGCTTGGTCGGTCGCGCCACCCCTGCCCATCGGCCTCAGCCTCAACACCGAGACCGGCGGTATCATTGGCACAGCCTACCAATTGCAAGCCGCGACAGTCTACACCTTGACCGCGGTCAACAGCGGGGGTTCAACGAATGCCTCGATGACCTTGGCTGTGGTCGATCAAGCGCCGATCAATGTCCATTGGGGCAACATGGATTTGGTCCTGACAATCGATGCGCCGATGATCCCTCAGACCGCGCAGCACCTCGGCGGTGCCCCGGTCAGCTACGCGGCCGACCCACCCCTGCCCACGGGCCTTGAAATCAATGCGACCACCGGCCGGATGCGCGGCACACCGACCGTCCTGCAAGCGCAGACCACCCACTTCATCTGGGCCAACAACACCGGCGGCGGTTCCCTGGCGACCCTCATCGTGACCGTCAACGATGCACCGATCACCTCGATCACCTACGACCGCATGCCCTTGGACATGGTCTGGGAAAATGACACGGTCGACATGATGGCTGCAACCAGCGGTGGCACCCCCGTCGGCTGGAGCATCGCCCCTCCACTTCCAGCAGGGCTCTCCTTCCAAGCCGGTCGAATCAGTGGTTCGGCAATCGCTCTGCACCCATGGACGAATCACACCATCACGGCATCCAATACCGGCGGAGAATACAGCATCATTCTACCGATTCGTGTGGCGGACATCACACCGACGAACCTGACATGGGGACAGACCGATTTCATCCTCGCCGCCAATCAATCCTACACATTCCCCTTGAGCAATGACAGCGCATCGGTCGAATCTTTCACGATCCACCCCGCCATCGATGGATTGAGCGTCGATGCGAATGGAACGATTTCCGGCGCGGTTGCGGGCAGGTCCCTCAATCGACACGTTTGGACACAACACACGCTGTATGCGAACAACAGTGGCGGTTCGTTCGCCCTCAACATCAGCCTCGCCATCCATGACCTCGATGCCGACCATGCCGAACTCAGCAAACGACCGGTCGGCGCGGTCAACTATGGCGGGTCATACCCCTCACTCATCTTGCCATTCGGCGATTGGGCCTTTCCGGTCGGCATGGATTCTCTGAATCGCCCGACCGTCTCAGCCTCCCACGCGGGCGAGGGTCGAATCGTGGGATCGGGGCATGAAACCATGTCCTCAAGATCGACGGGAGCACATGGCAATCTCAGCCTCAATGGCCTGGATTGGGTCTGCGATGGTCGACAGCGGGTCGGCCTGGAATCCTCGTTCAATGGGTGGAAGGACACGTTGCTTGCCGAAGGCTACTCGGTCACGACCTCCGCGACGCCAGCGGATCTCGTGAACCTGGATTGCTTTGTCACCGAGTTCTGGAATTCATATTCGGATGCGGAGAATTCGCAGATCGAACAATGGCTGACCGCGGGCGGCGGCCTGATCATGGGCGGTCATGCCTGGTACTGGTCCTATTCGAATAGCGATACCGCCCACAATTATCCCGGCAATAAAATCGCCAAGACCACCGGTCTGCTGGTCTCCTCGACCAACATCTACACGACGACGACCGTACCGGATGAGCCGTGGGGCCCGAACCACCGATTGCAGGGTGCATTGCCGCTGCTCGAGGCGCATTACGCAGGCACGCTGATGCTGACGGGAACGGATGCGGATGAGGTGGCGAATGCGATCAATCTCTGTGTCTCCAATCTGCCGATCGACTTCAAGACATTCTGGGGAGCGGTGCACGACCTGTCGAACCAGACCGGCCTGATCCACATCGATTCGCAGAATACCTATGCGATGAACGCCGATGAAATCGATGACCTGATGCTCAATGTGCAGGAGAAATTGATGCGATTATTGCCCGCAGACGAGTTGTTTGCTCACCCCTCCTCGAGTTCCTTCCCCGGGCCGGTCAATGCGTCTGCCCCTCGGCCGACACGCACCATCCCCATCGACGGTGATTTCGCCGGACTTCCCAGTGGCTTCGGTTATGCGAATGCCGGGGCGCACGGCCGCATGAGCACGGGCCTGTACGCCGCGCCTGGTGATGTGGTCACGGTCACGTTCCCAACCTCAATCGTCGACACGAATGTCTACGTCCTCATCGGCGGGCATACAGACAACCTCTGGGGCAAGGATACGCTGCTTCGGCACCCGATCATCTACCGGAATTATTTCGTCGACAACACGACGATGCAGGTCGCCAATGCCTTCGGTGGCGCGATCTACATTCAGGTGCCCAAGGGGGCCACTCTCGGGATGTTCAACGTCACCATCTCCGGCGCGGTCGAGATGCCGTGGTATCAGCATGGAAAGACGGATGTTGGCGACTGGCGATTGCTGCTTCGAAATACAGCCGCGCCCACCGCCGAATTGTCCTCGGATTGGTTCATCCTGACTGTACCGAGTGCCAACATCCGCACCCTCGACGACCCCGATTACGCGATGGATTTCTGGGACGAAGCCCTGCAAATGGAGCACAATCTCTCGGGCTACACACCTTGGCCGCGCATCGAGCGCGCCCAGTTCGATGTCCAGATCAGCGCGGGGTGGATGCACTCCGGTTACCCATTCATGGCCCACGTCGCCAGTGTGGATGGGGTGGTCAATGGCACCTACATGTACCAAAATGGTGATTGGGGCATGTTCCACGAACTCGGCCATAACCACCAGTGGATGGCCAGTACACTGCCCGGCAATACCGAGGCCACTTGCAACCTCTTCAGCGTCCGTCTGATGGAAGACTTGGTCGGCAATGCGGGCCACGGCGCGATGAGTCCAGCCTCTCGCGAGCAGCGTGTGGAATCCCACTTCGCCAACGGCGCGCCCCTCTCTGCTTGGAGCGTTTGGACGGCACTCGAGACCCACATTTTGCTGAAGGAGGCGTTCGGCTGGGCGCCGATCACCGCCGCGCTCACCGAGTATTACTGGAACATGAGCACCCAGCCGAGTGGCGATGCAGAATACACCGAATGGGCGATTCAAACATCGCTGAACACCGGGTACAATCTGATGCCGTATTTCGCTGCGTGGAACTTCCCATTGACCCAAGCGAGTTGGGATGCAGTCGACCATTTACCTGTGTGGAATACCGATCCATTGAGAGGTTGGGTCCACGAATATGACCTGCTCACACGCGACCATGCCGCGGCCAACATCACGGGTGGAACGGCCGACCTTGAATGGGCCGTCTACGACAATGGAACGAACACCAGCATGACGGTATGCTGGGGCCCCACAGACGGCGGCAACAGCACCCTTGCATGGGCGAATTGTGCGGCGAAAGGCACGCCGTCAGTCGGCGAGTTCCAACACGGGGTGACGACGCTCACCTCGGGTGTTAACTACAAATGGCGGGTGATGGGAGAGAATGACAACGGGCAGACGTGGTCGGACCTCCAATCCTTCACCGCTGCATGACGGAGATGAACAAATGCGCTCGATCCTCATCAGCCTCCTCCTCCTCGCCTCAGCCTTCGCCGGTTGCCTCGAAACCGAAAGTCAACGGATCGATGATGGCGGCATCGAAACCGAGCCGTTGCCCTATGGCATCGGGGGTTACTTTCCGGATTTCGCTGCCCTGGATGAGAACAATTCCACCTGGAATCGTTCGATGATGGACGAAGAGCCTTGGGTCGCTTACTTCAGCGCGGAATGGTGCACCCATTGCGAGCCGACCCTGAATGCCAGCGACCAGACGATTCCCGCCGGACGGATGCTGATTCTCAACAAATATCCGGGCGAAGGACATGACGACATGTCGGCGTGGAAGAACCAGAGTGAGGACGGCATCAATCGCAGCATTGACCGCCCCTTCATCCACGCCCCAGATTTGGCCACCGAAATCGGTGTTGGCGGCATCCCATTCATGCTCTTCATCGACGCGGACGGCCGAACCATCAGCTACCACATCGGCCTGTGGACCAACACCACCGAGATGGCTGCATGGTACGAGAGTGGGGGCATCGAATTCGCCGATGAATCCTCTGGTATGGTGATGCCCGCCACCGAACCTATGGACATGAATTGAGCGTCAGGCTCATCACCACGGCGCGGCCGTAGGCCGCGTGATGGCCGATATCCTCGATGCGGAGCTCGCGCCGTCGGGTACGTTGAAGACCGGCTGGATTGATCTCGGCGAGCACCATCTATTCCGCGACATCTGGGTCGTCGTCTTCTATCTCGGCCTGATGCTACCGCACGCCTTCCTCGGCTATTGGATCGCCAAGGTAGCCTTGTTCGAGCAGAACCTCAGCATCGCCGATTTCACCTTCGCCATCATGCTGATCAAGGCGCCATTCATTTTCGTCCTGATCTGGGCCCAACCGGTTGAACGCTGGTCAAACCTCGCCTTCGGCCGGCGTCGGACGTGGATCATCGCCGGCCTCGGCCTGCACATCGTCCTCCTCGTACCACTGTTCATCCTCGGCGCCAATGCCAGCGTTCTGGTTCTCGCC
>CAVOCV010000128.1:0-4842 GCA_963694325.1 Candidatus Thalassarchaeaceae archaeon | reverse complement strand
GACGTCGCCTGGGGAAAATTGGATGCGCTGATCATTGACTTCCCGCCCGGCACCTCTGACGAGCCGCTCACCGTCGCTCAGTCCCTGCCGAACATCGATGGCATGGTCATCGTGACGACCCCGCAGGATGTAGCACTGCTCGACAGTCGCAAGTCGATCAACTTCTCCAAGACGGTGAAGATCCCAGTCCTCGGTGTGGTCGAGAACATGAGCGGTTACACGATCCGTGGCACGGCCGAGCCGAACTCCGACGTCTCAGTCAACGGAGCGAATGGACTTCCCATCGAAACGACCGCCGACGGCGATGGCAACTGGTCCGTCTCGGTCGACCTGTTCAAGCGCGGCGGCGGCGAAGCCGCAGCGAAAGACATGGGGGTACCCTTCCTCGGCGCACTCCCCTTCGACCCCGGCGTGGTTCGTGGCGGAGATGATGGTGTTCACCGCATCGTCGCCGATCCTGAAGGCGAGGTTGCCCTGGCCTTTGATCGGATCATTGAGAACCTGTTCACCGAACTCGATGCCGCCGATGACTCCATCCCTGAGATCATCTGAGGCGAGCGCATGGCGGGCGGCACCGGCGTCTACATCACTTGGGTGACCGGCGCGATCGTCGTCTCCCTCGCCCTCATGCCGGTGTTCAAACCGGCGTGGTCCCGCTTGACCTTGACGGGATTTCAGGACATGTTCCGTCGGTATTGGATGCACGGCCTCATCGTCTTCTCCGTCTATCTGTGGAAGGACCTCTTCGACGGCATTGACCGGATGCTGATGGCCAATGCGCGCCTCGACATGACGCCGTTCATCTACGCCATTGAAGGCGATATCGTGCTGTGGATTCAGCAGACCTTTGAGAATGAGATTTTGACGGCGACGTTGACCCATTTCTACGTCGCGGGATACATGCTGATCATCTTCTCGGCCTTCGTCTACACCTGCTATTTCGACGACCGTCACATGGCGGACAGGGTGACATTGACAATGCTGTTCACCTACATGTTGGCCATCCCATTCTACCTCTTTTTCAACGTTCGAGTGACCGGTGACCACATTCCGGGAATGGAGACGCTGGGCTACCAGTTGACTCCCGAGATCCAGACCTGGTTCACCCGCATTGACCCGTTCACCAATGGGATGCCCTCGCTGCACATCGGCATGCCCTTCGCCATCTGGTTGTGCTATGCGCGCAATGATTTGGATGGGCGCTGGCGGAATTGGCGCATCTTCCTCGTCGTCTACATGATGCTCACGGCCTTCGCCATCCTCTACCTCGGCATCCACTGGGTCAGCGACATCATCGGCGGGATTCTCATCGCCATCCTCGCCGTCAAACTCGCTGAAAGGGCCGCGCCGGGCACCTGGCGTTGGTTGGATGAGCGTGTCTTCGTTCACCGCATCTCCTGGTTGTTCGCCGATTGGCGTCGACCCGTGGCCGAGGGAGGCGCCCTGATCGGGCGCGGCATCGCCTACGTTCGCGTGCCGGGCCCACGCCAGACGGCGGTCGCCATGGCCCTGCTCATCGTCGGCACCAGCGGCACCCTGTTGTGGGATGCAACCCACCAGCACTTCCCCGCCGAAGGTGTCAGCCATCCCGGTGGTGCAGCCGGCGCCGACGGCTGGCTCGTCGCGCTCGACACGGATGAGAATGGAAACCTGACAGCGATCTCGATGGATCTCGAGACCGGTGAACAATACCCGCATCCACTGGACATCAACATCGATGGCAACCAATCCCACTGGAATTTGGATTATGCTGAAACCGAGGTGCTGATCTCCGAGAACCATGCCCTTGTCTGGCAGGGCTATCGCATCATCCCGATTTGGTTTGACAACCCGACGAGTACAGCGTTTGGCCGCATCACCGGTCCGCTCTACGAGGATGTGGCTCTGGTCGACTCAAATGAACACAGCTACCGTTACTTCACCCTCGATGACGGCACCGTCGTCGAGGAGAGCGAGCCATTCACCCCCATTTCGGACGCCGATGTCCAACTCATCGTCGGGGAGGGATCGAGTCTTGCATGGGTCACACAGAGTGCGCCGCTGACAGCCAATGTCATCGAGGTTGATGGCGTTCAGCACACCTTCAGCGTGACCGTGAATGCCACCATCGATGCGGAGCGGGATGCACAGGTCGAATCGATGACGAATACGGTGGTTGACTATGGCAATGCGACGATCGTCGACATCGCATTGGACGAACGCTACATGGTCGCACAGGTGAATCTGTCCGCGGTCGACCGCCTCGTGCTGGTCGACCTTGCGACCGGCGAACAGCGCATCCTTGGCGATCCTGTCTTTCCCGTGGCCAATCCGAGCATCGGCCACGGTCGCGTCGCCTATCAACAGAAACAATTCTTGATTTCGAACAACCCGAATCCAGAGTACATGGATTGGGAGGTCGATTTCCACATCATCGCGGAGAATCGCTCCTATCCGCTACACGCGCCGGACGACATCGACCAGACCGACCCACAGGCGATGGGGGACCACATTGTCTGGATGCAGGTCGATGCGGATGGACAAACCGAAATTCGCATCTACACGGTCGAGGTCGTCTTCGAGCCCTATTCCAGTCGTGTGCTGCAGATTTTCGTGTTGCTCTTTCCCTTGTTATTGCTCACCTGGATCAGTCAACGCATCAGGGAGAAGGAGACGCGCATCCGCGCCTTGGATGAAGAGGAGTGAATCACTCCGCCAGTCTGAACATCTCGGACAGATTGTGCTGCGCTGCAACGATTGTATCGGGATCGATCTCGATGATCTGGTCCTGTCTGGGTGACTGCAAACACTGGAGGATGTCCTCCAATTGGGTGCGCTTCATGTGCGGACACATGACGCAGGCGCCGGTCAGTTGAATCTCGTGTTCGGTCTCCGCCAGGACCCGTTCCGCCGTTCCACATTCCGTGACGAGCATGAGGTGTGTTTCGCCGCTGGCTGCCAGGCGAAGGGATTCGCTGATCAGCGTCTCGGATGAGCCGACGAAATCCGCTTCCTCCAAGACATCCGCTCTGCATTCCGGGTGGGCGAGCACATGGATCGGCTCCTCGTATCGAGCCCGCCATGCGCGGATGCGTTCGGCGGTGAATTCGGCGTGGACCTCGCACTCACCATCGTAGACGATGACCTCTTTCTTCCCTGCCAATGCCTTCTGAAGATGGGCGCCCATGAAGCGGTCGGGCACGAAGATGAGTCGGTCGCCCGGCAAGCGCTCGCAGATGCGCATGTAATTGCTGCTCGTGACGCTGACGTCGCACTCCGCCTTGACCGCCGCGGTGGTGTTGATGTAACAGGCGACGGGCACGCCGGGGTGGCGCGCCTTGAGATCGCGAACATCCTGTGCCGTGATGCCGTCAGATAGGGAACAACCGGCCTCTGGAGAAGGGTGGAGGACGGTCTTGTGTGGGCTGACAATTTTGGCGGTCTCGGCCATGAATCGCACGCTGCTGAAGAGGATGGTCTGCTGGACGGCATCGCGGGCGGCCTTGGACAGGGAGTAGGAATCTGCGACCGAATCCGCGACGCCGTAGATGATGTCGGGGGTCTGGTAGGTGTGGGCGATGAGAAAGACGTCATTCTCTGCCTTCAAACGGTTGATTTCCAAGGTCAGAGGGGCGATGAATCTGCAGGCAGATAGGGGCCATCGCTGATGCTGCTGAATGGAAGACTGCAAGCGCATGGCCTCGGCTTCGACCTCGTCTTCTGACCACGCCAGCGACCCCGAAGCGAAGCGCGGAACGGGGATGTTGGGCAGCTGGATGGCCATCCGACCCGCCGTCAAGTGCAACCGCTTTGAAGTCATCTCATCTCGGGGTGGGCATGGCGGGGCCGTGGCGAGAGGAAAAGATGATCCACCGAGGGGCGGAAGCCGTGGTCCACGCCGGGTCCTGGATGGGCCGAGATGCGGTCCTCAAACAGCGTGAAGCGCGCACCTGGCGTCACCCCGATCTCGACGCTCGCCTGACCAAATCCCGCATGAGCGCCGAGGCGCGCCTGCTCGTGCGACTCCAAGATGCGGGCCTGCCCGTGCCCGAATTGCTCGCCGTTGACCTCGCCGAGGGTTGGATCATCACCAGCAGGATGCCCGGTGGGCCGCTATTCGACACGCTGCGAGCCGGTGATGAGGCGACGATGCTCACCGATCTCGGCCGTTTGATCCAGCGCATTCACGCTGCGGGCATCTGTCACGGGGACCTGACCACGCACAACATTCTCTGGGATGCTGAGGCGGGCCTTTCGATCATCGACCTCGGTCTGTCGAAAATCACCGATGATATCGAACCGATGGGCCTCGACCTTCAGGTGCTCGCAGAGTGTCTCAAAGCCAGTCATCCCGACATCGAAGGCGGCATCGACCGGGTCATCGCCGGCTACCTCGCCGAGGGTGGTCGGGAAGTGGTCGACCGATTCAACGCGATTCGCTCGCGCGTTCGCTACCACGGTTAGACCGATTGCGCGGCCTTCAGTCCTGCATAGGCGATCAACGGACAACCGATCAACGTGGCCAGCAGATAGGCCGCCGCCGGTCCGTGTTGGCCCGACTCGAACAATTCGACGAGATCCAAACTGTAGGCGGACATGGTGGTGAACGCACCCATCATCCCCGTGCCGAGCAACCATCCCATCTCCGCGGAGAGGGAGAGGCCGACGATGACCCCCAAGAGCAGAGAACCGGCGAGATTCACCGCCAGTGTCCCATAGGGAAATCCGTCCGGCATCCACTCTGAAATGAGGACCCTGAGGACCGCGCCGACAGCCCCGCCGAGCGCGACCATCCCGACCAGACGTGCCTCCATGGTCCGTCGAGAGGTGGAGAAGACTTCAACCCACACCCTCGCCTCAGGT
>CAVOCV010000127.1:0-4893 GCA_963694325.1 Candidatus Thalassarchaeaceae archaeon | reverse complement strand
TTGACGAATTGTTGGACGCGCCCCAGATGAGGCTCATCCGAGGGTTCGGCGCCCACCTTCGCGGGCGCGCCCGTCGTCTGGCTGGACTCTTCGTTCTCGGCCTGATGATCGGCTACCCGATGGCCGGAAAATTACTGGAATGGGTGCTGGTCCAACCGGGCCTCGTGCCCGATGGAACGACCATCATCACCCTGCAACCGCTCGAATTGGTCCTGTTGCGTCTGCAGATGGCCGGTTACCTCGCCATCGGCTTCGTCATCGTCGCCCTGATCCATGATGCAGCGCGCTATCGGGATGCGATCGATGTCTCTGAATTGCCCGAACTTCCGCTCTGGCGGGGCTTGGTCGCGATCGGTTTGGCTGCCTTGCTCGCCCTCGCAGGATTGATCTATGCCTGGGAGATTCTGATTCCTTTCCTGCTCGAATATCTGCAGGCCGATGCGGAGTCTGCAGGATTGACCACGACCTGGCATCTACAGGCCTGGATCGGATTTCTCGCCTCGCTCGTGCTCGGCAGTGCACTCGCCTTCCAGGTGCCGCTCATCGTGCTCATCGTGCTGCGTGGGGGTCTGGTCGAACGCGAGATGTTGACCCAGTACAGACGCCACCTGTGGTTCGCCAGCATCGTCGCTGCCGCCGTGCTCTCACCGCCCGACCCGCTCTCGCTCGCGCTGGTCGCCGCGCCGATGATCATCCTGTTCGAATTGGCGCTCGTCGCCGATTCGCTCATTCCTGAGTCTCAGTGAGGCCTCGGATTCGCTCATCTTCTGCCTTGGCCACGGCGATGCCGTCCTCGACATCGACCCACCACATCATGATCGTGCCCGTGATGATGAGAACCGCAAGGCTCGCGATCGCGACCCGGCTGTCGTACATCACGGACAATGTGCCATAGAGCAAGGGACCGATGACCGCAGCGACCTTGCCAAAGAAGCCGAAGAAGCCGAAGAATTCGGTGCTGCGGGTCTCGGGTACCATCTTGCCGAATAGGCTGCGCGCAAGGCCTTGACTGCCGCCCATGAGTACGCCCGCCATGCAGCCGAGAATCAACCACTGGAAGAAGACGGTGATGCCGAGCGGTGCCCAGACATTGGAGCGCGCCGCAATCGGGACGTCATCGAACGGGCCATCGCCGAGGCTGGTCGGATGGTCGACGCCGACATTCGCAATCTCGGGACTGAGATAGGCGCTGAACCGCGTCTCATTGAGCGACATGACCAGCGTTTCCGCTTCCTGCGCACTGACGTTTCCACCGTCGAGCAGATGCTGCCAGTCCTTCTGGATGGCCTGATCTTCATCGCTGCTGCCGAATGGTTCCTCGTTCATTGTGGCCAGGGTGTAATTGTCACCGGTCTCCATCGATTCGAATTGCAGGTCGTATTCGGAGGCTTCCGAGAGTTCGAGTGGCGCGAATCCCATCGCGCCGACGATCATCACACACCACAGCACCAGTGAGACGGTGAGGGCCTTTTTGGTCGAATACCGCTCGGCCAGCCAGGTGAAGAAGAATGCCGCGGGGAAGGCGACAAACTGGATGACGACGATGGTCACGATGAGGTCCACCACCGTCAGACCGAGCACCGTGACGCCGAAGGCACCAGCCAGTGAGGTGACGCTGTTGATGCCGTCGATGAAGAAGAAGTAGGCGAGCATGTAGATGAAGAGCGTCTTGAAGCGAGGCATTTCCCTCAGCGTTTTCAAGACCTCGGAGGTGCCGATTCTGGTCGCCTCCTTCAGGCTCAGTTCTTCGAGTTCGTTCTCGATTTCTGGCTCGGCGACATAGGCGAAGGTGTACCAGGCGAATCCGAACCACCAGATGCCTGAGGTCGCCATGCAGAATGGGATGACCCAAGCACCACCGACACCCATCACCAAACCGAGGTGGAAGACCAGCAGTAAGCCGCCACCGAGGTAACCGTACGCATAGGCCTTGTTCGAGATTGAATCCATCTCATGTTCTTCGCCGATATGCGGCAACAGGGAGTTGTAAAAGACGCCCGCACCGTTCAAGCCGACGTTCGCGAGCATGAACATGATCATGATCCACATCCACTGGAAAGACAGGGAGAACAGCGGTGTAAGGGCGAGCAGCAAGACGCTGCCAGAGCCGATCCAAGTCAGCCATTTGAGCGCCTTCATCTTGATGCGGCGCCGGTCGGCGATGACACCGAAAGAGGGGCTGAAAATGGCGACCATCCATGTGGCGATGGCGACCGAATAGGCCCAGACGGCGTCGGCTGACATCTCAGCGCCAACCAGATTGGCCGTGAGGCCATTGGCCTCGAGGAAGAGGTAGGTGAACCAGGCGGGCAAGATGGCGGTGGTGACGCTGGTCTCGAAAGCGGACTTGCCCCAATCGTACATGCAGTAACCGTGAATCGACTTCCGCTTCGTCTCAGGCATCGTTCCACTCACCCCGTGGGCAGGTGTTTAGCATTGGTGCAGGGTGACGCTTCAAAAAGGAAAGTCCACACCCTCGTCCGATGACGGAGCCGTGGGTCGACCTACCGGAGAATTCCCTCGCAGGGATCCGGCACGGTATGTCGCATTTCGACGGGGTCGAATTCGATCTGCGTTTGACCCGGGATAACCGCTTGGTGATCTTTCATGACAACCACCTCTCCCCCGCGCAGCGTGAGGTCCTCGACGGTTCGAAATGGACCGAGGACCACACGGCGGCGGAACTCGGAGAACTCGGGATCGCGACCTTCGAGACCTTGTTGGAAGATGCCGATTTCGTCGAGGGTTGGCGGACGCATGGGAAGGTCGCCTGTGTCGAATTGAAGATGCCGAATCCCAAATCCAAGGCCGCGGGCTATGTTTCGCCCAAGAAGCGAGAGGTGCACGCGCGACGGATGGCCAAACAGGTCGACGAGATTCTCGCTGAGGTCGACCTTCCGCACGCTTCTGTGGTGCTCATCTCCTTCAAGCGCCGCTTCCGCAAGGCCTGTGCAAAGGCCGGCGTGCGATGGCCGGTGGCCCAGTTGCAACCGGCGATCCCCGAAATTGGCACCCGGACGATAAAGCGGATTCTGACTTTGCCCTCGTTCATGTGGCTCTCGATGGCCTTCCACCTGAAGCATCAACAGCTGGTCGGTGCCCCGATGTTGCCCTGTGCGCTGGAGTATCTGGACGGCTTTCCCCGGCACCTGACCTTGGGGCGCACGGTGGGTCTGTCCGGCTATACCTCGCGCCGATTGACCCGCATTCGCAATGGGTTCCAAGTCTTCGTCTGGCCCTGTCCCCCACGCGTGGAGCAGGGGGTGCGTGACCTCGGATTGACCGGCATGACCGACCATACCTCGCCCGATTTGGTGACCCTTCCCGACGGTGGGGCGCGGTGGACGCGGTGGGCGAGTCAACCGTTGGATGTCGAGCGAGAGATCCTTCTGCGAAATGCTGCACCCTCAGACCACGCGGCATTGATCGAAGAGGCGAACAGAGAGGTGACGCCGTGGCGCGAATTGACCGATATCGAGCGGCGTGGATTCCTCTCATCCTGGCGCAAACGCTGGCAATGGGACCGAGAAATTGACGAATTGGCCACCGACGCGGCTGCGGACCGGATGCCTTGGGAGGTCAGCCGTCTGATCGGCCACCGCGGCAGCGGTGAGGACTTCCATCTCCGAAAGTAATCAATCGAGATGGCGGACCGTGGGGTCTGCAGCGTAGTACTTGGGCCGGTAGATCGGCGTGCCACGACCGCCCCGTGCATTGCGTTCATCGAGAATCTGAGCCGAGATCCCGACGACGCGGGACCATCCAAAGAAGGTGGTGTAATACTCCGGCTTGTGGAATCCCACGGCATTGAGAAGACTGCCCGAGGCGATGTCGACATTGGCATTTGGATTCTTGATTTTTGGATTCTCTCCGAGGACGCGGGGTGCGACCTCGCGCAGGGTCTTGACGGTGAGGAAGTTCTTGTCGTCCGGACAGATTTCCTCACCGAGTTTGAATTGGGCGGCAGCGCGCGGATCCTCGGCGCGCAATACGGCGTGTCCGAATCCATAGATGGGGCGCTTGGCCGCCAATTCCTTGCGCACAAAGGACTCGACCTTGTCCGCATCGGCGCTGCCGATGCGCTGGACGAATTCGAGGCAGGCCTGATTGGCACGGCCGTGCAAAGGACCCGAGAGGGCGTTCATCGCACTCGAGACCGAAGCGTAGAGACTGGCCCATCCCGAGGCCACAGCTTTGCCTGTGAAAGTCGAAAGATTGCCACCGCCATGGTCCATGTGCAGGACGAAGAAGACGCGGAGTGTGCGCGTCATGGCCCCGCCGTCGACACCTTCCTTCCCGAGCAGGTGCACGAAATTCTCGACCATGCCGAGTTCGGGTTCACTCGCGACTTCTGGCAAGCCCCGTCCGCCGCGCAGGCGGAAGATGGTCGCCATCAGTTCGGGCATGCGCGAAATCAGGTTGAGCCCATCCGCGCGCACATCGCCGGTGGTCTCAGCCACGCCGAGGGCCTGAATACCGATCGACAGCCAATCCATCGGATGGCCCGTGCCCGGCGTCAAGGATTCGAGTACGCGCAGGGCCCCGGCCGGCATGCGCGAAGCGCGCTGGGCGAGTTCATGGCGAAAATCCTGGCCTTCCTGCCGGTTGGGCAGCCGCTTCTCAAAGAGCAGGAAGATGACATCCTCGGGATCCATTTCCGCAAGGTCAGCCACCGGATACCCACAGTAGTGAACCCCCTTCTTCGGGTCGACGAATGAGGTGCGACAGGTGCCGACAGGAACGCCGCGCAAGCCGGTGTCGAGGTGATCGGCTGTGACTTCAAAGAGGACCTCCTTTCCGTTCTCAGTGCTCATTCCACACCCCTCAACACCGGGGATGGATGCAGGATGTATAAGGGCAAGGGTTGTGTGTATTGCACCACGGGTGGAGAAG
>CAVOCV010000126.1:0-4948 GCA_963694325.1 Candidatus Thalassarchaeaceae archaeon | reverse complement strand
AGATCCCCTAACCACTCGCTTGGAGGGGGACTGGGACACACCATGTGCGTCCGATTCGCGAGCCCCGATTCCTCTCACCGATAGATCACAGTCGGTGGTTGAAGTTGAGGATTTGACATCACGAGCCCGATTAGCAAAGTCAGGCAACCGAGTGGGGCGCAGAGCAATCCAACCCCAAGGGGAATTGTCAGAATTCCTCCAATGAGAAGGATGCCGCCGATGATGAGAGCATTCGTATTGGCCATGCAACCGTGTCGCAGAATCAGTACATCTGCTTGTCGGCGTTGCTCAGAATATGCCCATGTCCATGAGGGCATCTTCGCTTGCGTGCACTTTCGGGTCCCAGCGTGGGCTCCAGACGAGATTGATGTGGACGCTTTCCACGCCCTCGGCTGTGAGCGCGGCGCGGTGAGCCGCGGCCATAATCTCGGGTGCCATCGGGCAACCGGGACTGGTTAGGGTGAGGTCAACTTCGGCGTGGGCGCCTTCGATTCGGACATCGTAAACGAGGCCGAGTTCGACGATGCTGATCTCCATCTCGGGGTCATCGACCGCCTGCAGGGCGTCGAGCACATTCTGTTTGTCTGGCATCATTAGGCCTCCGTCAGCGAAGTGGCCTCGTCGCGGACCCGTTTGAACATATTGAGGAAGCCATTGGAGCGCGAAGGCGTGAGGCTGGACTTGAGCCCCATCTCTTCGACGAAGGTCGGCTTCAGTTCCGCTACCTCGGCGGGTGGTCGTCCATTGACGGCCAGACAGGTAATCGACATCAATCCCTGAACGATCTGGGCATCGGCGCCTCCTCGCATGTAGAAGCGCCCCTCGTCGAGATGACACATGATGTGGGCCTCGGACTGGCAGCCATGGATGCGGTTCTCCTCGGTCCATTCCTCGAGGGGGAGTTCGTTGACTTCCGCCGCCATCTCAAAGAGCATCTCGTATCGTTCCATGGGGTCGAAAACATCGGCGAACTCGTCGATGACCGATTGCAACGCTTCGGGCCAGGACATATGATTCACCTCAGCCGAAGCGCTCGATCACGTAGCGTAGATGGGCGATGAAGGCCTCCGCCTCCTGCTGTGTATTGTACAGATAGAAGGAGACGCGGTTGGTGCTCGTCAGGCCGTATGCCGCCAACAGGGGTTGGGCGCAATGGTGTCCCGTGCGCATCGCGAAGCCGCCTGCATCCATGAATCGGGCCAGATCCTCTGCGTGGATTTTCTCGTGGAGGAAGGAGACGACACCGCCGCCTTCATTCACTGTGAAGTCTCCATAGACTGTGATACCATTCAGAGATTCAAGTTCGGATGCAGTGTACTGGGCCAGTGAACGAACGTGCCTGTGTACCGTTTCCATGTCGAATTGGGAGAGGTAATCCACCGCCGCGGCAAAGCCGATGGCCTCGGCGATCTTTGGCGTGCCCGCCTCAAACTTGGGTGGTCCGGACTGGAAGGTGGACCTCTCCATCGTGACCGTTTCAATCATGTCACCACCCGACATGAATGGCTGCATCTCGGCGATTGCATCAGAGGCGGCGAGCAGGCAGCCGATGCCGGTCGGGCCGCACATCTTGTGGGCGCTGATGGTCACGAAGTCGGCGCCGATCGCGGTGAAATCGATGCGTGTATGCGGCGCGGCCTGGGCTGCGTCGATGACGACCTTGGCACCTGCAGCGTGGCTCATTTGGACGATGAGATCGATCGGATTCTCCACGCCGAGAACATTCGAGGTGTGGACCACACAGACGAGTCGAGCGCCGGGCAGGGATGCTTCAAAAACCCCCATGTCAAGGCTGTCCGCCTCGACATCAATCGGAATGACGCGAATCTCAATGCCCTGTTCCTCCGCCAGCAATTGCCAGGGCACGATGTCGGCGTGATGCTCCATTTCGGTGATGATGATCGCATCGCCCTCGCCGAGATTCGCCCGGGCCCAGCCCCAGGCGACCAGATTGATTGCCTCGGTCGTGCCAGAGGTGAAGATGAGGTTGTCTCGGGTCGTGCCGAACCAGGCGGCGAGCGTGTCGCGCGCCGCTTCGTACTGTTCGGTGGCTTCTGCAGCAAGGGTGTGGACCGCTCGGTGGACGTTGGCATTGGACTGCTCGTAATAGCGGGTCATCGCATCGATGACGGATTGCGGCTTCTGCGTGGTCGCCGCATTGTCCAGATAGACGAGGTCCTTGCCGCCCGAGACCTTGCGCGCGAGGATGGGGAAATCGGCGCGGATTGCGTCAAGGTCCATTCCCATGATCTCACCTGTTCATGCGATTGAATCGAGGTCCTCGGCGAGCACCGTGAGCAGATGCTCGTGCACATCTGGGCTGCCCATCGCCGACAGCGTCGCGTTGAGGAAGGCTGAGATCAGCACGCTGCGACCTTCGACCTCGTTGAAGCCTCGGGTCTTGAGGTAGAACATCTGTTCCTCATCGACTGGACCATTGGCCGTGCCGTGACCGCAGCCGACGACATCGTTCTCGCTGACCTCGAGTTCGGGAATGGAGTCGGCCTCGGCCCGCTCGGAGAGCAGCAGATTGTGGAAGAGTTGGGCCGCATCGGCCCCTTTGGCGCCATTTTCGATGCGCAGCATGCCCGTGCCGATGGTTCGCGACTTGCCGGCACAGGCCGAATGCCAATTGAGTCGGCTGTAGGTCATCGGTGCGAGGTGGAGAATCTCCACGTGGTGGTCATTGTGTTGGGAATCCGCGGTCAGAATACTGCCGTTCACCTTGAGCGATGCGCCGATCGAATCGAGCGTATAGCGCAGGTCGGCCTTGCAACGGCTTGCGCCCGAGGAGATCGCGCCGACCTTGACCTGTGCATCGCGGGCGAGATGGATGCCATCGGTACGCAGCAGCCTGCCTTCGCCCATCTGGTTGACAACGATGTCATTGACATTCGACGCCTGGCCAAAGATGCCTTGTCGCAGCACACCCGCCCAGGCCGCATCTCCCGAGATGCGCGTGATGAGTTCAATCTCGGCGAGTTCACCGATGTCCACGAGCAAGTGGAGTGCACTGACATCACCATTGCACTCGATGTCGAGCAACACAGGTTGTTGAGGGCGCGCTTTGCGCTCGACTTTGAGCACGACCGCATCGGAGAGTTCGTGGATGAATTGGGTGCTGACATCCTCTTTCCCATTGAGTGCGAGTCGCTCGAGATCCTCCGCGGTCGCCGCAACCAAAGAGACGCCCGCGGGCTCGGTCGAACCATCGAGGGATGAGAGGGATATGACGGCACCTTCCGCCTTTGGAACGAGGGCCAAATCCTTCCCGGGGTGGATGCGATGCCATGGCGTGTAGCGCCACAGATGGTCTGCCCGGTCGGGCACCTCAAGGTCCGCGTAAGCCATGTGAGTCCCTCCCGACTTCAGCCGATGCTGCCTTCCATCTCGAGCGCCATGAGTTTGTTCAACTCGACGGCATACTCCATGGGAAGTTCGCGGGTGAAGGGTTCGAAGAAGCCGTTGACGATCATCGCCAAGGCTTGGTCCTCGGAATGGCCACGCGACATCAGATAGAACACCTGATCATCGCTGATCTTTGAGACGCTGGCCTCGTGCTCGCAATGCGCGGTTGAATTGGCGACCTCCATGGTTGGGTAGGTATCGCTGCGGGAGTGCTCATCGAGAATCAGCGCATCACAGACGACGTTGACCTTGCAGTTCTCCGCTTTCTTCGCCACTTGGACCATGCCGCGGTATGAACCTCGACCGCCATCCTTGGAGATTGACTTCGAGAGGATTTTGCTCGTCGTGTTGCTCGCGAGGTGGTGAATTTTCGCCCCCGCATCCTGATGCTGGCCCTTTCCAGAATAGGCGACAGAGATGATCTCGGCGTGGGCACCTTCGCCCTTGAGAATCACAGAGGGATACTTCATCGTCAACTTGGAGCCGATGTTGCCGTCGACCCACTCGACCTTGGAGTTCGTGTGGGCAATCGCGCGCTTGGTCACCAGATTGTAGACGTTTGTGCTCCAATTCTGCACGGTCGAATAACGGATGTGAGAACCGGGCAGCGCAATCAGTTCGACCACGGCGGAGTGCAGCGAATCGGTGGAATAGGTCGGCGCTGTGCAGCCCTCGACATAGTGGATGCTGCTGCCCTCATCGGCGATGATCAGCGTGCGCTCGAACTGACCCATATTCTTCGCATTGATGCGGAAGTAAGCCTGCACGGGCATCTCCACATGCACGCCCTTCGGGACATAGATGAACGAGCCACCAGACCAAACGGCCGTGTTGAGCGCGCTGAATTTGTTGTCCGCATAGGGGACCACGGTGCAGAACCACTTCTTCACCAGGTCGGGGTATTCCTTGAGTCCGGTATCCATGTCCAGGAAGATGACGCCTTGCTTCTCGAGATCCTCGCGAATGCTGTGGTAGACGACTTCGGATTCGTACTGGGCCGTGACGCCCGAGAGCCACTTCTTCTCGGCCTCGGGGATGCCGAGGCGATCGAATGTGTTGCGAATGTCTTCAGGGACATCCTCCCAATCGCTCTCTGTGCCCTTGCTGCTGCGTAGGAAGTAGCAGATGCTGTCGAAGTCGATTTGCTCGAGCATGCGCATGTTGCCCCAGGTCGGCATCGGTCGATCCGCATAGTGCCGGTAGGCCTTGACCCGGAGGTCGGTCATCCACTCGGGCTCATCCTTGAGGGCGGAGATATCCCGAACGACCTGCTCGGAGAGGCCATTGTCGAAGCGAATTGTGGCGTTCACGGGATCGTGAAATCCGTATTTGTAATCGCCCACTACATCTCGTGCTTCGACATTTTCCATCTCATTCACCTCTATTCAAACCGCTGCGGTTTCAATCCATTCGTAACCGTCTTCTTCGACCTTCATCGCCAGTTCCGGTCCACCCGTCTTCACAAGCAGTCCATCAATCATGATGTGCACATGTGTGGGCTTGACGTGATCCAGAATACGCTGATAGTGGGTGATGATGA
>CAVOCV010000125.1:0-5013 GCA_963694325.1 Candidatus Thalassarchaeaceae archaeon | reverse complement strand
CCTGTCCGGCCAGCAGGTGGCCATTGTACGCATCCAGTGAAAAGCCGGTGTTGAGGAGGGTCGTTTCGGTGTTCTGAGCCGTCTGCAAGGTAGCCCAGTCCGCGGCGACACCCGGTGCGCCGCCCGTGCCGCCTTCCTGGTAGGTATTGCCCGCCCAATCCGTGCCCGAGATCCACAGGGAGACGCGGCCATTGAAACCGTTCGCCGCGATCTGGATGTTGGAGAATCTGACCTGTTGAGAGCCGCTGCGCAGCGGATTGAGTGCCGCGGTCATCGATTGGTATTCGCCGGTCTGTGCGACGCCATCCGCGTTCAGATCGTCGATGCCTTCCCGCCAATAGTGCAGGGTGACCTCCTCGTCGCGGTCCTGTTCATCCGCGACCGTGATGAAGACCTCCAAGGGTTTGATCGGGTCCCAGACGAACCCGTTCGCCTCGAGCAGACCGACCGAGGTTGAGACGAGGAATGGACTGGCGTGCGGCGCTTCATCATCGATCTTGATGGTGACAATGGGCGGACTGACGGTCGAATCGGTGGCGCCGGTCGCCCCGGTCACAGGGCCGACACGGCCGATGGTCGGATACAGTGTATGCTCATCCACCTCAGGGAGAGTGACCAGACCCGAGAAGGTGCCATTGCCATCGACAGCGATCATTTCCTCGACCCCAGAGACATTGACAATCATCGCGAAATCACTCTGCAGTGGGCGATGACCCGCTGTATTCTGGAAGCGCACATCACCGCTGACAGTCACATCTTGGCCGCTCCGCGCGTGGAATGGATAGTCGGGGGAGAACCGATTCGACAGGTCGCGGCCTTGATCATCCTTGACGATAAAGCCGCTGACCTCGAGGTCATTCTCGACAGCCTGACTGCCTTGGCCTCCGGTTTGGGCGGTTGCGGGTGCGATCGCATCGCCAGAGGAATCGTATCCTCGTGCGGTCCAGACGATCGAATTGACATCGTCCCAAATCCAGGTGAGTTTGAATCTCCAATGAACCTCCATCACGCCGTTGACCTCGCTGACGCTGCAGTCGGCTTCCATCGGCAAGAGGACTTGGCCGTCAATTTGGTTGAAGGTCGCCGAGCCGGTCGGGTCGATCAATTCGAAGACGATCAGCGTTCCGTCACTCGCCTGAGCGGCGAGTGCGATCTTGCTCAACTCATCATTGTCAGTCAGATGGTGATGGCGGGTGATGATTTCGACGACCGAACCGTCCGGATACATTGTCGTCGGCGCTGTGAAGGGATGGTTGGTCACCATCAATTCGTGATAGATGCCGCCATCGACGACGACGGCTCCGGCATCGGCGTGGAAGGTGAGAGGGATGTCGACCGAAGAACCCGCCCCAGCCGCAATCGCGTTGGCGTGATAGGCGGTGAACTGGTCTGTCAATCCCGTGATGTTTTCAGACAACGAATAGCCAATTGTGATGGCCCGGACATCGACAGAGGCAACACCGGTCGTGCTCAGATTGAATTCAACCGTCCGCCAATCGCGGTCGGTTTGGAAACCCGAACTTGCAGGCACCATGCTGATGTGAGCGATCTCTACAGTGGACAGAGCGACGGTGGTCATGCCCGTCCCGAGCGAGGTCACCGATGAAGCACCGACCGAGAGCCCCACCGTCGTGCCCGCAACACCCGTCACATCGAGGGTGAGCGTTGCCGAGGTCACATTCGCCCCGCCTGGAATGAAGACAGACACGGCACCTCCGGATGCACCGATGTTCAGAACAGTCGACGTCTGTCCATCCAACGGTGTGAGTCCTGAATTGTCATTTGCCGATCTCAAATACTGCTGCCAGCCATGGTGGCCGAAAGCCGGCCCGGTCGGGAAGGCCCAATCCACAGTTCCATCGCTGGTCGCATCCACCGTCGGGTCGACGGCGGGCTGTCCGAAGACCCCCTCAGCCCAGAGCGACGAAATATGACCGCCCGGATTGACCTCGATGCGCACGCCGAACCCGGGTTGTGGCTCGGCGAAGGTGATCGTGCCAGTCAGGCCGGACTGACCGATTGAATTGCCCTGCGAATCGATGGCGCGAATCGTCACCTGACTGCCGACTCCGGCGAAATCCACCGCCATGATCGGTCGACTCGAATGGACGAACTCACCGACGATGGTCTGGATCGCGGACACATTGTTCGTCAGATTGCCATCCCACAAATCCAGATTGGGGGCGATATCCCAGCCATTGCCCGCACCGCGGGCATCCAATGTGCGAACCGTGCCGACGTGCACTGCATCGATGAGCGGTGTGAGGAAGGGGTCATCCGTGCCGAGATTGACCTGGACCTTGATCTCGGGGTGGACATCCTTGTCCAGTCCGTGCAAAGAGATCGGGAAGGAGAGGTTGTCGAAACCATTGATGCCGTTACCGACCGAATCGAGCAGCGAGCCCGTCGCCCATGTGCTGTCGGGAATCAGGCCATCGACATCGATGAATCCGCCACCCATCTGATCCAACTGAACCAGATCGGATGTCCACTCGCCTCGGCCGAGGAAATAGTCGACCTCCAACCCGATATCATCGAGATACCACCCCTCCATACAGCACCATTGGTAGGGTTCGTAGGTGAAGCGGAACCAGACCGTCTGCCCGCTGTAGGCGGAAATGTCCGCGACGTGGGCATCCCAAAGGTCGTGTGGACCGTTGCAACTCCATCCACCGGTGGGGATGGCATTTGAACCGTCAAAGATGCCATACCCGGCGAGAGAACCGCCCACTCGCCAGTTGTAGGCTGTGGTGTCGTACCACGTGCTGCTCGGGTTGAAGTGGGACCAGGTATTGTTGTCCGTGGAGATGAATACCGCACCACCTGCATTGCCGTTATCTGCACACATCCATGAATTGAATGTGAGGCGGGCGCTTGCGCCAGCTGGAATCACATAGGGTGGAGAATAGAGATTGTCGACGGTATTGTCATCAGCATAACCTGCAAGATTCGTCCCCAGACCAAACGGACCACTCGGCCAAGACACCGGACCTGAATTCGTCGTCGCCAATTGTCCGAAATCCCAATCGCCATTCGACCTCCAACCGGTCGGCATGCCCGAAGCAGAGGATGCCGGGCTGTCCTCGAAACCGTAGCCACCCGTCGTTGAACCGGCACCGATGTTGATGTAAGCCCAATCATCCAGTGCATTCGCCAAACCAAAATGCCACATCGAATTTGAGTTCGAGAGAGAATCGATGTCGACCACGGCATTGTTGCCATCATGCACTGAAATGCGGTCGAGGGTCAATCCCTCCTGATCGTCCGGAGTGCCGCCATAGGTGACGCTTGAATCGGTATCCACACGGAATCGAATGTCGGTCATCCCACTGTTCTGATAGGCGGAGGGCACGGTCATCTCGAGGACGATCCAGCCGCCCGTCTCGTCTCCATACGTCGACCCGCCCACCGTCGTGCCACTGCCGGGAATGGACCCAGAACGGCCGCTGCAAGAGCCCGTGGTCGAGGTTGTGGTGGAAGAAATGTCCACCCAGGTATTGTTGTTGGATGAGAGTTCGACACAGAAATTGTCGTAACTCGAACCTTCGAGGTCCCATTCCAACATGACGTGGATTTCGGAACCTGCATTTGCATTCGTCAGGTCGACCTGACCTTGGAGGATGCCATCCGCATTGTTGTTGTATGCACAGGTGCCGGTGGTTACATAGCAGCCGTGGTGCCAATAGCCAGACGCACCGCCGACATTGTCGATCAGCATATCGTCGAGAATCCAACCGGGCCGACCTGGACTGTTCGCATCTGTGACGATTTGGAATCGGAAGTTGATGTTGGTCGCATTCTGAACCCCTGTGAGATTGTCAAGATTGAAGACATTCTCAACCCAACCCGTCGAGGTCGTGTCCGCCCAAACGGGGAAGGTCGTGCCGTTGTTGGGAGTGCCTGCCGGTGTGGCTGTCGCATTCAGCGTCACATTGCTGTTGTAACCACCGACCGGTTCCAACCAAGCCCAGGGATCGTTATCGAGTTGATATTCGACCCACAATGCATCATCGGCACCCGTGTGGCGTGAATTCCAAATTGTCAGATTGAAGTGAAGCACGGGTGAAGGGATGCCGAACGGCAGCATCTCCAATCCAGCGGACTCACCGCTGGGCACCGGACTTCCGAGCATCGTGGCCGCGACAATCGAGCCACCATGGGCATTCGCCGGGATCTCACCGTGAGGAAGATAGAGGGTGCTGCCGACCTGCGTTCCATTCACTGAAGCGGGCAAGCCCGGAGCCCAAATCGAGGTGTTTCCCGACTCATTCAACTGGGCATTGAAACCGATTGAATTCACATCGGTGAAGGAATCGACCTGAGAGACCGCGGCATCGGGTTCCAGAGAGAGGCGACCGTCGAAGTGAACCATCGTCGTGTCACTGAATTGGCCGATGCTGAAATTCGATGGGGTGTCGACCCGCCATCCCGAACCATTCCCATCTTCGACCATCTTGTCATCGACGGTCATCCAACTGTCGAGAATCGTCGCATTGCTGGGCACATTCCAACCATCGACGACCCGATCTTGCCCGCTGGAGGCGATTGAAGTGGGTCCAATCCACACGCTGGATCCGGCCGCCGCCCAAGGCATGACCAGCATCAGAAGTGTGAGTGTGATGGCGAGATTCATCGTTCGCTGTCCAGACATGTCTGCGACTCCTACGGAGTCGGCGACACTCGGCCGTTAGTTAGACCTTCGGCAGGGTTGTGGTGGTGGTTTTTGTGGAGCCACTGGCGTGAATTGAACACGCGACCTCCTCATTACCAATGAGGTGCTATACCGCTAAGCCACAGTGGCAGTGAGCCGGCGACCGGCGTTGCCGATTTAACCGTGGCGCATCAACAAGATGCAACGCAGCGAGCCGGGTTTGACTCCATCACGCTCATATTGGAAAGGTCCCACGGCGGGACACTGCCGAGATCGCATAGCCTGGTATCGCGCATGACTGGAAATCATGTGGGTTCTACCCGCGGGAGTTCAAATCTCCCTCTCGGCGCCAAGCCAAAAAC
>CAVOCV010000124.1:0-5046 GCA_963694325.1 Candidatus Thalassarchaeaceae archaeon | reverse complement strand
GACTCCAAGTTCCTCTGATGCACGGTGAAGGGCATCGATATGGGCATGGCGCGCGCCTTGTAACATCGCGATGCCGACGACCACCATGGGCACGGCGACGCGCCACTCCGTTTTCAACCATGGCGCGCTTCAAAGTCGACCATGAAGCCAACCAGCGCCTCTACGCTCTCCAACGGACAGCCATTGTACATCGAGGCGCGGATGCCACCGACACTGCGGTGACCCTTCAGACCACCCAGTCCCGCAGCCAGCGCCTCGTCCAAAAATACAGACTCCAAATCTTGATTCGCCAAGCGCCAGGTGACGTTCATCACACTGCGACTCGATTCCTCAGCATGAGGCACCCAGAAGTCAGTTCGGTCCAACTCGGCGTACAGAAGCCCGGACTTGTCCAGGTTGCGTCGAATGGAAGCCGCAAGGCCCCCGTTATCCTCGATCCATTCGAGCACTTTGTCCAGCACGAAGATGCCGAAAGTATTCGGCGTGTTGAACATCGATCCCTTGGCGATGTGCGTCTTGTAATCCAACATCGTCGGCAGGTCATCCCCCACCCTGGACACAGCCCATGGGGACAGGATCACCAGCGTCACTCCGGACGGCCCGAGATTCTTCTGCGCACCCGCATAGATCACATCGTGCGCACCGACATCCAAGGCTACACCACAGATATCGGACGAGGCATCCAACACCAAATGATCCGCCTCAGGCAGGTGATGATATTGGGTGCCATACAGCGTATTGTTCGATGTATAGTGCATATAGACCGATTCACTTCGAACCGAATAATCACCATTCATCGGCACGGAGTTGAACGCCTCCTGATTCCAGATGGCCGCGGAAGGACCGACCCGTTGCGCCTCCTTCAGCGCCTTCTTCGCCCAGCCACCCGTCACCAGGAAGTCGGCGCACTCACCCTCGCGAAGCAGATTGAGGGCGGTCATGTAGAATTGCAGCGAGGCGCCACCCTGCAACAGGAGCACCTCGTAATCATCCGGGACAGCCAGCACGCGACGAACCCGAGCCACCGCACTGTCGATCACCGATTGATACGTCCCAGACCGATGGCTGATCTCCAAGAGACCAAAGCCAGAATCCGCAAGATTCGGCAAGGCGGCCTGAACCTTCTCGACCACGGCCAGCGGCAGCACGGCCGGACCAGCGCCGAAGTTGTGGATGCGACCGCTCGTCACGCCTCGTCGTCCTCGGCTTCACTCTTTGAGGACTCCTCTTCCAATTCCAGCCCTTCGACCGGATTGTTGCAGCTGGCACAAGCGCCCAACCGTCCCAAGCAGATCGTATGGTAATGCGACCCACAACCCAAGCACTTCGCCCACATGTCGGCCTCGACCAACCGCTTCGCACAAGCGGCACAGTTCGCGCGCGGCGGCAGCGCCCCCTCGGGGGCGACGCCACCCAAATCGTCCACATCATCCTCATCCTCAGGCACCTCGGCAAAGGCGTCGATGGTCGGCGACAAATCAGGCTCCTTGTCCTTGATTTTCCAGCCCTTCTCCAACTCGGCTGACCAATCCGGAGAATCGAGCAGATCGCGCTCCTCACGCAACAACACCCGCCGCGCATTGAGCAACCAGCCCATGTAGGCCAGATTGGTGATGAACACCACGATCAGAATGTCAGAAGCCGGAGCGAGACCCCCGGGCAGCACGATGCCGAATACGCCCATCAGCCCGTGCAGAAGCGATGCACCACATGAAGCGTGGGGTTGATGTTCCACACGCCCGAGGACGCCTCATGCTCGAGCTGTGTGACTTCACCATGCTCGATGCCAACGGAGATCTACAGGCCTTCCTCGATGATGCCGCCGAGCATCCATTCGCAACCATTTGCATCCTTCCACAACACGTGGCAGAAGCCAAGAAGCGGTATCACGGCAGCATTGCGTGCGCTGCGGGTGGCTTCCCGAATGGAGATGGGTCCCTTCCAGAACGATTGGAAGAGATCCAAACCGCGATTTCAGATGGCGCCGAGGAGATCGATGTCGTCCTCGACTTCGAGGCCCTGATGAACGACGATCGCAACAAGGTTGTCAGAGACATCGTCGCCATCCGCGCAGCCTGTGGCGACAAGGTGCTGAAAATCATCCTTGAAACGCCCGAAATGGATCTTGCCTACATCGAATTCGGCGCAAAACTCGCCCTGGAATTCGGGGCGGATTTCATCAAGACCTGTACGGGGCGACGTGGCCCGTGCACACCCCTCGTCGCGCGTGTGCTCGCGGAACTCTTGGCCATCTGGAACACCGAGCATCCCGCCGATGCGCGGGGGCTCAAACTCTCCGGGGGCATCCGAGAGCCCGGACAAGCCGAAGGATACCTCGACATCGTCAGAACCGCGCTCGGCGACGGATTCGTTCATCCCGCCACCTTCCGCTTCGGTACGTCAGCGCTCCTGCAGTAAGGTACTGTGGACTCGGCCAGATTTGAACCGTCGAGACTGGCGGCTGTGATGCTGAGTGCTGTTCAGCCAGTCTCTGGTTCAAACTGGCCTTGTGATGATTTGTAATGGACTCGGCCAGATTTGAACTGGCGATCTTCGCCGTGTGAAGGCGACGTCATAACCCCTAGACCACGAGTCCGATGGCTGCCTCGACCCTCAGACTCGGCTTAACGCTGACGCATGACTCCGCCGCAGTTCACATTCACTTTCACAAGCATCTGTGTACTCAGGAGGCGGTGACGGTCAGGACCATCGTATCCGTTCTGCTCTCGATACCATCGTTCACTAGCAGATGGATGATGTAGGTACCCGTTTGAGTGGGAACCACCAGTGAAGCTGTCGCTTCGTCATCGTTTGATATCTCAAGGCCATCTGGAGACGACCATGTGTAGCGCAGGGAAGCAAGGGGGTAATTATCGGGGTCATCACTGCCCGAACCATCGAGGATGATGGTCTCACCGGGGGACGCGGTGATGTCAGGCCCTGCATCGGAAACAGGAGGCATGTTCTCCGTCTCAGCGGTGTCTGCATAGCCGGTCATGGTGGTGCTAAACTCCCCATCCGAGACGACTAAAGTGACCGTGTAATTGCCATCCTCAGCATACTCATGGAGTGGCTCAGGGAGTATCGATGTGCTTCCGTCGCCGAGGTCCCAGGCATATGTCAATAATTCTTGGTCGATGATGTCGATCTGGAATTCGAACACACCCTCATTGACCGAAGTGGGAGTCATCGCCTGTATCTGAGGGGCTTGATTCACAAATCCGTTGATATCCACCCAGTCGATGGTTTCTCCACCATGCATGTCCGATACCCGCACGAAAACCCTCCTGCCTTCATTATCATCGAAAGCGTGCTCGACCGATGTCCCAGTTCCGATGCGCTCTGGAGCGTAGAGGTCACCGTATCCTGCCTCGAAGTTCCAGAATACCGCGAGGTCGTCATTGTCTGCATCCTGTGCATCGACACTGAACTGAAAACCGCCTCCTGTGGAAGTGGCTTCGACACTGGAGATGGTAGGGGCTGAATTACCCGTTCCATCGTCGAATTCGATGTGCACCGTTGTCTCATCCTCGGTGACATTCAACGCGGTGATGTGGATGCCTGCCTCATCGATGCTGAACGTACGCCCTTCCGTCAGCAGGAAATCGCCGTTACTGTCCGTCGGAGTCTCAGGAGTGGTATCCTGAGCGATGGCCAACCATTTGTGGTAGCCATATTGATCCTGAGGGCCGGCGTGGTTGATGATGACACCATTGAGAGCTCCGAGCGAACCCGCTCCGGGCTTGTTCGATGCCTCGACATCCTGAACCTCCCTGACCTCGAGATAGTAGAAATGCTCGGCGATGGTGGTCTTACCATTATTCAACTCCTCGACCATCCCGATTGAGATTCTCAGAGCATGCGCCTCATCAACTTCGAGTGGCTTTAGAGTGTAGTCGCCACTCTGTGAAACGAGTTCAACCTGATCATCATTCAGCCAGCCCATCTGATGCTTGTAGGCGGCTCCGAAATGACGCCAGGCTGATGACGAACCCATGGTGTCGTATTGGTTGCCGTAGGGGTCCACCTCACCACTGATGCTGCTACTGAAACTCGCGTGTGAGAGGCCGAAACTGTGACCCAGTTCGTGGGTCATGGTGTTGCGCGTGCTGTTGGTATCAGCGAAGCGCTTGATATCACAGCGAGAAGCGAGCAGGTGGATGGTTCCATCATCGGTCGTGACGTTGTAGTGCTGGACTCCTTGGGTGGATACGCTGCGTGAGGTCAGGTCCTGCAACCCGACCACGAATCGGTCGTATTCGGCAAGGTCATGCCCATCATCAGCCGCAGCCTGGTAGGCGTTCTGCTTCGAGTAGCCGGCATCATCTAGGGCATACCAACCCGCGATGGACCAGTTGAGCCATACCTTGCCGCCCGAGACCTCTACGTACCAGTCGTTGACATCACTCATTATCGCCTCAGCTTCTGTAGCACTCATCCCCGGAGTTGAATCGGTTGGATGGACGAGGATCAACAACAATCTACTTTCTCCATCCCATAGGTCAATTGTTGCCTGAGCCTGCTCCTCAATTTCGGTCTGGTTACCGATTGGTGGTGATGGTTCCCCTTCCTCAACAGGTTCGGTGAATACTTCATATTGGCAAGAGGTATCATTTACCTCAGCAGATGTATTATAATTCAAAGAGGATGAATCGGTGCAACCATACAGCAAGTTCTCATTTGACTCGGGAATGTCTGTATTACCACCGCTGTGCAAGCAACCAGCAAGTAGGGGCGCGATGAGCAACAAAATCACTGCGGCCATGACCCCAAACGGGCCTGAGGTGATTGAATTCGCCATCTTCTTCGATTCGTTCACACCGCTGACTCATAATAAGGCCAACCACGCTCTTGATAGAAATTGAGTACAGTATCACCCACGACTGATGAAAGCGGTTGGAACCACTTGCTTCCGGACGCACAAGGGTCCGGACGCACAATGGTCTGCCCCCTCTGAGCGCACCCGAGGCCTCAGGCGTCGAATTCTTCGTCATCATCCCAGTGCTCGGAATCATCGCGTCCCTTGAGTTTCATCGCGACGAATAG
>CAVOCV010000123.1:0-5120 GCA_963694325.1 Candidatus Thalassarchaeaceae archaeon | reverse complement strand
ATCTCATCGAGTGTGCGGGGCACACCACATTGGCGGCAGGCCGCATAGAGGCTCGCCGCGGCGACGCCTTCAATCGAACGACCGCGGATGAGGCGCTTCTCGACTGCCTTCTTGTAGTTCACAGCCGCTGCTTCGCGCACCGACTTGGGCAATTCGAGCCGGCTCGCCATACGGTCGAGTTCGGCCAGTGCCATGGCGAGATTGCGCTCTGTCGCGTTGCTCACGCGGCTGCGCTTCTGCCACTTGCGCATGCGGTAGAATTGACTGCGGTAGCGACTGTTGATGGTCTTGCCAGAGTAGTCCTTGTTCTGCCAATCGATGTCGGTTGACAGACCCTTGTCGTGCAGCATGACGGTCATCGGTGCACCGGTTCGTGCGCGCTGGTCGCCCTGTTCGGGGCTGAACACGCGCCACTCTGCGCCTTGGTCGATCACATTGTCTTCGAGCACAAGGCCACAATCCTTGCACACGATTTCACCGCGAGTCTCGTCGCGGTCAAGATTTCTTGAATTGCATTCAGGGCACTTCACAGTGTCCTCAACTTGCGTGTCTCCTGCCATTTTCTCATCCCCGCTTCCGCCAATTAAACTGAAGGAAGTAGTTATAACTCGGCCCGAGTGGGGTATTTGAACTTTGGCGGGATGGTCTTCAAGCCTTTCGCTTCGCAATGGAAGTGAATTTCCGGCCCACGCCCATGCAATCCGGAAGATAATTTCCGAAATACAGATGTAGGTGACACTTCCACAATCATGGGTTGCAGTCACCAACCGTCATATAGGCCCGCTCGCTAGGAATTTTCATCCCTTGTGGGTGGTGTGTGCGATGACTGAATTCTGGCCCCCGGAACACGTCTCATTGACGCCGGGAAAACGGGTTCTCTTCCTCACCAAGGACCTCGCCCTCATCAAAGCCCAACTCTACGACGGGCTAGATCTGCGCATGGAGAATCTCACCGTCGAGGATCTTCTGGATGACATCAACACCGACGTCATGACGCCGGCCTGGGTCTGCTTTGACCACGACCCGGACAAAATTGCTGACAATGCCTACGCCGGTCTGATGCACGAGGGTGAACGGGTCTTCGGACCGCGGGCGCTGAAGGATGGAGGGTTCGAGGTCATCGTCTCCGGTCATCGAAAAGGAACGGGGAGCAGTCGCGAGACCGCACCCCAGTGTGAGCGGTGGTCGGGCATTCGAACGATTATCGCGGCCTCGTTCGCGCCGATTCATGCGCGCAACAACATCAACCTCGGCCAATTGATGGGTGATCATGCGATGCTCATTCGATTGCAGGCCGGTGAGATCATCTCACTCTCCGAATTCACCGAACGCAATGACCCGGTGACTAGACTCATCATCGAGAGTGGGGGTATTTTCCCATTCGCCAAGCGACTGAAGGCCGGTCAGATCGATTTGCCCCCGGCGAGTGAAGAACCGCGTCCGATGACGATGGTGGAGAAGATGATCGCCAACAAGTTGCTCGGCCAGAACGGTTCAGCCTGCTATGTATCGCCCGGTGATGCGGTCCTTGCGAGTGTCGACGGTGGTTATTCCCATGAATTCACAACGGCACAGGTCCACAACTTTCTGTCGGCTGAGTATGGACCGGATTACACCCTGCCAAATCCACCCAAGTTCGCTGTATTCGAAGACCACTTGCTCTATGCGACCGGCGTGCCGAGGTTCGGTGCTCATACCGCCAAGATTCAGGCGCTGCGTGACCTTCAAGTCGTCTTTCAACGCCACACAGGCGTTCGCGATTATTCCGCCGTGGATGGCGTCAGTCCTGGCATCTGCCATCAGGTCGCACGGGAGGAATTCATTGACGTCGGTGATTTCATCCAGGCCACTGACAGCCATACCTGCATGGGTGGCGCCTCGAATGCGTTGACCTACGGCGTCGGTTCAACCGAGTATGCCAACCTGGTCCACAATCAGTTCGCCTTCGTCAATGTACCAGAGAGCATCCGCTTCGAACTCATTGGAACATTGGATCCGGGCTGCACGGCCAAGGACATCATCCTCCACATCCTGTGGCGTTATGCCAAGCATTCCGACACACTGGACCGGTCGATGGAATTCGGCGGCCCAGGCCTTGCTTCACTATCGATGGATGAGCGGGCGACGTTGTGCAACATGGCGACGGAATGCAGTGCCAAGACCGGGATCTGTGAGCCGGATGACCGCACAGTCGAGTGGTTGCTGGCGCGACGTGAAAATCTCACAGAGGCTGACATCCGTGCCGCATTCGTCCTGCCGGACGTCGATGCGGTCTACGACGGAGGCATACATTCCATCGATATGGATTCGATTCGGCCGATGGTCGCTCATCCAGGAAATCCTGACGAAGGTGTGCCGTCCGACCCGACCAATGGCGCCTTCATCGCTGATCTTGGCACGGTTGAAATCGACATCGCATACGCGGGGTCCTGTACGGCGGGGAAGGATGACGATTTTGCCTATTATGCGATGGTGACCCGTGCCGCACTCGAGGCGGGTTTGACAATCGCTGAAGGTGTCGATTGCTACATCCAGTTCGGCTCAAAGACGGTCAAGGAATTGTCCGAGCGCGAAGGGTGGACCGAATTATTCGAGCGTGCCGGTGTCAAACTCATCGATCCGGGCTGCGGTGCCTGCATCGGTGCGGGGCCAGGAGTCTCAGACGAGGCTGAACAGGTCACCGTCTCGGCCATCAACCGAAATTTCCAGGGAAGATCGGGGCCGGGCCGACTCTATTTGGCAAGCCCACTGACCGTGATGGCCAGCGCCTTCACCGGCCATATCACAGCCTGGCACCCCGACATGTTTGCCTGAGGGATGTCACTGAATCAAGATCGGGTCAAACTCGGCCTTGGGCTTCTCATCATCTACGGCGGATACACCATCGTCTTCGCGCCGGTTGTCCTGTGGTTGTCACGGGCGGGGGCACCGCTTGTCGAAATGGGGTGGACAGGTGTCCTTCTCTATGCGCTCGCATTCGTCATCCTCGCCACTGTGATGGTTCCCTCCTCACTGATGAAATTGGTCGCAGGCGCCCTGTTCGGATTCACCGGTGGGCTCGTCGCAGGAGGATTGGGCGCATTCTTCGGCGCATTCGTCCCGTTCTACATGGTGCGATATTTCGGGTGGCGGCGGTGGTTAGAGCCCTCCCTCGAGAAGCCGATGTGGCGCGCCTTGGATGAAGCGGCGGAAGAGAATGGATTTCTCGTCACGGCTCTGCTTCGCCTGTCGTTGGTCCTGCCATACAATTTCTCCAACTATCTGTGGGGTGCGACCCGCATCCGCTCCTCGGATTACCTGAAAGGCAACCTCCTGACGTTTGTTCCCACCGCACTCTATGCTTGGTGGGGTGCGGCATTGGGCGACGTCGCAGCGATCGTTGCGGGCACGGGTCCCGAACGTGACACGCTATGGTGGGCCACGATGATCTTCAGCCTGATTCTGACGATTGGAGGGGCCATCTGGATGCACCGGTTGGCCAAGAATAGGCTCGACCAAATCTTAGACATCGAAAAATCGGAATGATTTGCCGGTCGTTGTGCTGAGGCTTATACGCCCCCGCTGTCCCGGAGGGGATTGCGGCCGGCTGGCCCCTCCGCATTCGGCGTGAGGGAGGACCTGGGGCAGTGGAGTTCGAGGCAAATGGCAAGACCATCATCCACCATGCAACAGGCGAGCATCTCTGAATTCTTTGAGAAGAACAAGCATTTCCTCGGCTTCGATACACTGCCACGATCCATCATCACCGCCGTCAAGGAAGCTGTAGACAACGCCCTTGACGCGGCCGAGGAGCACCGCATCTTTCCAGAAATTCGAATCGAGATTCACAAGGTCGCAGGGAAGAAAGACGAACTCGTGATGATCGCTCAGGACAATGGTCCGGGCATTCCGAGAAAGGCGATTCCGAAGGCGTTCGGTTCTCTGTTGTTCGGCTCCCGATTCCACACCATTCGTCAAACCCGAGGGCAGCAGGGCATCGGTATCACAGGGGTCGTGATGTACGGTCAATTGACGACCGGAAAGCCGAGTAAAATCATCTCGAAAATCGCAGCGACGCGGACCGAAGAGAATCCGGCCATCCGTATCGATATCGGGTTGGACACCAAGAAGAACAAGGCGATCACGACCGGTGAGAAGCGATTCCATTGGGAAGATGAGCACACGGGTCTGGCCATTCCACATGGATTGCGCATTGAGACGCGCATGAAGGCGAAGTACCAGCGCGGTAAGCAATCCGTCTATCAATACCTCAAGATGACGAGTATCGTCAATCCCCACGCGAGCATCGATTTCAGTGTATATGATGAGCAGGGCATGGTCACGGATCAGGCCTCTTGGCCGCGGGTGACGGACCAATTGCCCCGGGCGGTCAAAGAGATCAAACCCCATCCACATGGCTTGGAGATCGGCACCCTGCAACGCCTGCTGAGGGACGCGAGTACCCCGTCCGAAGGAGAGGGCGCACGGACACCGCTACGCTACTTCTTGCGCAATACATTCTCCAGCCTCTCAAATACGCGTAGTGAGACCATCATTTCGAAGGCGGGCCTGAGTTCCTCTCGCCGGCCGAAATCTCTGAAACCCGAAGAGGTCACCACACTGCTGGCCAGTTTGACCGATGCCCGCATGCCTGCGCCACCTACAGATTGCCTCTCGCCGATCGAGGACTTGCTCATCAAAAAGGGCTTGTCCAAGGCCATCGATTCCAGATTTGTCTCGACGGTGACCCGTGAGCCGCGGGTGAGCAATGGAAATCCATTCCAAGTCGAGGTCGGTCTGATTTTCGGGGGCGATTTGCCCGCAGACCAACCCATCCAAATGCTTCGCTTCGCCAATCGGGTGCCGCTGATGTACCAGCAGGGTGGCTGTCTCCTGACCAAGGCGTTGGAATCGATCGATTGGAAGCGCTACGGGCTCGACCATCCCGGTGGGCGTGGGATCCCGAAGGGACCAGCAGCTGTGCTGGTTCACCTCGCCAGTACGAATGTGCAGTTCACCAGTGAGGCGAAGGAGGCTTTGGCCGACAATGTCGATGTCTTCGATGAGATTCGACTCGCCATGCTCGAGGTCGGTCGCGGCCTGCGAAATCACCTGAAGAAGAGTGCACAGAAGAAGAAGGC
>CAVOCV010000122.1:0-5126 GCA_963694325.1 Candidatus Thalassarchaeaceae archaeon | reverse complement strand
GTCAATTGTTCAACCGCGTCTTCCATGAAATCGCCGAGGGTTACCCCTCGACCGAGACGGATCAAGCTTTCATCGACGCCTTCACCATGTGGCTCGTGCGCAATCCAGAGTGGTTCGACGTCGTCGTTACCCCCAACATGTTCGGTGACATTAGCACTGACCTGGCGAGCGTGCTCCAAGGTGGAATGGGTGTTGCGGCGAGCGCCAATATCGGCGATTCACACGGCATGTTCGAACCGGTTCATGGCTCGGCCCCGAAGTACGCGGGCAAGAACACGACCAACCCGACGGCGATGATCAACAGCGTCGGCCTGATGCTCGATTGGCTCGGTGAAACCCGAGGGGATGCGGACTGCAAGGCCCTCGCCACCCTGCTCGACCAAGCGGTTGCAACCGTACTTTGCGGCGACGTCTTGACCTACGATCTCGGCGGCGACGCCGGCACCGATGCGGTCGGCGACGCCATCTGCACAACCTTCGCTGAACTCCTGCGCAAGCATTACGCCATCGCGTGAGCCTGCACCCTCCATGGTGGAGGCGTCTTTGGGTTGGGAGGGCACACTCCCCACGCCGGAATTGATGGCCGCGGCCGAGGCCGGCAAAGTCCTCGCCATCCAGATGGAAGCCGATGCCGCCGCCCACCGAATGGAGCAAGCCGAGCGAAAGAAGACCATGGAATTGGGCGCCAAGGTTTCCGCGGTTGTCCTCGCCCTCCTCATCATCCCCATCTACCTCGGAATTTCCGAATATATGGCAGCCGACAATGGAGCGGGTTGGGAGATCCATCTCGACGAAAGTGTTCGAGTTGGAGATGAGCATCTGGTCGTCTACACAGAGAGACTTCGCGATTCGAATCGAATGGTCATGATGCGTCTGGATGATTCAGCGAATGTCATTGAAACCGCCGTGTTGACCGAATTAGACAGCGACATCCTCGCTGACCATGCGTTAATCGTCGATGAACAGAATGGTGTTCCATACATCGGAATTTCTGATGGAAAAATTTCGACCCTGTGGATGTTGGAGTCATGGGATGACCCCGAATGGCGACATCTGGTCATCGTTCATGATGTCCATCCGGTCGATGCAGCCCAGCTCCATCGCGTTTCTTCTTCCCAGCGATTCATGCGCGTGAATGGCGATCTCGCCATCATCCTCGTCGAAACCCGTGGCGAGATTGACCCAGAAACGGGGACGGAGGTGTGGAATGACCGCGTGCAGGTCAACCTTGTCGGTGGCGGCGATGGCTGGCTGGTCCGTGCCGATACCGATGCGGCCCACGCCTATGTCGGCGGTGTTTGGGATGGTCAGCCAAGCGTCGGCCTCGTCTCGGGAAACATCGCGACCGATTTTGAATTCGAGACATGCGCCCTCCTTCCTACATTCGAGGCGAGTTGCACGCCTTGGGAAGGTGGGGAAACCCTGCCTCTCGGAGCGGCACGGCTGGATGGTTTGGGTGACCACGGTCTGGAGTATGCGGTCACTCTCGATTCGACCCCGACCTGTTTCGAATGGGATGGCTGGAACGTGACGGGCCAAGAACGAGAGTCGGAGGGTTGGTATCTTTGCCACGTCTATGTGGCGGGTGGAATCGTGACCCTGTCCTCCCCGGATGACAGCACCTCAGCCACCGTGCAACACGATGGAATTATTCGCCGAGACCAGTTGATTGCCACGCATTGGGAATCGAATGCATTGGTCTGGTCGATGTGGAAGATTGAACCCGAGGAAAATGCGGGCCCGGCCTACTATCGATTTGATGCCGATGGAACGGTGACCAAGCTCTGATCAAGCGGGCGCGTCGGCATTGCTGTTCTTGTCGCGCTCGGTGCGTCGAATCGCTTCAAATTCCGCCCACAATTCCTTCTCGACTTCAGCCCGAATGAGTGGTACCATCTCCTCGACGGTCTGTTTGCGGACTTGGTCTCGGATGGCGACGGCGACCTCACCGACGATATCTTGCTCGATTTCGGCTCTCAGAGTCTCCTTGAGCTCTGCGCGAACCCGATTCTCAATCTCCCAACGGAGGCCTTCCTCAAGCGTGGCCCTTTCCTGACGTTGGATGAGACGCGACCGCTCATCCGCCATGTGCTCGATATGCTGCTCGATGCGTTGAATGATCTCCATGCTCCATTCTGATTTGGGGTCTGGAAGTCGTCCTTGGCTGATGATCTGTTGGAGGATCTGGACGCTGCGAACCCGAACAGGGTCACCACCGAGATAGTCCGCAGACCCGGTCACAAAGGAGAGAATCGACTCGACGAACTCACCTTCGGACTGTTCGGCCCCACATCCGGGGCAAGAGGTGACATTATCCTCGTCGAGATTGCGTTTTGAGGGTCGGCGTTTAGCCGGTTTATTCGCTGTACGGCGCTCCGGTTTTTGCGGCGCATCGAGATCGAATGAGACCTGAGATGATAGAAACGTATCGCTCTCGCTGAGCAGGCGTTCTTCTTCCTCAGCCATCCCCGGTCAGCAGATAGTGAGATTCCAGCAGGGAAAAAGGTTCTCCCGAACGGCCATCGCTCGGATTCAGTCTTGAGACCCCGAACCGAGGTTCCGCAGCATCACTTGCAATGAATCTTCTAAATTCTGCTCATTTCGCCAATTTTCGCTCGCCACAAGGTCCGGGGAGAGCAGATCTTCGAGCAGCAATCGGACGCATCTCGTCAATTCGTCGACGATGGTCACACAGGCGGTCTTCGCGGTGCGCGACATTGGATTGAGGTCGATCACACAGACGGTCTTGCCGAGGCCGACCAACGCTTCGCACCGATCTCCGTCCTCGAGCGGCACCAACAGTGCATCTGCGGAGAGGATGCCCTCTGCATGGCAATTCGCACGTGGCCCGTCCAAACCGGGGATGCGCGCGTCGGGGGCTGCGCCGAGAATCTCGACCGCGGCGATCGGTAAATCGGGATGGGCCGCCATCGCCTCGGCTCGCATCTCTTCGAGTGCGGCGAGAAGTGCGTCCATCCGTTCAGGTGTGCGATAGTAGATGTTGATTTCAACCGGACAATTGAGGGCGGCGGCGCAGGCCAACAGGTCTGCGCCTGCCAATGCGACCGCATTTCCATTCAATGAGAGCACAGGCCGGGAAGCGGCCCGCAGCCGGGCCGCAGTCTCTCGAATTGCAGCGCGGCCCGGTGCACTGGTTCGTTCACCGAGCAGATAGTCAAAGGCCTCACCACGACCGTGGGCGATCAGTGCCGAACCGGCAAGCATGCCTCTTGAGGCGGCCTCAGTCAATCGTTTTCGGGACATCAGGGAGGCATACCGAGGGTGTGAGGGGGGCACATCGCCCATCTGTTCACACTCCCTCGAAGATGCAGGTGAGGTCCAGCGGATCTGCGGCGCGGTGCAATCCGCTTGAGGACATGACGTCGACACCGGACCCTTGCCATTCCTCTAGCGAATCGAAGGTGATGTTCCCACTCGCCTCCAAGGTCACATATTCGCGCAATCCCCGGGTTTCCAAGTCGAGCACCGCATCGCGGGTGACCTGTGGCCCCATATTGTCGAGCATGATGTTGAGTTTGACCACCTCTTCTGCCTCTAGCATGCGTTCTGCCCAAGCCTCGGCCGCGGCCAAGGCCTCGTCCAGACTCCGAACCTCGATCGTTGCGAAGGCACCGACCGTTTCCAACGGAAGGTCCCGCAGGATGCCACGCACCCGGGCCGAGCCGCGTACGCCCTCTTCAGCGATGGCGGCGAGATCGTTCTCCTTCAACATCAGTGCATCGGCACGGTGAATGCGGTGGGTAAGTCCCCCTCCAACGGCGACAGCAGCCTTGTCGAGGGCGCCCCAGGTGGTCTTGCGTGTGGCGGCGAGAGGGATCTGCGAGGCGGCCACCCATCGCGCGGTATTCGTGGCGATGCCGGAGAGTCGGCCTAGGATGTTGAGAATGATTCTCTCACAGACGAGAATCTGGTGGCGACTCGCCTCGATGGTCAGGATGCACGTGCCTTTCTCAATCTCACTGCCCTCGCCACCCGTCCAGGTGAATCGAGCTTGAGGCATCCATTCGCGTAGCAAGATGTCAGCCACATAGAGGCCTGCCAATGTACCCGCTTCTCGAGATCGAATCTCGGCTTTGGTGCGCCGATTTCCGGATTCGATCGGTTCGTGAATCCCCTCGTCGGCAAGCATCGCAACAATCCAGCGGCGGGCGCTGGCGAGGAACCATTCGGTCGGTCCATCATCCGAGATCAACTCGCGACGCCGGTCGTGGGGGAGCGTGCGTTTCTTGACCGCATGGACAATCTCAGCCAACGGATCGTCAGCCTCGGCCGGCGCTTCAGCCGATGAATCATCTTCGGGGGACACTGACCTGCCGACTCGACGGGGGGTTTTCACCCTCTCGGCGAACGTGATGAGAGGATTCGGTCCTCTTTTGAGGAAGAAATCAGTCGCAGGTACATGCGGCGCGTCGGGGTGGTCGGAGACGGCATCACCGGATTGACCGCTGCGTTGGGTGCGGCCAGAGGCGGCGCAGACGTGGTACTGTTCGGAAAAACAGAGCCCATGGGGGGCCTTGCATCACCACTCGATGATGGGTGGTTATTCGACCGAGCACCCGTGGTTTGGCCCCGGCACGGTCCCTTGGACCGTCTCTTGAGGAAGATGAAGGTGAGAATGCCGCTACGGCGGATCCCCTTCGGCCAGATGGCGGTCATTCGCAACGATACGCGCACTCCCTTGCCCAATTTCACTGGCCTTCTGAAGAGGCCCCAAGGGCCGATGGCAGTGGAGTGGGTTGAACTGATCAAGGCGGCGAGAAAAGGGGACAGCACAGGGCTTTCAGAAACCGCCATGGATGCGGCGAGTCTCCTCAATATCCTCCTGCATCTCGACCCCACGCCGACACTGGGTGCTGTCTCCACTCTCAACCGTCATCCACCGATGGCGCCGAGCGATGGTTGGGTCGGTGCCAGCGGTCGTCTCATCGCCGCTTGTCTGCAGACGGATGTCAGCTTCCAGATGGATGGTGCAGTGACAGGTTTCCGCCGGGATTCCAAGGGCAGAATCGATGGCGTGAAGCGCAAGGGCAGGGTCATGCCGGTAGATGGGGTGGTCATCGCCCACCCTGGTGAACAGCGAACCGTTCACGGCCGTTATCTGGGAT
>CAVOCV010000121.1:0-5153 GCA_963694325.1 Candidatus Thalassarchaeaceae archaeon | reverse complement strand
TACGTCGGCGTTCTCGCAGAGGTCCTCGGCTTGGACGATGCCATTCTCAACACAGCTGTCAGCCAGCAGTTTGGTGGTAAGGCGAAGGCGATTGAACTCAACGTCGAAGCCCTCGCCCTCGGCCGCAGCTTCGTGGCTGACAATATCGACATCTCTGACATTCCCTTCCGCATCGAAGCGCGTGAGAAGGACGCGAACGAATTCCTCGTCGAGGGCAACGAAGCCGTCGCTCTCGGAGCGCACTACGGCGGCGTCGGCCTGCTCTCATGGTATCCGATCACGCCCTCGAGCAGCCTCGCCGAAGCGATCATCGAATACATTCCCGATCTGCGCACCGACGACAATGACGACGCCATGTGCGCCGTCGTCCAGGCCGAGGATGAACTGGCCGCGGCCGGCATGGTCATCGGTGGCGGTTGGGCCGGCATCCGCGCGATGACAGCGACCAGCGGTCCCGGCATCTCGCTGATGTCCGAATTCATCGGACTCGCCTACTTCGCCGAAATTCCCGGCGTCATTTGGGATGTCAATCGCACCGGCCCTTCCACTGGCCTGCCAACCCGCACCCAACAGGGCGACCTCTCAATGCTCTACGAAGCCAGTCACGGCGATACCCAGCACCCGGTGCTGATTCCCGGCTCGATGGAGGAATGCTTCGAATTCGGCTGGCGCGCCTTCGACGTGGCCGAACGCCTCCAGACGGTGGTCTTCGGCTTCTCTGATCTTGATCTCGGCATGAATAACTGGGCCTGCAAGGGCTTTGAATACCCCGAACAACCGATGGACCGCGGCAAGGTCATTCACAGCCAAGAACAACTGGATGCGATCGAGAACTACGGCCGCTACCGCGATGTCGACGGCGATGGCATTCCCTATCGCACCCTACCCGGGTCTGGACTCGACCCCATCCTTTACCGCGGCACAGGCCATGACGAGGACGGTGTCTACTCCGAGAAGCCCGAGATCTACCACGGCCTGATGCAGCGCCTGAAGCACAAGATGGACAGCGCCCGCACGTGGCTACCACAACCCTTGATGCGCCTCGAAGAGGAGCAAGAGGTCGGCATCATCTATTTCGGCAGCATGGAGAATTCAATCCAGGAGATCGACGACATTCTCGAGACCGAGATCGGCCGCAAGGTCAGCCAGTGCCGCGTGCGCGCCCTGCCCCTTTCGCCAGCCGTCGAGGACTTCATCCGCGACCACGAGACGGTCATCGTTCTCGAGATCAACCGCGACGGTCAACTCTACGGCATCATGCGCCGAGAACTGCCCAACGAACTCATCCCCAAGGTCCACAGCGCGGCCTACTCCGACGGCATGCCGCCGCGCGCACGTCATTACGCTGAACTCATCAAGGACGTCCTGCAGGAGGTGAACCAGTGAGCATCAAACTCAACGTCATCGACCTGCCGAAATCCGACTATCAGGGCGGCGCATCCACTCTGTGCCCCGGATGTGGTCACGACCAGATCTCCAACGTCATCATCAACTCAGCCTGGGAGAACGGACTGCGACCCGAGAATATCGCCAAGATGAGCGGCATCGGCTGCAGCAGCAAGACTCCGGCCTACTTCCTTTCCCAGTCGCACGGATTCAACACCGTCCACGGCCGCATGCCTGCCGTCACCACCGGTGCGGCGATGGGCAACAAGGACCTCACCTTCCTCGCAGTATCAGGCGACGGCGACTCCGCCAGCATCGGCATCGGCCAGTTCATCCACGCCGTACGACGCAATCTCGACATGGTCTACGTCCTCGAAAACAACGGTGTCTACGGACTCACGAAGGGCCAATACAGCGCCACCGCGGTCAAGGGCAGCAAGAAGAAGAAGGGACCGATCAATGAGACCCAACCGATCGATCTGTGCAAACTCGCCATCAATCTCGGTTGCACCTTCGTCGCCCGTTCATTCTCCGGCTCAAAGAAGCAACTCAGCGCCCTGATGAAGGCGGCGATGTCCCACAAGGGCTTCGCCCTGCTCGACATCATTTCGCCCTGTGTCACCTTCAACAATAACGACGAATCACTGCGATCCTACACCTACGTCAAGGACAACGATGTCGAACTCCATGCCTACGATTACATCCCGACACAGTCACCCATTGAAGCCGCAGCTGCACCCGAGGGAGAATACCACGACATCACCCTGTTTGACGGCAGCACCCTGCGCCTCGAAACCATCGGCAGTGACCACGACCCGACGGACCCAGTCGCTGCGCTCAGCGCGCTCCACATCGCCGAGCAAGAGGACAAGCACGTCACGGGCCTGCTCTACTTCGACCCGACCAAGGCCACTGCGACCGAGGACCAGCATCTGGTCGACACCCCGCTCGCAGAGATTCCTGACGACATCATGCGTCCGAGCGCCGCCTCCCTCGACGAGATCAATGCTCGATTCCGAGGCAAGGCTTGAGAGGCAACGCACCCCACCCGTGGCTGTGCGCGCCCTCGCTCCGTTGCTCGTCTTGCTGCTCCTTGCGCCCATCGCGAGCGCGCAGAGCCTCACAGAGGCCTTCCAGGAGTGCCCCGGCACTCTGACGGGCAGCACGATGCCCGAGCAGATTCACTTGCAAACGACGGAGAACCCGGCCGACATGGTGGTCGTCTGGGCCACCGACGGTCGCACGGATGGTGAGGTCGAATGGAATGGACAGAATGCGATGGGTGAATCCTACTGCTACAACCACGACATGGCCTTCCACATGGCGACGATGACCGGGCTTGAACCCGGCCAGGAGGTCACCTATCGCGTCGGCGATGGCAGCACCTGGTCCGAGGAGATGACCTTCACCACCATCGACCCCAATGCGAATCGATTCGAATGGATTGCCATCGCCGACCACGGCATGTCCGACGAAGGGCTCCAAGTCTCCGACGCCATCCTTGCGGACACCACGGCCCAAATGGTGACGATCTCCGGCGACATATCCTATGCCAACGGCGACCAGTCGATGTGGGACGACTACTTCGATGTCAACGAGCCGAGCATGACGACCATCCCGTGGATGACCGCGGTCGGCAATCACGAGAATGAGCCCGGCATCGAATTCGAAGCCTATGACCACCGATTCGATGCCGACGGCGCCAAGGAGGTCGAACCGCATTGGTACAGCAGAAACCTGCCCGGCGTCCACATGGTCTTCATGTCGACCGAGCACGGCTACGATGCCGCCTCGGCACAATTCGCTTGGCTCGAAGCCGACCTCGCTGCGGTCGACCGAAAGGTGACCCCCTTCGTCGTCATCATCGGCCACAAGCCGATGTACAGCAGCAATAGCTACCACGGCTCGGAGGTCGCCCTCAGAGATGCGCTCGAAGCGCTATACATCGAGAACGAGGTCGATCTGGTCATCGCCGGCCACGACCATTTCTACGAGCGCACGACCCCGGTCGTGGCCGAAGCGGTTCAAGGCGCGGGTGAAGCGCCTGTACATCTTGTCATCGGCATTGCCGGGCGCAGCGCGTACGAGGACCTCGACGAGCCCGCCCCCGTGTGGAGCGCCTTCAGAGAGAACAGCACCTACGGCTGGACCCGCATAATCTACGATGGAGATGCGAGCACACTCACCGTCACCCACCATCGCATCGACGGCACCATCGGCGACCAGTTCACCTTGTACGAGAGCCAACCTCCCGAAAAAGAGGCGAAAGGATTCCTGCCGGGCTTCGACCCGATCCTGCCGATCTTGGCAATGTTCGGCGCTGCTGTACGTCGGTTGCGTTGAAATACGGGTGGCGAATCCGAGGGCTGCTTAGGCCCTTGGTGTAGCGGTCCATCATGTGGGGTTCTGGATCCCACGACCCTGGTTCGAATCCGGGAGGGCCTACTTCCGCTGCCATCAAGGCAAATTATGCGCCAAGGATTATCCCTTGAGACATCTGAGCTCGGACCATGAGAGGAGTCGTGATTCCACTTGTGCTGGTGCTGCTCGCACCCGCACTCTCGGGCTGCCTAACGAACGATGAAATCGCCGAGGAGAAGAACCCTTGCGACGAGGTTGGATACTGGCAATCGGTGAGTTCTGAGTCACCGTATCCGGGCCTTGATTGTGAGACGGGGCCGACGCGGGTTCTCGCGGTGAATTTCTTCGTCTACAAGGATGGAGATGGCGTCGATTGGGTCGCCAACGAATCGATGCTTCTCACTGGCCTTGATTTCATCAATGAGGTCTATGCGACACACGGCATCCAATTCGCCCTCGGCAATGTCGTCCATGTCGACATGGCTTTCCCGAACGTGACCGATGAGCAAGAGGCCGAACCTCTCGACAATCGCAGCAATGAAACGGGCGGCGATTACGGGGATGGCGTGTCCATATCCCAGCTAGGAGATGGCTTTCTCGACGGATATGATCCGACCATGGTGAACATCGTCCTCGTCACCGATGGATGGGGCGCATACTCGATGTTCCCATGGCACACCCGCGACCACTACGTCACGTACGTGCGAGCCAGCACTCTCGAGACCAGTCACATTCCAAGCCACGAACTCGGCCACTTCATGGGGCTCTACCATACCCACCAATACAGCGATGACCCCGCCTCTGATTCAGACCTCGACCGGGCCTCTTCAGGATGGGTGGCTGACTGGGTCATCCCGGACGAGCGATGCTACCGCACGGGCGACTTCGTCTGTGGCACGCCTTACGACTGCTACAACGAATGCGAGGAGGCGATTGGCTGCAGTGCTTCAGACCTCTACGAAGAATCGAAGCCTGGCCAGGCTGAGGACGAAGTCCCACAGTGCACCGAGGAGCAGCATAACCCATCTCTGACCAATCTGATGAGCCGCTACGGCGACCGCAGCGAAATCGCCGATGATCAGGGTGCCCGCGCCCGCTACTTCGTCCAATTCATGATGGACAACGACCGGAATGGCAACCATCTCGTCCCCGTAGAGGACTGATGAACACCGATATATGCAGCGAATCCCCATTCGCTGACCATGAGGAGCGAACTTGCCGTCCTGCTGGCGTTCCTCGTCCTGACGCCCTCTCTGTCGGGTTGCTTCGGTGAGGAGGAGGACGCCATCGGCTCGCGAGATCTTTCTGTCGAGCCGGATATTCTCCTCGGCGCTGAGTTCCAAGTCGTGGAATTCACCGCCAAACGCGCGATGAGCGTCCACATTCCCTACTTCGTCATCGATGCA
>CAVOCV010000120.1:0-5157 GCA_963694325.1 Candidatus Thalassarchaeaceae archaeon | reverse complement strand
CAACACCCACTCCCTAGTCCACCGATTCAGCCATGTCCAGGCCGCTCCCGAGGGCGCATCATTCGGCGAGCGGATGAAACTCTATCCTGTCCGCGTGCTGGCCTCTTGGCTCGCACCGCTCTCGTTGGGCGCACTGCCGTTCATGGTCATCTCGTGGTTCCTCACCGGACCGGGAGCGAGTCAGGTCGAGTATTGGGCATTGACCATCGCTGGGATGTTCGTCGTCTGGTCCTATATGCAGGGGCGAGCGATGGCGAACAGCCTGCGCATCCCGGTCGAAGCCCGTGCAGCCCGCATGGAATCCACCGACCGAGAAGGGCGGCTTGCGGCCTCGGCGACCACCCACATCCTGATCATCGCAGGGTTCGCTGCCCTCGCCTATTGGCTGCTCATCATCGGCTACGAGAAGGATCGGTCGCTCTCTTGGCTCGAGATCGGAAAAATGAGTCTCTTCACCGTCTTTGCCGCCGGAGTGCAATTCCTCTTGCTGCGCCAAACCGCGGAGCGCCGCGCCATCGATGGCCGTCGTTCGGACACCGCCGCCTTCGGATTCACCTGGGGATTGCTCGTCCAACTCTTCGTCACATGGCACCTGCTCAGTGCACTGCGTCGGTTCACCGGAGGATCATGGGGCCTCGGTGTGGTCATCGAGGAACTCATTCTGATGCTTCTGACCGTGGTCGCGGCGATCTGGACCTTGGCCAAGGATACCCACGACCGAGGGCTCAACCTGTTCACCCGGGACAACGCGATCTTCTGGGGGCTCGCCTTCGGCATGGCCTATGCGGGTTCGATCGCCATGATCGCCGTGCTCGGCTCACGCCTATCGGGTGGCATTTTCGACTACGGGCTGTCGGGGTCGGTCGGCATTGGCCACCTGATCACCGCGGGCACCATGATGTGGATTCACTGGTGGCGCATCGGCAGCCTCTCCGATTGGTTGACCCTCGCCCGAACCCGGGATGAGGCCTCTCAAGGAGAGCCCGAGGATGACGATTGGGAGGAGACCGGCTGGAGGTCCGAAGAGGATGTCGTCGATGACTCGACCTCATCGATTCAAGGGGCTGAGGTCGATTGGGAAGTGCCCGAGTCCGACCTCGTCATTCCAGAACCCGTGACCGCAGAGAACGCGGATCAGTGAAGCCCGTCCGCCGAGCCGCGGGGCAATCCGCTGACCACGGCGACGACACGCATTCGATCCCCGAGTTCGGGCGTGACGCGTGCACCGAAGATGACCTGGGCATCATCGGAAAGCCCGTCGGTGAAGGCATCGGCGACATCGGCGACCTGCCGCATCGTCATGTTCGGGCCGCCCTCGACCTGAAGCAGACAACCCGAGGCCCCACCGACCGAGAGAGCGGCCATCGGCGCGGCCCGCGCCCGGTTGTAGAGATCGAGTGCATCGTCGCAGTTGCCCTCGGCGACCAAGAGGGTTGCAGATCCTGATTTTGAGACGATTGCGCGTAGATCCATCAGATCGAGGTTGATCAGTCCGACGGCGGAGAGTGTGGTCATCAGCCCCTCGACCAACTCCTCGATCCACGCGCTCCCCTGCTGCCAATCGACGCCGCGTTCACGCGCTTGCCAGGCCATCCGATCCAAGCTCAACTCGACGCAGACATGGCTGACTTTGGTGAGTCGGGCGAGCGCTTCTTCCGCGATTTGACAGCGCACGGACTGGGCTTCGAACGGCATCGCAGCGATGGTGATGACAAGGCTGCCCGCCTGAGCGGCCTGTCGGGCGAATTCCTGTGCAGCCCCCGAACCCGAACCACCGCCGAGACCGGTCAACAGAACGACCAGTTCGGCCTGTGCAAGGAAATGCTCTGTGACGGGGAGAAGGGCCCGCATTCGCGCCTGAGCAAGGGCGGGCAATGCCGCACATCCCTCGGCTGAGGGCTCATCGCCGAGGACCAAGCAATGGGCGTGGCGTGCGCCCTCCAACGAGCGCTCGTCGGCATCGATCAAGGCGACGTCCACGTTGCCCGAACAGCGCTGGTGTGCCGCCTTGGCCCAAGCACAACCGAGCCCCCCTACGCCAGCGATGAGAAGTGAGCCCTCCGCCATGGCCGAGGTCTCGCCGTCGGCGGGCCAAGAGGGTTGGCCCTCAATCCCGATCGACGTAGCGTGCGTATCGGCGGCGGGCGTCACGCGCCCAAGCATTGTCCGGCTCGATTTCAAGCACCTGTTCGTAATACTTCACGGCGTTCTCGAACTCCGACAGATACTTCCCGTACAGATGACCCAAATTGGAGAGGACAGGCACACACTCGGGTGCAGCTTCGAGCATCTCGAGAAGGATGGTCTCGGCGGCGGTCAAATCCATGCCCTCCATGAGGGTCTCCGCTTGGTCCAGAGACTCCAATTGTGCCTCACTGAGGTCGTAGATATTCTCCCACACATGCCCCGCCATACAAGGGGGGAGTGCCCCCGGCCTCTTCAGGCCTGCGTCTGGAGGGTCGCATCGCGGGCGCGCGAGATTCGATGCACTGCGCCGCCATTCCGTCGTGGCGAGCGAGGAACGTTTATGGAGGGCTTTCAGGTCGTCCGCTCACCATAGGTGAGGCATCGCTATGCTCCGATTCAAATCTAGCTCGCGACACCTCGTCTTGGTGTTGCTCGTGACGCTGCTGATGGTCGGCGGCACACAGGCCCGACCCAGCGGCATCTCCGGCGATGTCGCAGTCGCCGATACCGACGTCGCAAAGACCGGATGCACCTGCCATTCCGGCGACCAAATTACCCCCGATGACAGCGTCACACTGCTGGTTTCAGGGCTGCCCTATCTGTACGAAGGCGATGTCGCCTACGAACTGAAAATCCAAATCATCGGTGGGCCCGACATCGGTGGCGACCATTCAGGCGGCTTCTCCATGCGGACCTCTGCGGGGAACCTCGCCGGTGCCGCGGGCTATGAGGAGATGGTCCAGAACGGCGATGATGCATCCTCACTGACCCACACAGCGGACGGCTCGAATACCGCAGACCGGGCGTGGATGATCATTTGGACCGCCCCGGCGGCGGACAGCGGCGACATCTCCTTCTGGTTGGCAGGCAACAGCGTCGACGGCGATGGCAGTCCGCTCGGCGACGCCTGGAATCGACTCTCATTCGCTCTATCCGAAGGCCAAGACAATGGCCAGACCCGCACCGTCTTCGCAGGGAACGGCGACGTCAGTGCACCCGAGGGTGAAGCGGGCCATCTCGACCTGCACGACATGGGTGCACCCTTCCGCGCCCACTGGCTCGGCTTGCTCGGCTTCGGCGCCGTTGTCGCCGTCATTCTATTCTGCGGCTTCTTCCTCCGTTACGGCTTCAGCCGTCATTACGAGGGTCGCTCGAATCTCGTGCGACTGCGCATGAAACATCTGCGTCGAGGTGACCAACTATGACCGACGACGTCGTCATGCTGCTGCTGAAGCAGGTTCAATCCGGCGAGGTCAGCCTTGAGGATGCCCGCGCCGCCCTCGAAGGGGTCAATCTGACCGAGGAGGAATACATCACGGCGACCGACCACGGTGTGTTCAACGCGCCGGAACCCGGCACCATCGTCCGCGCTTCGATCTCACCGAGTTCAAACTCATGGCTCGTCACCTTGGTCTACGTCTGGGGTGTCTTCTGGACACTGTATTGGGCCGGTGGCATGACCGTCGGCCTGTTCAACCACTGGGACCAACAGATCCTCTCATTCTTCCTCGGCATGATGATGACCACGCTGATCATCATGGGCATTGTCTACCTGAAGTGGGTGATGGCAGACACGGTGATCGTCAAGCATCGACGCAACAAGTACATCGGCGCAAAAGACCCCGAATCCTGGGTCGAATACGAGGTGTGATCCATGGCCAGACAATTCAGACTCCGTCCGGCTCCGGGAGCCCCCGTCGAAGATGAGGACATGGAGCCGCGCACCACCCTCGATCGACGTCTCTTCATGAAATACGCATTCAATGCCGCCGGTGGCGTCATCGCGACGGCCAGCCTCGGCGCGGTCGGCTTCGCCTCCCTGCTGATGGGCCAGGCGAGCAGCGGTGAAACCGATTCCGGTGTCCGCTACTGGGTGCCGAAGGGACAGGAGGAGAACGTCTGGTACGGCGACCTCCACCTCGAGACGATGACCAAGTCAGCCCTCGTCACCCAGGCCGCGACATCCGCCACCGGCATGTCCGGTGCCCAAGGCGTGTGGAATGGATTGCCGGTCAACATCGTCTACATCCCACACGAGGAAAACGCATCCAAGCCCCCGGCTGAAGGCGTCCCCCGCATCCAGTTCGACAGCGGCTACAACGCGGCAGGCGCCTACATCGGCCACGGCGAGGACGTCCTGACAGACCCGCTGCTCGCCCCACACGACAACATCCTGCTCCTGTTCAGTCGATGCCCCCACCTGTGCTGCATCCCCGGGTGGCAACTCGTCGCCAACGATTTCACCGCCGACACCTGGCTGCCCGGCGGCGTCGATGCAGGCGGGAACAAGCTGTTCTGCATCTGCCATTCCAGTCGCTATGACCCGACGGTTCTCGAGATGAATGAAAACCGAAATCGGACCAATGGTTCGACATTCAAGTATTTCGGCGTCCGCCGAACGGGCGGCCCTGCCCCCGTCGGCCTGCCCCTGATCCCCTTCGCGGTCAACGGTGATATCATCGAAGGCCTTCCGGACTACATGGATTGGTACACGTTCTGCGATTGAGGTGAAAAAATGCTACAAGTCTGGTTCCTCGGTCTCTTCATCGCCATCATCACGATCATCGTCGCCTTCACCCTCCGCAAGGAGAACGAAGAGATGCCCCGCAAGGAGATCCTTCGCGCGGTCGAATCCAGAGGCAAACTCGGCCTGATCGAGAAATCCTTCCTCTGGGTCTTCAGTTGGCTCGATACCCGATTCCGCATCCAAGATTACTGGGCGATGAGCCGAGATGCCTACCACAGCATGCACCGTCAGATGCCGATGACCCACGCCGAGAAGTACAAACTCCGCATCATCTGGTATTGGTATCCGCTCTACTGCCTCGGCGGCATCTCCTTCTTGGCCTTCATCAGTCTGGTCATCACGGGCACGATTCTCGGCATCTACTACGTGCCCGGTGGACAGGGCGACCCGACCCCGGCCTATTCCAGCATGGAGTTCATCATGACTCAGTTGCCCTTCGGTTA